>CAZFUM010000201.1:0-1741 GCA_964521965.1 uncultured bacterium | reverse complement strand
GTGACGTCTTTACCATGGGCGCTCGCCCTATTGCTTGCATGGATGCGCTGCGCTTTGGCGAACCCTCAGACCCCCACACCCGTCGCCTTTTTAAGGGTGTGGTGCAGGGCATCGGTGGCTATGGCAATTGCGTGGGCATACCCACGGTGGCGGGTGAAGTAGTTTTTGACGATGTATACCGCGAGAATTGTTTGGTGAACGCTTTTGCGCTGGGTGTTCTACCGCATAAAGATCTGGTGAAGGGCAAGGCCAGTGGCGTGGGCAATAAAGTCATTTACATTGGCGCTACGACCGGCCGCGATGGTATTCATGGCGCAACGTTTGCTAGCGTTGAATTGTCAGATGAAAGCGAAGAAAAGCGTTCGGCGGTTCAGGTGGGCGATCCATTTATGGAAAAGCTCTTGCTCGAAGCTACGCTCGAGCTCATCAAGGGACGCTTGCTGATTGGCATTCAAGACATGGGTGCTGCAGGTCTCACGAGCTCATCCACTGAGATGGCCTTTCGCGGTGGCGCCGGCTTAGATTTAGACGTTGATAAAGTACCCATGCGCGAGACCGGCATGACGCCCTATGAAATCATGCTGAGCGAGAGCCAAGAGCGCATGCTGCTCGTGGCCAAGCCTGGCAAAGAAAAGGCCGTTCTTAAAGTATTAGAAAAGTGGGGCTTGCATGCGGCCGTGGTAGGCCAAGTCACGAACAGTGGTCACCACCGCATTTATTGGCAAGGCCAGCTGGTCAGCGACATCCCCGTCGCGCCTCTGGCTGATGACAAGCATCCGTTATTTCCCGTGGCTAAGCGGCCCATGGTTAAGCCGAAGTATTTGGCCAAGACGAGCGCGTTTAAGAACGCTTCGGTCAAGCAGCCTAAAGATTTGGCGGCAGTGCTGCTTAAGCTCTTGGGCGCGCCGAATATCGCTGAAAAGCGCTGGGTCTGGCGCCAGTATGATCACATGGTGCGCACGAACACTTTGGTTTTGCCGGGTTCGGACGCAGCCGTCGTGCGAGTCAAAGAAAATGGTTCGGCCCTAGCTATGAAAACCGATGGCAATGGCCGCTGGTGCTATCTTGACCCGCGCATGGGCGGCCGCTTGGTGATAGCTGAGGCTGCGCGTAATGTGGCCTGCGCAGGCGCTGAGCCCATTGGCGCCACCGACTGCTTGAATTTTGGCAATCCGCAAGATCCCGAAATTATGTGGCAGTTTGCCGAGGTGGTGAAAGGCATGGCCGAGGCTTGCCGCGAACTGGGCGTGCCCGTCATCTCGGGCAATGTCTCTTTATATAATGAGAGTCCCAAGCGAGCCATAGACCCGACCCCTATCGTGGGCGTGGTGGGTTTGATACCGCCACCGCCCAAGGGCCAGGCCCTGCGCTATAACACTCAATACTTTAAAGAAGACGGCGATCAGGTCTTTTTGGCAGGCCGCAATAGCGATGAAATCGGGGGTTCTGAGTACTTGCAGCGCATTCACCATCGCAAGACTGGTCTTCCGCCCCGACTGAACCTAAAATTAGAAAAGAAGCTGCAGCGCTTCTTGCTTGAGGCCACCCGCTTGGGTCTCTTGGCTTCGGCCCATGACATATCCGATGGCGGTCTGGCTGTGGCGCTGGCAGAGAGTTGCATGTCGGGCTCAGGCGATGGCCATGGCACCCGGGGTGTGAGCATTAGCCTCAAAGATAGCCTGCGGGCCGACGCCCTGCTTTTTGGCGACTTCCTCGATTTCCTTGACGTTGAAGGCGGTGC
>CAZFUM010000200.1:0-1821 GCA_964521965.1 uncultured bacterium | reverse complement strand
GTCATGATCGGAAAAAGCTAGATTAATGCATGCCTCGAATAGCTGCTTTTTTTGATTTTTTCCGCCTGGATGCCCAGAAGGATCACGCTCTTCTGGGTGACCTGCGCTGGCGCATGTTCCGGGCCATACTCTGGGTCAATATTGGCCTGAGCGCTTTGATTGGCCTGCGCAATTTGCATTCGGGCATGGGCGTGGTGCTGGCGCCTTGGGGCATGAGCCTGATTTGCCTGCTAGCCTGGGCCAGCGCTAATTATTGGAAGCGCCATTTTCGTTGGGGTCTTCGCTTACTGCTGCTGCTCGATATGGGCCTGGTGCTGCTGGCCACGTTGCACGAGAGCGCCGTACTGCCCGTGATGCCCTTGTCATTTTTGGCCATCTTAATCATTTGTGCCACCCTCATCGATGGTTTGCTCTCGGGTCTCGCCTTTACCGTGTTGGCCCAAGGCCTCTACATTTGGAATTGGTCGCGATCTGACTCTCAAGTGAGTTGGGAATCTTTTAGCACAGACACGGTGCTACTCGCGGCCAATGCCGCATGCTGTGCTATTCTGTGGACCCTCTATCAGCGTAGCACGCATGCCCTGGGCGCTTATGCTGCACGCCAAGATCAAGTGAACGAGTCGCAAGAAAGCATGAGCAAGGCGCTTTTTGACGGAGTCTTGCCGCGACTTAAGAAATTAGAAAACGAGGCGCGGCCGCTCGAGCTCAGGCAGGGTTTAGAAGAGATTCAAGGTGCATTGAACGCAGCGCGTGTCGAGACTAAGCGTAGTGAAATTATGGCTGCCATGCCCGCGGGACCATCAGGGGTATTGGCGCCTTTTTTGATCACCGTCTTCGTGGCGGCGCTCGCTGTGGCAGCACGTGACCTAGGCTTAGGCCAGGGCCAAGGCTGGCAAGGCCTTGTCGTGGCTATCATCTCTGCCTTGCTTTGGATGGCCGCGCGTCGTGACATTCAGCGTGAGTCGCTCTATGCATCTTTGGCCGTGACCCTGATTGCAGCGGTGGTATTGGTTTCTATGCTCACGTATGATCCGCGGCCCGGCTTAACTCTGCCCTTTGTGCCCTTTATTGCCTTTATGGCCACGGTCTTAAGTGGTTGGACCTTGGGCTTGAGTTTGACGAGCCTTTGCTTGCTTGTCATTTTTGGGCATTATCGCAGCATTTTGCCTGCTCTTGACTTGTATGAGTGGCGCACTTTGGGCAATTTGTTCATGCTCTGCCTGGGCATGTTGGGCGCTTGCGCTGTGATCGAGGTGATGCGCCGCAGAGCTCTGGCCCAGTTACGTCAGCACGCCAATGATCTGAAAGTAGCTTTGAGTCTGAGGCGTCGTACCTTGGCCACGCTTTTTCATGATTTGGCCAATCCTTTGGCAAGCGCACAAGCTGCATTGGCTATTTCACAGCCTGGCGATCTTTCGTTGGCATTGGCGCGCCGTCTGGTGATTCGCATGAGCGCACTTTGCGACGTGGCTCGCTATTTTCAGCTGAGCGACGGCATTCTAGAACCCGGACAGCTTGAACGAGTCAGCTTAGAAGGCCTTTATCAAGATCTCTTAGAAGTCTTTGAGCCTCGCTTTAAAGAAAAAGGCATGAGCCTTTTGCGTCAGGGTGAATGGGGCGGCCAAGCTCGGGCGGTACCCGAAGCGTTGCGTGAATCGGTGCTAGGCAATCTGCTATCGAATGCCATCAAGTTCTCGCCACCCGGTTCGCAGCTCACGCTGAGTTCTGAGCGGCAGGGTAAATATTGGCGCGTTTCTTTGAGCGATCTTGGCCCGGGCCTGGGCAGTGAGACTTTGGCCCGCTTGCAAGAGGGTGAGAGCC
>CAZFUM010000199.1:0-2008 GCA_964521965.1 uncultured bacterium | reverse complement strand
AGCTTTGAACGTAAATCTTTGAGCCTTTGTCTACAAACTCTTTGGCCTTTTCTTTCATGCCTAGCTCTATGGCCTCTTCAGCTGACTTGCCGATTTGGGCGGCATAGGCGCGCACGTCTTCGGTAATTTTCATGCTGCAAAAGCTGGGGCCGCACATGCTGCAAAAATGGGCTTCCTTGGCCGCGTCTTGGGGCAAAGTGGCGTCATGAAAAACGCGGGCGCGTTCAGGATCGAGCCCTAAGTTAAATTGATCTTCCCAACGAAACTCAAAACGCGCTTTGCTAAGCGCGTTATCACGCATTTGTGCGCCCGGATGACCTTTAGCCAAATCGGCTGCATGAGCCGCGATCTTATAAGTAATCACGCCTTCTTTGACGTCTTCACGGTTAGGCAAACCTAAATGTTCTTTGGGTGTGACATAGCAAAGCATGGCGCAACCGAACCAGCCGATCATGGCCGCGCCGATGCCAGATGTGAAGTGATCGTAGCCTGGCGCAATGTCGGTGGTGAGAGGGCCTAAGGTGTAAAAAGGCGCCTCGTGGCAGACTTCTAATTGCTTAGTCATATTTTCTTGAATCATGTGCATCGGCACGTGCCCGGGTCCTTCGATCATGACCTGACATTCATGCTTCCAGGCTATTTTCGTGAGTTCACCCAAGGTTTCGAGCTCACCAAACTGAGCTGCGTCATTGGCATCGGCCACCGAACCTGGCCGCAGCCCGTCGCCTAGGCTAAAACTGACGTCATAGGCTTTCATAATCTCGCAAATCTCTTCAAAGTGCGTGTAGAGAAAGTTCTCTTGATGATGCGCCAGGCACCACTTAGCCAAAATCGAACCGCCACGGCTGACAATACCCGTCACGCGGCGCGCGGTCAGGGGCACATAGCGCAGCAGCACACCCGCATGAATCGTAAAGTAATCAACGCCCTGCTCAGCCTGCTCGATGAGCGTATCGCGATAGAGCTCCCAGGTTAAATCTTCGGCTTTACCATGAACTTTCTCTAAAGCTTGATAGATCGGCACCGTGCCAATGGGCGTGGGCGAATTACGCAAAATCCATTCACGCGTTTCGTGAATGTTCTTACCCGTACTGAGATCCATCACGGTGTCAGAGCCCCAGCGGGTGGCCCAGACCATCTTCTCAACTTCTTCTTCGATACTCGAGGCAATGGCTGAATTACCAATATTGGCGTTAATCTTCACCAAAAAATTACGGCCAATAATCATCGGCTCTAATTCTGGATGATTAATGTTAGCCGGAATAATGGCCCGACCCCGTGCAATCTCGTCTCGCACAAACTCGGGCGTGATTTCTTTAGGAATGGCCGCGCCCCAGCTATGGCCCGGATGTTGACCTGCCACATAGTCCTGCAGCTTAAGGTTCTCGCGAATAGCCACATATTCCATCTCGGGCGTGATCAATCCCTTTTTGGCGTAATACATCTGGCTAACATTGCTGCCGGCTTTAGCTTTGCGCGGTTTGGGCAAGTTAGGAAAACGTATGCCCGCCAGGGCCGGATCCTGTTCGCGTTTGGCGCCATAGGCTGACGACACGCCCGGCAGCAGCTCGGTATCAGCGCGCTTCTCGATCCAGGCTTCGCGTAGGCGGGGCAGCCCTAGGCGTATATCAAGCTTAGCGGCAGCGGCTGGGTCGGTGTAGAGACCCGAGGGGTCGTAAACGCGCACGGGCGGGTTGGGCACCACAACGCGTGAACCATTGCTACCAACATGGGTGGGGGTTTGGCTGATCTCGCGAAAGGGCACGCGAATCTCGGGGTGTAGCTGGCCCGGCACATAGACCTTGTTTGAAGCGGGCATGGGGCCTTTGCTAATGCCCGCCATTTTAGGTTCATTAACTTGATTTTGATTCGGCATGGGTTTCCAAATCGAGGGTGAAATCGACGCTGCTTAGACTCAGGCGGTTAAGGCAAGTTCAACGGCATCAGGATGATCAACCCGCTTCGAAGCATCCAATATTTCCATGCCCACTAGATTCTTGTCCTTGTC
>CAZFUM010000198.1:0-2009 GCA_964521965.1 uncultured bacterium | reverse complement strand
TGAGGAAATTTTGAACAAGGGGCTTATGGGTCACCGGGTCGGTGTAGGCCACATGGGTAATCGCATCAAAAAAGGCCCTCAGCGAAAACCCAAATTGCTTCATCACTAAAATCGACAGCAGTATCGTACCTGCCATCAAGAGAACGGCTTTAATAATCTGAACCCAGGTCGTCGCAAGCATGCCACCAAAAACGACATAAATAATCATCAAGAGGCCTACGCCAATCACAGCCTGGTTATACGTAATGCCCGTATCTTTGAGCAGCAGCGAAACCAGCACCCCTGCGCCCACCATCTGGGCAATCATATAGAAAGTCGAAACCGTCAAGGTCGACAGCGAAGCCACGGCCCGAACCGGCCTAGGCGAAAGGCGAAAAGCCAACAAATCTGCCATGGTGTATTTGCCGGCATTGCGCAGCGGCTCAGCCACGATCAAAAGTACGGTGAGATAAGCCACCAGCCAGCCCACCGAATACATAAAACCATCATAACCGTTGTAGGCAATCAAGCCGCTGATGCCCAAGAACGACGCAGCGCTCATATAGTCGCCCGCCACGGCAATGCCATTCTGCCAGCCGCGTATCGAGCGGCCCGCAGCAAAATAGCCCGCTGCGCCCGTGGTTTTACGCGCAGCCCAACGAGTGATCCACAAGGTAGCTGCCACAAAGGCTAAGAACATCCAGAGAGCAGCGTTCATCGACGGCCTCGAGCGCGGCCTTCAAGCGAAGCCAACAAGGCGTCGTTTTGGCGATCGGTGCGGCCTGCGGCTTTGACATAGAGCCAGGCGATGGCCCAAGCCATAAAGAATTGTGAGAGTGCAAAGGCATAGGCCAAGTTCACCGGACCCCAAACCTCGGTCTTCATGAAGTCAGGAAAATAGCCCACCAGCACGGGCAAGGCAAAATAGTAAGCCACAAAAAATACACAAGCCGGCACAACAAAAGCTGCCTTTGATCTCAATAGCTCTTTAAAAGCTGGCAGGGCTTCTATGCGCTGCCAATCGATTTTCGCGCCACTCAATCTAGATCTAGGGCTAGCCTTGCGTTTAGCTAATGTCTTTTTTGCCATGCTTCTCTCCTGCTGGCGAATCTTGATCCCGGGCTGACTCGAACAGCCGACCGTCAGATTAGAAATCTGATGCTCTATCCAGCTGAGCTACGGGATCATAAGTAATTTTTGGTGCTTTCAGGCAATACGTGTTCTCTTGATGCGGGCCTTACGGATGCGGGCCTTACGGCTACGGGCCAAGACACGGCGCATGCGCGGGGGCGGGGCTTGCTCTGCTATGAGACGTCGACCAATGAGGCCCAAGCCAAAGATGGCCGTGGCCATGACGCCCACCGCCAGCCAAGGGCCTAGCCACTCGGCAGCTTTGGCAATAAGAAAGAGCTGCAAACCGATCCACGCAAGGCCGGTTGAAATGATGATGAGCACGGTGGGCAAAGGCTTAGCCTTAAAAAGCCCGGCTGCCAGGTAGCCCGGTACCCTCGTGAGGGGTACAAAACGTACAATAAAGGTTATCCAGTTGCCCACGCGGCGGTGCAGGCGCCGGGCCTTTTCCATGCGTTGAGGCCTGGCCATGCGCTTGATCAAGGGCAAACGCGTAATGGCATCGCCATAGTTATACGCAAAGGCATAGAGCACCAAATCAATGCCCGAAATGCCACAGACATTGGCCCAATAGACTGTGCTCAGATCGACATAGCCATGCTTCCACAAGAGGGCTGAGGCCAAGAGAGCACCATCTTCGCTGAGCCAAGCCGCGAAGAAAATGGCAGCAAAAGCGACCCAGGTCGAGGTATCGCTGTTGATGCCACTAAAAATACTGTTTAAAAAGGCTTCCATAGTCCCATCAAGAAAAACAACGCGAGAGTTTAACACAAAGACAGGCCCTGGCCCACGGCCAGACCTGCCTTGACAAACCCGCCCCAAACACGAAAATAGGGGCTCAATTCAAGGAGCTTCCTGTGGAAAACCAAGCCAGCCCTAACCCTAGCCCTAACCCTGCC
>CAZFUM010000197.1:0-2025 GCA_964521965.1 uncultured bacterium | reverse complement strand
CAGCATTGCCTGCGAGCTTGTCCCTTGGCACCCCCAAGCTGTCTTCTTCATCAATACCATGATCTTGAACATAGGGCAGCACACCCAAGGTCTTGATACCTCGGCGAGCTAACCAGGTCAATCCGGGCTTGAGTAAACTAAGATCACCCCGAAATTTATTGAAGACCACACCAATAAGGCGCTTTCTTAACCAAGCCGGAATGAGATCAAGAGTACCCTTCACTGCCGCAAATGAGCCGCCCCGTTCAATATCTACCACCAGCACAAATGGCGCTTGGCTAAAACGGGCAGCTTCGAGATTAGCCAAATCACGATGAGCTAGATTAATTTCAGCCGGAGAGCCAGCGCCTTCAATCACGATGGCCTCAAAAGATTCCTGCAGGCTGGCATATGCCTTGCGGGCCGCCCGAGCAGCTTGAGGCCAATACCGGTAATACTCGTGGGTGGTCATAAGGCCCATGGACTGACCCTGAATCAAAACCTGGCTACGACCCTTACCCGATGGCTTTAACAAGACTGGGTTCATTTCACGTTGAGGCATTACGCCCGCAAACTCAGCTTGCACCACCTGAGCACGCGAAATCTCACCGCCGTCCAAAGTAGGGCCTGAATTCAATGACATATTTTGTGCTTTAAACGGCGCAACGCGCAGACCACGCCGCACTAGCAGGCGACAAAGCGCGGCTGTCAGCAGCGACTTACCTGCATGCGAGCTGCAACCCAGCACCATGACCGCAGGCAGTGTACGCTTCACGAAAATTTCTTGAAGATTTTAGTCAAGACAGTAACCAACTTGGCGTTGTCTTTGGGCAAACGAGGATTTAGGCGCAAATACCCCGAACCCCAGCCGCCGTAGCTGGCGCAAGCTCGCACCAGCACGTGCTCACGCCGCACCCTGGCAGCCAGTGTGCTCGAGCGAAAATGCTTGCCCATGATGCGCACCAAGAAAAAGCCCGTATCTGACGGGCGTACTTGCAGCCACGCCGACAGGGGCGCAAGGCGCTTAAGCAAATCTGCTTTGCAAGCTGCCAATTGGCGGGTGCGTGACTTGGCCAAGCGGCGTTCTTCACGAAAAAGCCAAGCGCCCATGCTCTGGGCAAGACTATTGACGCTCCAGCGCTCAACCCAATGGCCTAAGCGCGCCATCTCAAGCGGATGGCCAGCCAAATAACCCAGGCGCAACCCTGGTAGGCCCAAACCTTTGCTGAGGGAGCGCAAAACCAAAAGACCTGGCGCAGCCACGGCTGCGTTCAGTGCCTCGTCGTTGGCTCCATCGAGGCGCTGGGCAGCCAGGGCTTCATCCCAAACTAAAAGCACTCGGTGCCTACGGCACCAGTCCAGCCGTTCTCGAAACTCAGCGCGGCTATGAACACGACCTGAAGGATTGCTGGGATTTGCCACCCAGAGTGATGCCGCCCCGCGGGCCGCCTTAGACAAGCGGTCCCAGTCAGGGCGAGCGGGTTCTTCGGCACCGACTTCACGGACAAAAGCCCCATGGCGTTTTAACCAAGGCGCATATTCGCCAAAACAGGGCGCTTCAATGAGCACCCTCTGACCCGCCAAGCTAGCTGCAACCCAAGCGAGTCCTTCACTCGAACCATTGCAGGCCTGCACGGATCCCGCAGAAAGACCAAGCTCGTTCTCTATATATATAGAAAGGCCCTGAGCATATGGCTGCGGGTAATGGCGAAGGCTGCCTGCTGAACGCGTAAACTCACGGTGCCAGGTTTGGGGCGGTGGAATCTCGACCACCGTGTTAGAAAAATCGAGTAGGCCTTCAGGTTTACCCAAAGGACCATAAATGTCTGCGCCATGCGTTTGAGATATCATTTCACTCTCAAAGGCTGGCCGGCATGCGCCATCCATAGCTCATCAGCCAAACCGGCCAAATCTTGATTTGCCAAGCCATTGGCATCTCTAAAAGCGTCGCTGACTGGCTGAAAACTCATACCCCCCTGTCCCAATTCATCCATCACGAGCACGAGAAAACCGCCTTGTTGTCGAAAATCACCTAAAGCATCGATG
>CAZFUM010000196.1:0-2050 GCA_964521965.1 uncultured bacterium | reverse complement strand
GGCGTTGATAAATTCGGGATTGACCATGCCCTTGCCCACGGCCGACGCCACATGCGTGCCAAAGCCAAAAGCGGCCACAAAATTAAAGAAAGCCGCCCAGACCACGGCCGCGCCGGGCGAAAGCACCCTGGTTGAGACCACGGTGGCGATTGAATTGGCTGCATCGTGAAAGCCATTAATAAAGTCAAAAATGAGGGCCACGAAAATAATAAAGAGCAGCATGGCCATGCTGATTTGTAGGGCCTCTGGATTCATCAAGCATTCTCCAACACAACGCCTTCGATGACGTTGGCCACGTCCTCGCAACGGTCTAATGCGGTTTCGACCGATTCATAAATTTCTTTCCATTTGAGCACTTCGACCGCATTTTTTTCGTCTTTAAAGAGCTGAGCCACGGCGCTGTCACGTAGGGCGTCGCCATCGTTCTCGAGCTTGTTCATCTCGACACAAGACCTGAGTATCACCCCCGCGTTCTTGAGATCACGCAATCCGGTCACCGCTTTTTGCATTTCTAAAACAGAAAGATGCACAGTCTTGGCTAGCTCGATAAGAGGCGGCGTGGGCTTCTCGATGCCATATAAGATCATGCGGCGCGAGGCGCCGTGAATGAGGTCCACCACGTCATCCATATGCGTGATCAGTTCGTGAATTTGATCACGGTCAATGGGTGTGATGAAGGTCTGGTGAAGCATTTCGATAGTTCGATGAGTGATGCTGTCAGCTTCATGTTCAGCATCGGCAATGCGCTTGGCCTTGGCCGGTGCGTCGCCGAAATTCTCTACCATATCGACGAAGAGCTTGGCTACTTCGACCCCAACCACGGCGTGTTTGTCAAATTGATCAAAAAAGCATGCTCTTTAGGCAATAAGAAGCTGAACATATGAAACCCCTGCAAAAGAAGACGGGAAATTCTGGCCTTTTTGGGCCTCTTTCGACAAGAGAATCATTGATTTGTTTGTAACATTCAATTTACATAGAGTTAACAATGGTGGCCCACACTGGGTGAACCACTCAAGGAGCGTGATGGGCATCAAAGTGCTGGTTGTGGACGACGAAAAAGACCTCGTTGATCTCCTAGCCTATAATCTCGAAAAAGCAGGGTATCGCGTGCTTAAGGCATATGACGGTGAATTAGCCTTGCGCCGAATTCTGGCTGAGCACCCGCGCGCTGTGGTGCTGGATGTCATGCTGCCGGGTATGGATGGCTGGGAAGTGCTCAAACGCATTCGCGCCAATGAAAGCACCCGCAAGATTCCGGTTATCATGCTCACCGCTAAAGCCGAAGAGGCTGACAAGGTTTTGGGTCTTGAATTGGGGGCTGATGACTATGTCACCAAGCCATTTTCACCTAAAGAGCTAGCAGCCCGACTCAAGGCATTGTTACGTCGGGGTCAGATAGAAGAAGGCGGTTCAAAAAATAGGCTTGAGTGGGATGATTTGATTATTGATCCAGAAAGATTTGAAGTACTCATCGGCAAATCAAAGAAAGAGGTTTTGCTGACGGCCAAAGAATTCGAATTACTCTACTATCTCGCTTCTCGCCCGGGTCGGGTCATACGCCGCGAGATGCTCTTAGATGAAATTTGGAATATAGACAGCGATGTTGAAACCCGTACCGTGGATGTGCATATGCGCAGGTTGCGCCAAAAATTGGGCGCGCAATCGTCGCGCCTGGGCACCATCCGCGGCTTGGGCTATAAATTCACCGATCGATAAATGGGGCAGGGTTTTTTTGCTGGCCTGACTTTGCTAGGCGGCCTCTTAGTTCTCGCGGGTGCATTTTGGGTGCCCTTAGGACTTGTTTTGGCTGGCGTCTTGGCATGGTGGCAGTCGCGTAAGGTCGAAGCCTATGTCATGGGGCTCAAGCAATTTGCTGAGCAGGTGGCGCAGGGGCAAGTCGCTTCGGCTGAGCCGCGCGAACTGGGGGCCGCAGGTGATGCCCAACGTGCCCTAGAAGTTGCGGTGAATGAGTTAAGGCGGCAAGGCGAATTGCAGCAAGCTGAGCTAGCTCTCTTGGCGGGTGCGGTCAAGAGCATGCCTACGGGCGTGC
>CAZFUM010000195.1:0-2064 GCA_964521965.1 uncultured bacterium | reverse complement strand
GGCTCCGCCGCCGTTAGCCCTTAACATCGTTAGCAGCTCAGCGGCTCTCTGCGTGTTGCTTTGCGCCAGCTTGAGCGCCATGTAGGGCCCGTCGGCGCTTTGGTCTACGGTCAGCACTTCGAGTTTTTGTCCCCGTTTAAGGCGCTCGTCAGTTAATTGCAAGATTTTATCGAGAGCAGCCCGAGTCTCTTCGTGGCTGAGGTCGACGCTCTGCAACTTACGACCGCGGCCCGAATAAACCAGATGATAAAAGCAGGCGCGTTCGACCCCTTCGCGATCAATGATCTCGAAAATTTGGTCTAAGCCCTTATAGGTGTGTTGCGTGAGGGTGAGACGCAAGCCTACTTTTAAGCCCGCGGCTCGAGACATGCGCACGCCACGGATGGCGCCGTCAAAGGCCCCTTCTTTTTGCCGAAACATATCATGTACTTCACGCGGGCCATCGAGCGAAATGCCCACATAGGTCACGCCGATTTTTTTGAGCAACGCGGCTTTGGCCTCGTCGATTAATGTTCCGTTGGTACTGAGGGTTACGCGCAAGCCCAGGCTGGCCGCACGTTCCGCCAAGAGATCAAAGTCAGGCCGGTAAAGCGGCTCGCCACCGCTCATCAGCAGGGCCGGCACGCCAAATTTAGCCAAATCATCAAGCAGAGCATAGCCCTCATCTGTACTCAGCTCGCCAGGATAGAAATGGTCCTCGCTGGCGGTGTAGCAATGCAAGCAATGCAAGTTGCAGCGGCGGGACATGGTCCAGACCACGACAGGTTTTCGATCGGCTTTTGCGATATGGCCCCGGCCATAACGCAGGGTGTCGCTGGTGGAAGATTGGCCGAACATGACGGTTGTGAGATTGAGCATGCCTGACTCCGCGTTGGCTGGCTGGGGCTTTTGAGACAGGCTTATGATAGGGGTCAGGGCCCGAAGCAAAGATGATTTGGGTCATCTTTGAAAAGCTGCCTATAATGGCTTATGCCTGCTTTTATACCAGGCTTGCAGCTCAGCCAAGCTTTGCATGGCGCTGTCAGGCCCATTCTCAACAAGTATTTTCCCGGCCTTGCTCATCGCGCTGGTCGTTTAGTCGCTGCTCTCATGCGGCCCGAGCGATTAAAGGGCCTATGCTGATGGCCTACACTGAAGAATTTTTAAAAAAGAAATTTGATTTTTTATATCGTCGGGCCTGCGCCCTGATGGGCAAGCACGACCCCTGTAAAATTCGCGATGGCAGTTGCTATTCGATGCGCCTGAATCCCCAAGCTCACCGCGACGACCCTTTTTGCTGCAAGGGCTGTATCTATTTAAAGCCAGACGGCTGTTCGGTCGAGAGCCTGCTTTGCAAGCTGTGGATGTGCAAACCTTTAGAAGACTTGAACGGAGTCAATCAAGTGCTGCGCAAAGATTACAGTCCCTTGGCCAAAAAAATAATTAGGCTTAGAAAGGTTGCGGCTCGATACGACCTCTTGGTATCGCGGGGTTCTCGTGAAGACAGTGTGGCTCAGGCCCTCTTGGGCCGCATGAAAATTAGTGATGTGCTGAAGATGTATAAGTGAATTTTAGAAGAAGATCGCAGTCACTAAGAGAAAGATGGGTATTAAAATTCCGCAGCTCCAAAGCATATAGCCGCCAAAGCTGGGCATTTTTACGCCGGCGCGTTCTGCCATGGCCTTGACCATAAAATTGGGACCATTGCCAATGTAGCTTAGGGCGCCCATGAAGACTGCGCCGCTGCTGATGGCCGCTAACGTTAAGGGATCAAGGGCTGCCAAACTGGCCAAATCGCCGCCATAGGGTTGGGCAGCCAGGCTCGTCATACTTAGATAGGTGGGGGCATTGTCGAGAAAGGCACTGAGCACGCCGGTGGCCCAGAAGTACTGCCAGGCTTGCGAAAAACCCGGCACCTTGGCGCTGAGCACGGCGAGAGCCGGCACCATGGCTAAGAAAATGCCCACAAAGAGCGCGGCCACCTCGAGTAGGGGTTTGAACTCGAATTGGTTGTCAAGATGGATGGCCTTGGGGGTCAGAGCATAGGCCATGGTTGCGATCAGGCCTAAGAGGGCGATTTGTGTT
>CAZFUM010000194.1:0-2074 GCA_964521965.1 uncultured bacterium | reverse complement strand
TGACCATCGAAAATCAAGCCGAGGCTCTGGCCTGGATGCAGGCCTCGGGTTTAGAAAATGGCGGAGTGCAGATACAGAGCAGTCGTCTCAAGCCTATTTTGAATTTGCATCGCCTGGATGCTCAGAATCCCGTGCTCTTGTTGTGGGGTCGTCAGAAAATATGAAGTTGCGTGAGCAAAAATGGTTAGAAGGCAAGTTGGATGGCTGGGTTGAGCAAAAGCTTATGACCCGTGGGCAAGTCGATGCCATCCTGGGCCATGAACGTGAGAGTCAAAAAGCACGAGCCATCAATCCGGCTTTGATCGCAGCTGCCTTTGGCGGGCTCTGCGTGGTGATGGGTATCGTTTTGGTGGTGGCTCATAATTGGGAGCGCATTCCGGCTTGGTGGCGTCAAATTTCGTTTGGCTTGGGTCTTGGGGCCACGGCTTTAGCGTATGCCCGCTTCAACGACAAGGCCTGGGCGCGCGAAGCCTTGGCCGTGCTCTGGCTGCTCTTGCCCCTAGCGGGCATCGGCCTCTGGGGCCAGATCTATCAATTGTCGGGCGACCCGGTGCGGCCATTGCTCGTAGTTTGGACCCTGGGCCTGCCTCTGGTGTTTTGGGGTGGCTCGCGCGCCGCGGCCGTGGGCCACGGTGCCTTGCTGATCTGGGCCCTGTTTTTGGCTTTAGACCAGGCTCAAGCGCCCTTGGGCCTGGAAGTGCGCAGCCTTGGCCTAGCTTGGTTGCGTCTCTTTATCCATGGCATAGCCTGGGCAGCTATTTTTGTTTTAGCTAGACGCTTTATGCCGAGCGGCATGTTGGTCTTTGTGTTTTGGGCTTTGCTGGTCTATTTGGCTGTCTTGGGTGAAAGCGTTCGTGTCTTTAACATCGATGACGAGCCCTATTTGCTTTGGTTGAGCGCCTTGGTCTTGCTCTTGATTCCGGCCTACCGCTTTTTGGGCCTGGCTTTAGCCAGCATCGAAGGCCGGGCGGCCTGGTTTAGCGCGGCATTAATTTATGCCCAGACTTTCAAGTTTGGAACTTATGGCGGAAATTTTCATGCTGGCTTGCTCTTGCCCTTGGGTGCCGCGCTGCTAGGCTTGTTTGGGCTTAGCTTGGCTCAGCCCGTTGAGCTGGCGCATCCCCGAAAGTCGGTACACACACTTACTTTGGTTCTGGCCCTGCCGGCGATTTGCGCGCTACTCTTTTTCATCGACGACAGCTATGACCCCATTCGCCGCTTTGTCACCAATCTAGTTTTTGTAGCCATGGGTGCCTATTGGATTAGCAACGGCATTGCCCGCGGCCATACCAAGGCTATTAATCGCGGCGTGCTCTTTTTAGCCTTGCTGGCCTTCACCCGCTTTATCGATCTTTTTTCGAGCATGCTCGATAGTGGCTTAGCTTTCATCGTCTGCGGCGTTGGCTTTGTGGCCCTAGCCTGGGCTATGGATCGTGGACGGCGCAAGCTCTTGGCGATGGCCCATAGCGAGGCCAAGCCATGAAGCAGCGTTGGATACTGGGCCTTTTGGCCCTGCAAATAACCTTTTTTGGTGCTTGGGCCTGGGTCGAAGAAGGCCGCAAAGCCGGCCGTCAATTTGTGCTGGCCACCCAACCCTATGACCCGCGCGATTTGCTGGCCGGGCAATATATGGACCTGCGTTATCGCGACGCAGACCTGCCGACAAATGGTTTGAATCGCAAGCCTGTCGAAGGTGATACGGTCTGGGTCTATTTCGATTTGGCAGGCTCGGTGACTCGCAATAATAAGGATTATCCGCTGCGCAGAGCCACGCGCTATGAGGTGGGCGATATTCCGCCAGGACCCGGCGAGGCCATGCCCCACGCAGCAGAGGGCTGGGCCAAGGCCCATTATCAAGATGGCCGCTTGGTTTTTGGTATCGAACGCTACTATTTCAGCGAAAGCCGCGCCAAGGCGTTGAATTCTATACACAGCGGCGATTTTTATGTCTGGGTGAATCTGGCCAAAGACGGTCAATTACGAGTTAAAGAACTGATCTACTGACTTCGAGGTACTAACATGATCCGCAAAGCCCGTTTATCTGACCTGCCTGAGCTGCTCAAACTTTATGATC
>CAZFUM010000193.1:0-2183 GCA_964521965.1 uncultured bacterium | reverse complement strand
TGGTGGCAGCGACGCTGTCGCCTGCACCGTTCACATCGACAATTTGCTTAGAACCGTAAACGGGCAGGTCCAAGCGCTGCTTACCCGAAAACAAACTCATGCCCTTGCTGCCCCTCGTGACCAAAACCATCTTGGCTTTGGTTCGTTTAAGCAGGGTAGCGCCAATCTTGGGCAAGTCTGCCTCGCGGTAATCATCAAACCCAGCAGCGGGAGCCGCTTCGGCCTCATTGGGCGTGATCACCGTGACTGAGCGGTACTTGTCGAGCTGGTAGCGCGAATCAACGCAGGTCACCAAGCGGGGAAAACGTTTCTTCAAGCCATTGACATAGCGCAGCAGTTCGGCCCCCACCACTTGCCCATAGTCTGACACGATCAGAGCATCGGCTTTAGCCAAGCGCTCATCTAAGAGTGAAATCAGACGGCGCTGAATGACAGCGCTCAAGCCTTCTTCATTGGCATAGTCCACACGAATGACTTGCTGCCGCGCGGTGTTGATTGAGCCGGCCAGCACGCGCACCTTGCGGGCCGTAACCCGACCTGGCACTCGCAATAAACCGCTGGTATCGAGGCCCTTAGAGCGAAAAATCGTTTCGAGGCGCGCGCCTGCCTCGTCATCGCCAATGACACCGAGCGGCAAGCTGATACCGCCCAATGAATGAATATTCGAGGCGGGATTAGCCCCGCCACCCGGCAAAGCTTGCGTGCTTTCATGACGTAAAATAAGCACCGGCGCCTCGCGCGACACGCGCTCAGTGGTGCCGCGCACATATTCGTCGAGCACCATATCGCCCAGCACGACTACGCGCTTGCCAGCAAAATTCGCTAGGGCTTTTTTAATTTGGCTTAGACTCACGCCTCGTCCTCTCGTTGAATGATCTCTGCCGCCTCAATCAAGTCCTTGGCCACATAACGCGGTGCCTGCCCCTTGGCCTTGAGCTTCTCTAAGGTCTTAGGGCCATAGCCGCTCAGCACTAAGATAAAGCGCATACCCAAAGCTTCGGCAAAACCTTGATCGGCTTCTTTATCGCCGATCATCCAGCAGGCTTTAAGGTCTAAGCCCAAGTCTTTGGCTGCCTTCAAACCCATGCCCGGTTTGGGCTTGCGGCACTCGCAATCAATGCTCAAGTCAGCCACCGCTTGTGCCTTCACCATGCCCGGTGAATCTTCGCCGGTATCAGGCTTACCCTCGGGATTGGCATGATGAGGGCAATAGTAAATAGCGTCGAGGTGGGCGCTCTCGCCGGCTAAAAGTTCAGCCAAACGGGCGTGCACTTTGCCCACTTGCGCCTCGGGATAGTAGCCCCGAGCCACGCCGCTTTGATTGGTGACCAGCACGGTCTTGTAGCCCAGCATGGTCAGGTTGGCGATGCCCTCGCCCGCGTTCAAGTTCAAGGCATAGCGGGGCAGATCTGCCTCGTGGATATAGCCCATCTCGCTCGAGACCGTGCCATCACGGTCTAAGAACACAGCTCGATTCATGCCTTCTTGGGCCTCTTAAGCTGTTTGGCGAACTGCATTTTAAAGAGCTTGGCGTAGAGACCTTTTTTGCGCAGCAAGGCCGCATGCTTGCCGCGTTCAGTCACCTTGCCTTTATCCAAAACCAAAATTTCGTCAGCGTGCTGCACCGTGCTCATACGATGAGCAATCACCAAGGTCGAACGATGCTCCATCAAATGATCTAAAGCCCCTTGCACAAGGCGCTCGCTCTGCGTATCTAATGCCGACGTCGCTTCGTCTAATATCAAGACCGGCGGATTCTTAAGCAAGGCCCGCGCAATGGCTAAGCGCTGACGTTGGCCGCCCGATAAACGCACACCCCGCTCACCCACGACGGTTTCATAACCCTGGGGCTGTTCGAGAATAAATGCGTGGGCATTGGCAGCCTTGGCAGCGGCTTCAATGTCTGCGCGACTCGCCTCGGGCTTGCCATAGGCAATATTCACGGCAATGCTTTCGTTAAAAAGAAAAGTATCTTGGGTTACCACGCCTAGGTTCTGGCGCAGGCTAGCCAAGGTCGCGTCTCGTAGGTCGCAGGCATCCCAACGTATGGCGCCAAATACCGGATCTCTGAAACGAGCCAGCAAATCAGCCAAGGTGCTTTTGCCACCGCCCGACGGCCCCACTAGGGCCACGCGCTTGCCAGGCTTAAGCGTAAACGTCACATCACTCAAGACTGGGTGGCC
>CAZFUM010000192.1:0-2340 GCA_964521965.1 uncultured bacterium | reverse complement strand
CTGCTTAGACTCAGGCGGTTAAGGCAAGTTCAACGGCATCAGGATGATAACCCGCTTCGAAGCATCCAATATTTCCATGCCCACTAGATTCTTGTCCTTGTCGAAATCCATAATGATGCCAGGATTGCCCTCATCACTATCTGCGATGGGTGAACTGCTAAAAAGCACCCGAAGTATGTCGTTCTTCTTGTCATAGGAAATCTTCATGACTCCCTCCAGTAACGCTGCACTTGGCTTGTTTTGTAAGCCGTAATTACCATGGTGTCAGCTTGATTTGATTCTATCACGAGCCGCAGCAACCATTCTTTGTTGTTTGAATCTCTGAATCGCCCTTGAATAATCTTACGATTTCCAAATCCAGCTACGATTTGCTGAGGCTTTTCTGCCAAGGACAAAACCCAATCCTGCGAGATCTGGCGTTCACGAATGCTGACCTGGGCGTGATCGGTGATCCGAAAGGCCATTCAGCCTTCTTCGAGAAAGCGCATAGCCTCGATGGCTGCCGCGCAACCCGTGCCTGCAGCGGTAACGGCCTGGCGGTAGCGATGATCCATCACATCGCCGGCAGCAAATACACCTGGCACGATCTGGCCTTTGATCATAACCCGGGTGCGGCCATCGGTATCTAGGTAGCCAGCATCATCTTTATCGAGCTCTGGAAAAGGTTGGGTGTTGGGCTGATGGCCAATGGCCAAGAAGAATCCGTCACAAGCCTTTTCTTCACGAACCTTGGTTTGGGCATGTTCTAAAACCACGGCGCTAACCTTGTCGCCACCCAGCACATCTACCACTTCGAAAGGTGTCTTAAATACGATTTTTGAATTTTCTTGCGCTCGCTTGAGCATGACCGCACTAGCCTTAAAAGTTCCACGGCGGTGGACCAGTGTGACTTGGCTGGCAAATTTGGTGAGATAGATGGCTTCTTCCATGGCGGTGTCACCCCCGCCCACCACCACAATTTCTTTGCCCTTATAGAAAAAGCCATCGCAAGTGGCGCAGGCCGAGACCCCGTGTCCCAGCAATCGCTTTTCATTAGGCAGGCCCAAATACTTGGCGCTCGCGCCGGTAGAAATAATTAGGGTCTCAGCTTCGATCGTCTTATCCGATAGGGTCTTGACCACAAAAGGCCGCTTGGCCAGGTCGACCGAGACCACGTGATCCATCTCAACACGGGTGCCAAAGCGTTCGGCCTGCTTTTGCATTTGCATCATCAACTCGGGCCCCATAATCCCTTCTGAAAAACCGGGATAATTTTCGACATCCGTGGTGGTGGTGAGCTGGCCGCCTAGCACACCGCCGCCGCTTTCTAGCGGCACGCCGGTAAGCATGAGGGGGCTTAGGTTGGCGCGCGAGGCATAAATAGCGGCCGTGAAGCCAGCCGGGCCTGAGCCGATGATGAGCACTTTTTCAGCCATAGATTCCGTCAAAGTCAGGGGTAAGAACCCCTATCATAACTTCTTTATGCCAAAAAAAAAGCCCTGGCTTGAGGTGCAAGCCAGGGCTAAATAGAGCCTTTTTACGGGGCTTAGAGTTTTTCGAAACGCTGGACTTGGTTTTTTACGGGCTTAAGGGTGCGCAAGTAGTCAAAAATCGCACCCAAGTCGCTGTCGGTCATGCCGGCAAATTCCCAATAACCCATATGGCTGTTGTTTTCGCCCAAGGCCACCTTCTCATAACTAAAATTGCGCTTGGCGCGCTCACGAATCGTGCGCAAGAACATAGCCTTGTCCCATGCTCCGATGCCCGTCTCGATATCGGGCGTAATATTAGCCGTGCGAATCATGAACTTAGGCAGGCCATTTTTGCCGCCCATGGGGAACTCGCCCCCGCCCGCGCCTTCCATGCCTGGCAAAGGCTCATGCTTATCATTGAAAGGCGTATGGCAGTCCATGCAAGCCGCCATTTTTACCAGGTAGCGACCCTGTGCCACCGAATCTTTGGGATCAGGTAGCTCACCGTGCTTGGCTGGCTTAGGCACCGTGCGGAAAATCAAGCTCATAGGAAACGAAAGCTCGCTCAGCCGCTGCTTTTGGCCCTTGGGCGGCAGGCTTCGAATATAAGCGATGATGCTAAAAATATCTTCTTGGTGAGCCTCGCCAAAAGCCAAATATTGCATCATGGGCATAATGGGCTTGCCATCTTTGCGCAGACCCTCGGCCACGGCCCGGTAGATCTCGCCATCGCTGTGATCCTGCAAGAGAGTCAAATTAGGGGTGTTGATATAGCCCGGCATGCCACCGACATATTCTGAGATCTCAAAGCCGCCCGTGAATTCCATGCCTTTGGCGGGCATGTATCCATAAGTATCAAATTGGCGGGGGCTATGGCATGAGATGCAGC
>CAZFUM010000191.1:0-2370 GCA_964521965.1 uncultured bacterium | reverse complement strand
ACGCCGCCATCCACGATAAAGCCGCCCACATGATTGGGTTTTTGGCGCCACTTGGTCTGAAAGTATTTGTTGTTGTGCATCAGGCGCGAGACTTGGCGGCCCTCGATTAAGCGAACCTTGCCGATACGCCCGCTCTTGACCCAATTGCGGGCTTGGATGATATGCGGCGCAAAATAGAAATTTTCGGCGACGAGAAAAACCCTTTTGTACTTCGCCGCTGCTTTCATCAAAAACGCGCCTTCTTTGCTGTCACGAGCAATCGGCTTTTCGCACATGACGTGTTTGCCAGCTTTGAGCGCAGCCAGCACCACCTTGGCGTTTAGAGCAATGGGCAGTGAAATCATCACAGCGTCGATATTGGGCTGGGCCAGTAGTTCTTGGTAGGTGTTGTAAACTTTCGGGATACGGGCTTTTTTGGCAAATGCCAATGCTTTGGCTTTGCGGCGGTTACAGCAGGCCACAAAGTCAAAGCGTGAGCGAAGTTTGCCAAAATGCGGCAGGTAAAGATCATTTGAGGCAATGCCTGTGCCGATGATGCCTAAGCGAATTTTTTTCATATGAGCTCCAGTTGTTCGATTTCGCCCAAGGCTTTGGCATCGCGACCCGTGAGCCGAAGATGCGAGGCAAAGTCTGCTGCGAAACCATGATGCGTAAAGATTTGTTTAGGGTGAATTTGCCAGACATAGGCCAGCAGTTCTGAAAAATCAGCGTGATCAGAAATAGGGAAGGCCTCATCACAATGATGTTTTTGGCGTGTGCCGGGATCCATGGCCCAGCCTGAAATAAAGGCCGTGCGAACTTTGTTCGAAATGCCGCTGTACCACGAATGATTTCTGCCATTGGGCGGCCAAATGACGATGCGATTTTCGGGGCTTTGATTGCCAGCTACATGCAGGGGACCAAACTGATAACCCAGGCCTTTGTAAATCTCACAGATATCGGCGATGGATGGGTGAACCACAAACTCAAAGCCCCAAGGTTTAAGGCCGAGCATCAATTCTTGGGCTTTGCCTAATGAGTAAGCTAGCAAAACAGGAACTTTATTTTCTTTGTGGGCTTTTGCGCACCAATCACGAATTTTTTCGATTGTTTTAGAGGCCGGCGGAAAAAGAAATTCGGGACGTCCAAACGTGGTCTCCATAATCAATTGATCTGCTTCTTCGACCACGATGCTTTCGCAGGCTACATCAGGGCGCATTTTAAAATCACCGGAATAGATGAGCCGTTCTTTCTTGTATTCAACTAAGAGTTGGGCGGATCCGGCAATATGGCCCGCAGGCAAAAGCGTCAAATAGGCCCCCTCATGTTTAAAGCGGGTCAAATAGGCTGGAGTTTTGGTCTCGTCGGCTTGGCCGTCGGGCCCGCGTGTGCGCATGAAGCGCAGGGTGGGTGGGCTGCAAATAGTCAGGCCATGCCACTTGGCATGGTCGCCATGAGCATGGCTCACAAAGCCCGCCTCGCCCGGCTTAGGGGCGTGGGCATCGAGCCAAAGTTTGATTTCGGGAAGATAGACCCCGTCTTGGTAGATGATTTCCATGGGGCAGAAGTTTACGACTTTTGATTTTGGGCGACAATACGCGCGTTGCGTCTTAAACCATCGGCTTTACTGCGTTTCATGGCTGAGCCCTGAAATAGCTTTGAAAATTCATTGTCATTTATTTGGCTGAGAACATTCGCGTCAGGCTGAGCCAGGCCGGGTCTAGGTTGGAAACCTGCAATTTGAGTCAGAAGAGGTTCGTTATTCCAGGGGCATACTTCTTGGCAAATGTCGCAGCCGTAAAGGTTATTGCCCATGGCCGCGTGAAATTCTTCAGGAATATCACCGCGCTTTTCGATCGTGAGATAACTAATGCAGCGCCGGGCGTCGAGTACATAGGGCGCTGTGAAGGCATCGGTGGGGCAGGCATCGAGGCAGCGGGTGCAAGTGCCGCAGTGGTCGATATCGGGCGCGTCAGCTTGTAGATCGAGAGTCGTGAGGATGACGCCAAGAAAGAACCAAGAACCTAGTTTTTGATTAATAAGGTTAGTGTGCTTGCCTATCCACCCTAATCCTGCGGCTGCGGCCCAAGTCTTTTCTGAAACCGGTCCTGTGTCGCTGTAACTTTTGAGCGCGTAATCGCCCGGCAGGGCCTGCTTAATTTGAGCTTCGAGCGCCGCCAGCTTAGTCGACATAATTTCGTGATAATCATCGCCCCAGGCATAGCGTGAGATATGCGCTTGCTTGGGGTTTTGGGTGGAATAGGGTTGGTCGGTGTTATAGACAAGGCCTACGCAAATTACGCTCTTGGCATGGTCGAGGACTAATGTGGGATCAAGCCGTTTTTCTTTTTGGCGGCTTAGCCAGTTCATGTCGCCGTGAAAGTCTTGGGT
>CAZFUM010000190.1:0-2372 GCA_964521965.1 uncultured bacterium | reverse complement strand
GCCTGAACGACCGCGACGATTGGCTAAAATCTTTAGACCTGGCGCGCGGGCTGGCCTTGTTGGCTTGCTCGCTCGGTCTCTTGCTCATACTCGACAGGTATGCCAGCGATCCCTTGCTCATCAAGAGCGCTTGGTTCGCCATGGGCGCCTTGCTCTTAGTGGCCATGAGTGGCTTTAAATTATGGTGGGGTGGCGGTTTGCGCTTACCCGCGGGGAAGGCTGGCTTGGCTCTGCTGCTTCTCGTGCTTGTGAGCTTAGTCTCATTTTTGACTTCGTCGGCCCGTGGCTTGAGTGAAGCCGCGCTGAACGCCTGGCTACTCTGGGTCTTGCTTATCGTGAGCGCGCTTGATTGGCTGGCGCAAGATTTCACACGGCGAGCGCGCCTCGCTTTGCTGGCGATGGCGACCTTGGCGGCCTTGATCAGTGTCGTAGCCTGGCTTGAGTTCGCGGGCTATGGGGTGGGGGGCGCGAGTGCTGCGAGCCGTGCGGTCTTTGGCCGCAGGCCGCAGGCCTTTTTTGGCAATCCCAACTTTTTAGCGGGATTTCTATTGTTGGCCTGGCCTAGCGGTATCTATTTTTTGCGTGAGGCAGGCAAGCTTCGCATGCTCGGTCTCGCGAGCAGCCTCTTGACCCTGAGCGCTTTGGCACTGACTCAAAGCAAGGCTGCAGCGTTAGGCTTGGTGGCTCAATATTTTTGCTTGGGCCATTTGCTCTTTCACTACGGCCCGCGCGAGCAACGCAGGCGCTTCTTGCAACGCTGGCTGCTAGCAGGTTTGCTCTTAGGCTTGGCAGCATTAGGTGTTTATGGCGTTGCTGAGAAAATGGCCCCCAAACCCCTATTGAATAAAGTTTTGCAGCTAGCCCAGGGCAAGAGTGAGTCTCTTAAATTTAGACTTTGGGTTTGGAAGGGTTCTTTGCAGGGGTTTGCGCAGCATGCCTTAGCGGGGCAGGGGCCAGGCTCATTTGCTGCCCGTTTTCATAGCTACCGCCCGCCTGAACTCATGGCCACGCAAGCCCAACGCTCGTATGAAGTGACGCATGCTGAGAACTGGATCGTGCAAGAAGCTTTTGAACGGGGTTTGCTGGGCTTGGCAGCTTGCGCCTTTTTCTTGTGGGCTCTTTTCAAGCCGCTATGGCTCAGCGCTCGCGAGATCAGTAAAACACTTGAGGGCTGGCGGGCTACGGTCATCTTGCTGGCTCTGCTGGGCCCGCTCACTGCAAATTTAGCTGCACTCGATCTCTATTTGCCGTCGACATTTTGGTTCTGGGGCTTGCTAGTGGCGCTGGCTCTCGGGCAAAGCGCAAAAGGCTATTGGCGTCTGGCCTTTGAACCTTCACGATTGGCTTCGATCATGGCCAGTTTGGCGCTTTTGCTTTTTATTTGGATACCCAGCATGCAGGCGCATGGCCGCGTGCGCAGCAGCCGCCATCTTTTTGCGGCCCAAGATTTGAGCCGGGCCAAGCAATGGAATGCAGCCATCGAGAGTTATGAAAAGGCCTTGCTTGAAGATCCTTTTAATATCGAAGCGCTTTACTTTAGGGCAGCTGCTTATTTAGATCGCAAGGCCTCGGGCGATCTTGCCTTGGCTGAGCTTGACTTGCGCCGCCTAACTAGCATGGCGCCAGATTATGTGCAGATTCACGCTCTTAAGGCGCGCCTGGCAGATTTTCAGGGACTGAGCGATGAGGCCGTTGTCGAGTGGCAACGCCAAGCAGGGCTCGACCCGCTTTATCTGCCCGCGTATAATGAAATCGCTAGGTTGTTGGCCATGAAGGGTAATTTTCGCGAGGCTGCTAGCTGGTTAGAAAAGGGCCTGGCCATCGATCCTAGCCAGGCAGCTTTGATCAAGAATCTCGAGGCCTTGAAGAAACCATGAGCAAGCGCATCGCCATTTTTGCATCGGGCAGCGGCAGCAATGCCGAAGCTTTGATGCAAGCCGCAGCCGAGCCGGGCTTTCCTGGCAAGATTGTGCTGCTCTTTTCAAACAAGCCTGATGCTGGGGCCCTGGCTAGGGCCGCGGCCCGGGGCGTAGGTGTGGCGCATTTGATGCCTAAGGCTTTTGCCACGCGCGAGGCCTATGACCAAGCCGCTCTGAACATCCTTCAAGAAAAGAAGATTGATATCGTCTGCCTGGCTGGCTACATGCGAATCTTGACGCCGGTCTTAACGCGCGCTTTTGCAGGCCGCATGATGAACATCCATCCTGCCTTATTACCTAAATTTGGTGGGCAAGGTATGTTTGGCCATCACGTGCACGAGGCTGTGCTCAAGGCTGCTGAAAAAGAAAGTGGAGCCACGGTGCATTACGTTGACGAGGGCGTGGACTCCGGCGCCATTATTTTGCAGGCCAAGGTGGGGGTGCTTGCCAACG
>CAZFUM010000189.1:0-2580 GCA_964521965.1 uncultured bacterium | reverse complement strand
CAAGAAGCGTATTTCGTAAAGTCCTTTGGCAAGTTAAACGATATTCTATAAAAAATTTATTGAGACTTTGGCGGACAGCAAGATGACTTAATAACCAATTGTACGGGAACGCTGCTATGCCGCGGCTCCATAGCCACCTTCTCGGATTTCTTCAAAATCTCAATCAATCCCTGCGCAGCCTCTTGGCCCATGCGATAGGGATTCTGGCGCACGCAGGTCAAAGCTGGCTGAAAAGAACGACCTGCCCAGGTGTCGTCAAATGCAAGCACCGATAGGTCCTTAGGAATTACCCAACCTTTGGCGATAGTGGCATGGTAAAGGCCCAAAGCCATGAGCTCTGAGCTGGCCAGCACAGCGCTCAGCTCGCTCTGCTTCAACAAGCTTTCTGCGGCGCTGATTTCAACATCCACACTCATCAGGCCATAGTCGGTGAAAGGGCATTCCACCACCCATTCCTTAGCTGGCGCAATCTTGGCCGCATGGAGGCCATCCATCCAGCCTTTATAGCGCTGATCTGCCGCCGCATTACCGCTAGGACCCCGCATAAACCCAATGCCACGGTGCCCCAACTCGAGAAGATAGCGCACCGCTTGACGTGCGCCTTCATAGTTAGCACTCAAGATGCTCGCAACGCCCGGCAGAGCTGCGTTCACCGCCACCACCGGCAGCCCTAGGTTTTCAAATTCGGCCAAGTCATCTGAAGGATTGGGCTCAAAGAGCAGCACACCGTCAACTTGATGCGAAGCCAGCGCCTCGACCGCACTCTGATCTTTATCACCTTCGCGGGCCAACGAGACTACCAACATGCGAAAACCGGCTTTTTCTGCGCATTCACCAATTCCCCTGAAGATCTCGGCAGGGATAGGGCTCTGCAAAGCTCTAAAACTCGACACCACCACGCCCAGAGTATCACTGCGGCGCAACTTCAAACTGCGCGCCGTGGGATGCGGGCGATAGCCTATCTCTTTGGCCTTAGCTGTCACAAATTGGCGGGTGTCATCTGACACATCGCCGCGACCATTGAGGGCGCGCGACACCGTTGAAATCGAGACCCCGCAGACCTTCGCGAGATCAAATATATTCGAAGCGCGTTTAGTCATAGGCGGGGGGTGCAGGCTCCTGTGGCCGGATCATAATTTACATCCTGGGGCACGCGTTCGATAAAACCTGCGGCCTGCAACTCTTCGAGATCTTTAGGAAAGCTTCCCTTTTCGTTCTTATAGACAATAAGCTGGCGACTCACGCTGTCTGCACGTTGCTGAGCCTCGACTCGCCGAGCTGCGTCTTGGGCGGCTTTAGCCGAAGGTGCCCCACCCGTGGCTGAACTGCTGTCGGCTGCTTTCATCATCCACCAGGCGCCAATGGCCAAGGTAATCGTGACAACTAAAATGCCTAAGCCTTTCATGCTTCACCTCGCGATTCGGAAAGGTTTCCGATACAAACGCAAAAAAATGGGCGTATGCCCACTTGAGAATAGGCTCTTTAGACTTGCCTGTCTAGCTTCGCAGTCTAGCGACATTAAATACTCGCATGCTGAAGCCTAAAATCAAGATTCCGACCAACGCCGCCAACCCAAAACTCATGGCCGCAGCCGGTCCCCAAGGCTCAAAGGCCTGCCCCATAAGCCAAGGAAGAATAACCGACCCCGATGAACCGCCCACAAAAAAGAGAGCGGTGGTCTTGCCGCTAACCCGACCATCCACGCTCATGCGTGGGCCGGCCAAACTGACCAGCATCGGAAAGAAGGGCGCCAAACCTAGCCCAATGAAAACCACTTTGGCAAACAGCGGCAGACCGGGTTGGGGGAAAGCCACCAAGAGGCCCAAGCTACCCAGCGCCAAGGTCAGGCTGAGACTCAAAATCTGGGGAACGCGGCCCGGCTTGCTGAGAGGTATAACCAACAATCGACCCAGGGCCAAGCAGGCCCAAAATAACGACGTAAGGAAAGCAGCCTGTCGAACATCCGCCAAGCCCAACTTTAGGCAGTAAGAGTATAGCCAAGCACCAAAACCAGCTTCGGTGCCGCCATAGAGCACGAACATAAACAGCAGTGGCAGAGCTCTTGGCCAATGCACGGCGCCGATGCGCCGATCTTTGCTCTGATTCAACCGCGGGCTGGGTTTGCGAAGCAAGATTAAACTCAAGGGCAATATCATCATGCCGAGCACAACATAGCCCAAGCTGGCGCGGCCCCAAAAACTAAGCGCCATGCTGGTCACCAAGGGCGCGGCAAAGGCCCCCAAGCCAAAACAAAAATGCAGTGCATTGAGCATGGGCGCGCCATGGCGCCCGGCTTTCCAAATTAAAAGCGTATTGCTGCCCACATCCAATACGCCCTGAGCCAGACCCAAGACCAAAATTAAAATGCAAAGCCATAGCAAACCCGGGACAAAAGGCACCAAGGCTGCAAGCAGGGCCATGGCCAGGGCAGCCAGAGCCAACACAGGATGTCCTGGCCAGCGGTCAAAAAGTCGAGAAGACAAAAGGGCGCCTGCTAAATATCCGGCCGGGCGCAAGGCCAAAACTAAACTGATGGCCGGCAGGCTAACGGCGCATTGGGCCGCCAGGTCGGGCAGGGTC
>CAZFUM010000188.1:0-2597 GCA_964521965.1 uncultured bacterium | reverse complement strand
ACCCCGATTTCAACCGCGACTTTTTCGCATTCGCCCACCCGCAGCGCCACAGCCACTTCGAGCGCTACGGCCAGCCCTACGCGTACCGCCAGCTTCACGCGCACGGCCACGGCCACGCGTACTGCCACCAGCACCTATAGCATGAGCGCCACGCCGAGTGCCACGTCTAGCATCAGCCCCACTTATACTGACGTTCCTGTAGGTAGCAGCCCAACTGACACGCCGAGCAACACACCGAGTTTCAGCGCCAGCCCTACGCAGACCGCAACCGAGAGCGCCACCGAGATCGAGACCCTAACCGCCACTGAAACTCTGGTTTCGACTGAGACCGCTACCGAGACGGCTAGCTCGAGCCCAACTTTCACAGCCAGCGAGAGCGTCACGGCCACAGTTATTTCTAGCCCGACTGAAACAGCCACTTTGAGCGCCAGCCCTTCGGCCACGCAGAGTCCTTTGGCGAGTCCTACGCTAGCTTCAACGAACACTCGCACGCCCACCACGACCACTCAAAGCACGGCAATAGCCACCCTGGCCAGCACGTTCACAGGCACCATCTTGCCTACGGGCAGCGTGACAAGCAGCGCCACACGCACGCCCACTACCTTGAGCAGCCCCAGCCATACGCCTAGCACGGGGGAAAGTGAATTACTCGAAGCTTGGGCTTTGCCCAACCCGCAAAGCGGCGACAAAGTAGGCCTGCGCTTTAAAAGTGTGGGCGACTTTGATCGTTTGACCGTGAAGATTTACACCCCAGGCATGATTTTGGTGGGGGTCTTAAATCAAGATGGCCCTTGGACCGGTTCAGGCTGGCATAGTGTGGCCTTTGATGCGCCGGGCCTAGGCAATGGATTATTTTGGTTTGTATTAAGCGGGGAAGGGCAGGGCAAGAAAATTTGGCTTAAGCAAATTGGGCAGGTTTATAGAATCCGATGAAAGTTTTATAAATGGATATTTTTCACAATTTGTAGGGGCGCACGGCAGTGCGCCCCTCTTAGGTAGGTTGCTTCAAATAAGTAGGATTCTCTTCGTCCGTATTCCAGTTTGCCGGGTTCTTCATGATGTAATCGCGAATCTTCTCTAATTCAGCTTCGTTGCGTATAACACGCTCGTGAAAGTTTCTTTGCCACACTTTAGCACCAGGAGTTTCCCGCAAGGAATTGATGTGTTTGCTTGTGATGCCCTTGAATCCGGCGATAAGCGTGCTTAACGATTTAGCTTTGCGAAAGGGATGCCGCCCTGAGAGGGGCGCACTGCCGTGCGCCCCTACGAATGCATTGGTCTGGCGACTCGAATTAAGCGCTACGATTGCGTGAAAGTGATTCGGCATGATGACATATGCATCAAGGCTTATTTCGGCACGCAAAGCGGGCGTCTTATTCCACTCCTCTTCGATAATTTCTCCGATGTTATTTAAGATTACTTGGGATTCACGAATTTCACCCAATAGGCACGCACGTTGTTCAATGCACAAGGTGATGAAATAGAATCCGCCGCCAGCGTAATCATGAAATGGTAGGCGCAAAGATTTTCGATGGTAGTTGGGCATAGCTACGGATGATAATCGAAAAGCGTATTTTTTGAATACGTGATAATCTTACCCATGCGCCCCTCACGCCTCACGCCCTATGTTTTGCTGCTTACTTGGCTCTACGTGGCCGCTGTTTTGTATTTGAGTCTAGCGCCACTGCCTGCCGGCATCCCTCTATTCCCCTACGTCGACAAGTTAGAGCATTTTTTGGCTTATGCTTTGATGATGGCCCTCTTTGCTTGGGTCTATATCAAGCCACGCTGGCGCTTGGCTCACGCGGTTTTTTGCTTGGGGTTGGGCGTGATCATTGAGTTCATGCAAAAAGCCGGGGGTTTGCGAGAATTTGAGCTGGGCGATATGTTGGCCAATGCTTTGGGCGTAGGATTATGCCTCTTGATTTGGCCCTGGGCCGAGGCGCGATTTAAATTCTTGAGAGTATGATGTCGCTAACCAGCTTGGTCGAAGTCGTGCATCGCAGGGCTTAATCTATTAAGGCCCGCCCGCCTCGATCAAGATTGAAGAGGCCTTAACCCGACCTTTGCTATCGATGGCCCGCACTTGAAAACTATATTGGCCGCCAGGCAGGGTTAGCTCGGTTTTAAATTGATTCTCATGCAAGAGTCCACTATGGGCCTTAATGAGGCTGGCGCCCGCCAGCAACCTGCTCCACACTTCAAAGCCATCCGCCCCCCATTCAGCCGCCTTCTTATCCCAAAGCAGCACTAGCAGCGAGCCATAGCGTTCTATGCGTACAGGCAAGGGCGGTACTTGCTCGACTAGGGTTGTTGGCTTGGGTTCAGAAATTTTGGTGTGCCGCAAGATCCTTTGCCTGGCTTGGCCTAGGGGAAGCCCCAACGAAAGATTGAGAGTTTCGTTTTGGCCCAGACCTGGCGACCAGGCTATATCCAATATCCAATCTGAATTTTCATGACCCCACGAGAGCCACCATTGAGCACGAGGCTCGTGCAATTCTAAGCCAATCCTAAAATGACTACGGGTACCGGCTGGCACTAGGCCAATTCCAACAAAGACGCTCGCCTTGTCCCTACGGCGCAGCTGCCACCCAAAG
>CAZFUM010000187.1:0-2609 GCA_964521965.1 uncultured bacterium | reverse complement strand
AGAGGCGCCAGGGTCACTTGAATCTGCTCTTCCCAATGGCGCAAGGCCTGCTCAAGTTTGTCCCGTTTTTCGCCAAAGAGTTCGCGGGCACGCACTGAATAATACTTCATGCCTTCGCGAAGATTCTCAGCATATTCCTCAAAATACTTGTGAACTTTGGGCGCTAAGCCTAGCTGTGAACGGCGCAGGTCACGCGCTAGATTTTTGACATTGATAGCTAGCTCAGCCAAAAACACATGGGGGCGTTCGGCGCGCGCTTTTTCGCTCATGACATTGCCGCGGCCATAGATGTGGCCCACCATTTCTTCGAGCGTGCATTCGCGGTGGAACCAGGCCAGGTTGGGGCCGGGGCAGACCGCGACTTTGACGCGACCCGGGTTCTCGATACCCGTCGAAATCAGCGCGCCATTGCCGAGTTCATAGCAAATGCAGGCCTTGGCGATGACTTCACGCACGGCTTCGGCTTTGCCTTCTTTGCTCAAAGGCGAGCTTTCTAGCTGAATCAGCTTCTTCTCTTGGTATACGCGTGAGGCCACGCAGAGCGGCTGGGCCCCAAACTCGGTGTTAAAGGTCAGGTACGAGCTCGGGCAGGGGCTGCCGGGCTTGCCCTTGTTAATACGCTCGCGGCGCTGGCGCTCGCTGCTCGACTCTTTCAGGCTCCAGAAAGGAATGCCCAGGGGCGATGCGTCGCTGAGCTCAATATCTTCTTCACCGGCTGCGGCTAATAGGGCGCGGGTTTCAGGATCGCATTGCGTGACTTCAGGCACGAGTAAAAAGGGCGTGGCCCAGCCCACACTGTCGACACCATAGGCTTGGCGTAGCATTTCGTGCTCGCGGGCATCGCCCACGCCGCCTTGGGCAGTAAAGCGGCAGTTGGGCATGGGCAGTTCGCGTTCTACACCCTTGACCCAGATGGCGTGCAATTCTTGACGCAAGGCCACGCCCTCGGTTTTGAATTCTTCGAGAATGGGGCCCATCAGTTTGCCCTGGGCCGGGAAGGCGTGGCCGCCGCAATTAAGGCCAGACTCAACGCGGAACTCGCTCACCCACAAACCTTTTTTGGCCAAGAAGCGGCCTTGCACAGCGGCCGAGCGGAAATCGCTGACTTTTAAGGTGATGCGTTTTTTGAGATAGCCTTGGGCGTCGGGTAAGAAGTCGGCGTGATTGGCCATGGCGCCATAGAGGCGCGGGTTCATTCCCGCTGAAAAGACCACCGAGGCGTCGACCTTTGACTTGGCGAAGCCATGCAGGGCCGTGACGGCGTCGGTGCCGTTAGGGCCCAGTACCTTGCCGTTGGGCATGATCGAGCGGTCTACCTTGGTCATGATGTTGACGTCGATTTGGCCCGCAATAGCAGCTTGGCGCAGCTCGGCTTCAAGCTCGGCGCGCTGGGGATCTTTGGCATCGAGGCTGAGGGCTTTGAGCCAAAGGCTCTTGAGTTCGCCCTCGGGCAGCAGACGGTAGTAGCGGCCTAGCTCGCTGCTTTCTTCAAAGGCAGCTGTTTGAATACGTTGCGAATGCAACACGACTTGTTCGTGGACAAAGTCTAGCCAAGCCGTGATACGGCGAGCGCGGCAGTCTTCTTCAACTTCGGTGATGGCAGTGAAGGGCAGGCCCAAGAGTTGGCTATGATAGCGGCGCATGCGTTCAACCAAGCGGTCGTCACCCAGTGACATGACCGTATCAATGCCCAAAGGAGCGACATGCAAAGCGCTATCGATTGAAAATGCGGTTCCCATAACCGGAATGTGGAACGTATGGGGACGGATTTTTGAGGAAGTGCCCATGAGTCCTCGGCTTTAATTAGTAGGGGTGAAGGCGGCGCGCCAGAGCTCAGTGCTGGGGCGGTGGTAAAGTAGCCAACATCATAGCCTTTTTATACCTAGTCGAAAAGGCTCTAGACGCCTTGATTTTAGGGGCCTGGGGCAAGGATAATAGCGGTCTGCGAGAACAGGTGGCGCGGTCTTAAGTATCTCGATAGAGGGAATTAATGAAAAAAATCCTCATCTTGCTTAGTTTGGTGGCTTTTTTGGGTGTCAATACCCCCTACTTGCGCGCCGATGCCGCGGCAGCGGGCGGCGCGGCGGTGGGCGATGCTCAGGGTGATGAAGCGCAAAAAGCGTCCAAGAAAAAGAAGAAAAAGAATGGCAAGAAATTTAAAAAATCTAAAAAAGCTAAGCAGGCAGAAGCCGCCGTATCAAAATAATGTAACTAGCAAAAGCAAAAATCCGCTTTTGTAGCGGTTTCTTGGTTTTTTTTGAAAGGGGAATATGTCTTGAAATTGATTCATATCATCGCTTTGTTGGTTTTAAACTTGGCTAGCTCGGCCGCCTGGGCCAATGAAGCCCTGGCCACCACTAGCAGTATTGTTCCCAAAGTTGAAAGAACCAAGAGCGGCGCTGAAAAGGCTCTGCCCCTGAAGAAAGGCGCTTCTATATATATAGGCGATAAAATTCGAACGAAGGGTCACGGCGTGGCAGCTTTTGTCATGAGCGACGGCAGCATCTTGCGTTTAGCGCCTAATAGTGAATTGAGCTTTGACGGGCCCGGACCCACGCCCGATGGCAGCTTTGTGGGTCTGTTGAAGGGTCTGCTGCAGGCTGTGGTCA
>CAZFUM010000186.1:0-2645 GCA_964521965.1 uncultured bacterium | reverse complement strand
GCATTTGCCCCGGCAATAACACCCGCGCCACACCTACCGCCCTGGCCAGCGGGTGGATTGAGCATGGTCCAGGTGGGGCCGGCCGTGTCAAAACGCCAGGCCGCGCCTAAGGTCACGCCATTGGGGCCTAACGCATTTGAATAAGTAATGTAGAGGCGGCCCTGACCCCAGGCCGCGCGCAGTGGAATGTTACCTGTGGGTTGGCCTGCCACTAAGCCCCAAGTCGCTCCGCCGTCACTTGAGCGGTAAAGATTATTCGTCGTGGCATTGATTCCCACATAGATATTCGGCGTGGCTAAACCGCTGCTGCCACTCGCTTTGTCAAAAGTCACAAAAGTAATATTGGTCGACGGAAAGGTGTTAACGATAGTCCAGTTAGCGCCATTGTTGACAGACTTATAGAGGCTGCTGAGATTACTGCCCGCAAAAATTATAGATCCTAAATTCGGATCAACCGCTATGCGCTCGCCCGCATCACGGCCATCTTCATTGCCACCTACTTTGAAGGGCAGGGCTGTGATGGCCCAAGTCGCGCCCTGATCACTGGAACGCAAGACGGCGCCATTGCCAGCCCATGACTGGGTGTATTTGCCGCACATAACATAGATGCGGTTAACATCTTGAGGATCTAAGGCGAGGGCAAGATTACCCATGTAGTCAGCTTGGTCGCGGTTCAAAAAATCAGTAAGAGGTGTCCAATCTGCGGCAGCATTATTCCAACGATAAACGCCACCCATGTCGGTGCGGGCATAGGCCAGACCATTTTGGCCAGGATGAAAGACCACGCCTGTGACATAGCCACCGCCATAAACTTGCACGGGTTTGAATACAGAAGCCGCATGCCCTGACCTAGAGACCAAGCTCAGCGCGAGAGACAAAAGCAGCAAAAATGGCTGGAACGCTTTCACAGCAACCTTGAGATTCAGACGACTGAATCAGTATAAGCGTTTAAATACAAATAGCGAGGCCTAGCTAGCAAAGAGTTTTATGCCTAAATTTTAAGGGTATTTTTGCCCCTAGGCAGCACCAGTGCCCACTCAAACTCACGCCCCAGCGTGGCGCGCCCGGCTTCGACATCCGCCAGCAAATCCACGGCCCGGCGGCCTTCGTTCTCTAAATTAGCTTCGACATAAACCACGGCCGGTGTACGGGCTCGCAGGCCCAGGGGCCGACCAAAACTCACAATGCTGAGATCTTCGGGCACGCGAATGCCTCGGGTTTGCAAAAGATCCAGGGCCACAGCACATTGGTCTTCGTTTGAGATGACGAGCCCATCGCAGCCAGCAGCCAGCAAATTATCCAGCATGGGCTTAATGTTCTCAGGGTCGGTGATGTCGAAGTGATCCATCTCAGACAAAGTAAATTGGCCGCCAACCCTGGCACGGGCCAGGCCGCCCAAAATTCTCGCAGATTCGTCATTCAATAAGCTGCCGCGAAACAAGCCCATAAAGCCTAGGCGCTTGCGACCTGCGTCGAGTAAGGCCTCGCCCGCCAAACGGGCGCGCTGGGTCATGCCTGAAGTGATCTGGGGCAGATCCGCGATCTTGCGGTCTGAGCCCAGCACCACGGTGGGCATGCCCATGGCCTTAAGGCGCTCTAAACTATCTTCGTCGGTAAGGCGACCACCCAAAACGATGGCAGCATCCACTCGGCCTTCGGCCATGGCATCCACACCGCGCATGCGAATAATGTCGTGCTCAGGGTTAGTATCGGTGGATTCGATTTCAGGCAAGTAAATTACCAGTCGGCGGCTATGGCGCTCGGCACCCTCAGCCAAGCCAGCCAGCAAACGACCAAAATAAGAGTTGCTGATCATCCAAGATCCACCGTCGCAGAACACGCCAATGGCAGTCTGCTTGCCGGCCTTGAGGCCGCGTGCGCTTTGATTGGGGCGATAGCCAAGTTTAACAGCAGCAGCCAGCACTCGGTCGCGGGTCTCGGGCCTGACGCGCGCATCGCCGCGTAGCGCGCGGCTGACCGTGCCATCGGTCACGCCCGCAGCTTGGGCCACATCAACAATGGTGGGAGCCTTGCCTTTGCCTTCTATCATGATGCTAGATTATGCGCTTTAACGAGTTTTGAAAAGCTTTAAGGCAGGCGATAAAGTGTTCGAATTTCGTTAGAAGGAAAAGCCTTGCCGCCTTGACGAGCCACGATACGGTACCAATAAAAACCATGGGCCAATGAACTCGCATCAAAACTGGCGCTGGACCAACCTGAACCATGAAAACTACTTGGGCTTTCTAGCCTCGCGGCCAAGGCCAACGACTTACTGTAAAGCCTGATCTCGAAGTTTTCGGCGCTTCCCTTCAAGTTCACGGCAATCTGAATCTTGGGGCCTGATTGGGGATTGGGCCAAGCGCTAGCGGCCAGAATCTCTGGCTCACCGCCGTCTTTGTATTCAAATGCATTGGCCTTGAGGGCGCTGCTTGAACCTGCGTAAACAGCCAAGCTTGCCAGGCCGGGCACCCATGCTGCGGGGGTGAAGAACGTCAGGGTGCTGTCATTGACCAGCACTACGGTGAGGGCTGCTTGACCGCCCAAAGTCACGCTACTCACGCCCGTAAAACCACTGCCTGTGACTGTAACCAGCGTGCCGCCCAACTGCGGACCTTGCGTGACATTCAAGCTCAGTATAAACAGGG
>CAZFUM010000185.1:0-2654 GCA_964521965.1 uncultured bacterium | reverse complement strand
GGTGTAAACGGGGACCAGGGTTGGCGGTACCGGGCTGGGTGCAGCAGGCTTGGGGCTGGGCGCGAGGCTAGGAGCCACCTGAGTTAGCTCAGGCTGGCTGCTGGGTTGCGGCTGCGGCCTTTCAGGCGCGGGCCTTTGGACCGGCAGGGTGGGTTGAGGGTTGGGGTTTTCTTTTTTGCGCAGCTGCGCCATCAAGAGCTGTTGGGCCTGAGCATCAAGATCAGCTTCGCGGCCAGCCTGGCCAGGTTCAGATACAGCGGGCGTGGCTTGCATGCCCGCCAAATTCTCGAGGCCCAGATCATGATTGTCTTGGCTGTATTCAAAGGGCAGAGGTTCATTGGAATTGCCAATAGGCTTGCTACGCAGAAACCAAGCCAATCCCGCGCCGGTCAACAAAGCTGCCAAGCCCCAGCTTAATGTACGGCCCCAGCGCTTAGAAACTGCTGCGGCAGCATAGCGAGGTCGACGCAGCAGCAATTCGCGGGCAGCGTCTTCGCCGGTTTCGGCCACCAGTTTTTCGTTCGTGTTAGCTTGGCGACAGGCAATGAGGGCCGCACGGGTCAGGCTGCGTGGCAGTTCGGGCGCGGTCTCGAGTGCGAGTGCTCGCAGGGCTTGCAAGTTGAGCAGAGTCTTGCGGCAGTGGGCGCATTCATTGAGATGGGCCTGGGCCTGCTCAAAGAGGGGGCCTAAATGTCGGGGACGGTCAAGGTCAAGAAATTGGCCTGCGTCGAGGTGTTCCATTTCGCTAGGCCCCCCTCGAAGAAATCATCGCCCAGGCGTTGGCGTAGCCGGGTCAGGCCCTGCACGGCCAGCAGCTTGGCTGATTCATCATTGTCATTGAGGGCGGCGCCGGCCTCGCGCCACGAGAGTGAATCAAAGAAAGTTAGCAAGAGCGTGAAGCGTTCTTTGAGGGGCAGGCTTAGCAGTCCGTCGCGCAGGCGGTCTGCTCTGAACTCGAGCGAGCCCGGATCGCCCTGGGGGGCAGCCGCCGGGCCGTCATGCAGGTGGGGTTGTTCTTGCAATAGTTTGGCTGCTCGTCGCGCGGCTAACGAGAAAAGGGCCACCGATAAATTACCCGCCACGGCGTGTGATCCGCGTAGTTTATAGAGATCGACCCAGACCAAGGTGAAGAGGCTGGCTGCGGCTAGCTCAGAACCCGTGGCGCGGTAAAGAAAGTTGTGCAAGCGCTGCTGGTGTCGGTGCAAGGCCTCTTCAAAGGCCTTGAAATCGCCACCTGCTGCCAGGCGCATAAGTTGGTCGTCTGATGACTCGCTGAAACGCATCTTTGGGGCTTGCCTCTTGGGGTTGCTGCGGCAAAAATAGGGCTTTTCCGCGCTTTCTGTATATTAACACAAGCTGCGGCGAAGGGACTTGGCATGATCCGCTGGTCGACATTATTCGTGGTTTTTGTGGCAGGGCTGGCTACGGGCTTCGCAGCTAAGTCGGTGGCTGATATTGGCTTCAAGAAGTCTGTCAACAAAGGCCTGCTGAGCGAGGCAGAGGCTTGGGTGCAGGCTTGCCGCCGGGCAGTGACCCAATACCGTTTAGTTCAGGGCCGCCAGCCCCAGACAGCTGCTGATCTTTTTAAAGTTGGGCTACTCAAGCCGGACGATGCCCCCTTTGAGCGCCTGCGGGGAGGGTCTCGTTGGGTTAGCCAATGGGATGGTCAGGGAGGGTTCCTCTATCTCAGCGCTACGGGCCAGGTCTTTTTAAATGCCGACATCAGCCGCCAAAAATTCACGCGCCACGACTGGCGTCGAATCATCGATGGGCACTTGCTGCCCCCCGGGGTCTTGTGAGCGCCATTCGCAAACCCTGGACCCAGGCTGGTCGCGAGCTCGAGGCCCTGCTCAAACAACGCATCGTGTTCTTAGATGGGGCCATGGGCACCATGATTCAACGCGCCAAGCTGGACGAGGCGGGCTTTAGGGGCGAGCGCTTCAAGCAGCACCCCAGCAGTCTTAAGGGCGCATCAGACCTTTTGGTCTTCACCCAGCCCCAATTGATTCAAGACATTCATCGTGAGTATTTCAGAGCAGGCTCAGACATCGTTGAAACCAATACGTTTGGCGCAACCCGAATCGTGCTCAAAGAGTACGGGCTAGAAAATCTGGCCGACGAGATGAATCGCGAAGCTGTGCGCTTGGCTAAGGCGGCAGCGGCCGAAGTCATGGCCGAAGACCCCTCGCGCAAGCTCTATGTGGCTGGCTCGATCGGCCCCCTAAACAAGACCCTGTCGCTTTCACCTGATGTGAACCATCCTGAGTTTAGGGCCGTCACCTTTGACGAGGTCAAGGCCGCCTATGCTGAGCAGATTAAAGCGTTGGTCGAGGCGGGCGCAGACTTGCTCTTGCCTGAGACGACCTTTGACATTTTGAATCTCAAAGCCTTTATCGCTGCTTATCTCGAATTCATTGATGATAAGCCAGAGCGCATACCCCTGATGATGTCTGTGACCATCACCGATCAGAGTGGCCGCACGCTCTCAGGCCAGACCATTGATGCAGCCTGGGCCAGCCTGCGCCACGCAGAGCCGTTTTGCGTGGGCGTCAATTGCGCGATGGGCGCAGAAGCCATGCGTCCCTATGTGCGCGCCTTGGCCAGCCAGGCCGACACTTTCACTCACTGCTATCCCAATGCTGGTATGCCCAATC
>CAZFUM010000184.1:0-2755 GCA_964521965.1 uncultured bacterium | reverse complement strand
TTGATCGAAGATATTGCCCGTCTGCCTGTCGAGGTCGACTATGCCTCTGAGTTTCGCTATCGCGACCCCATTTTAGGCTCAGGTGACTTAGTCGTGGGCATATCGCAGTCGGGTGAGACCGCAGACACCCTGGCGGCATTGCGCTTAGCGCGCCAGCAAGGCGCGCGTACTTTGGCCATTTGCAACGTTGTGGGCTCGACCATGACCCGCGAAGCCGAAGGCACGCTCTACACCCATGCTGGGCCAGAGATTGGCGTGGCTTCCACCAAAGCTTTTACTGCTCAGATGTGCGCTCTTTTCTTGATGGCAATTTATTTAGGCCGACGTCGGGGCAGTCTTGACGCGAGCAGGGCCAGCCACTTGCTGGGCCGTTTGCGCGAACTGCCGCGCCAAGTTGAAGCCACTCTTAAAATGGATGCGCAGGTAAAAACCGTGGCCGAGCGTTACAAAGACTGCAGCGATTTTCTTTATCTTGGGCGGGGACTGAATTACCCCATGGCCCTAGAAGGCGCGTTAAAGCTTAAAGAAATTTCTTATATTCATGCTGAAGGCTACCCCGCAGGTGAGATGAAACATGGCCCCATTGCGTTAATTGACGAGCAAATGCCAGTTGTGGCCATTGCGCCTCAAGGCCGGGTATATGAAAAGATGCTATCGAATATAGAAGAGGCCAAAGCGCGACAGGCGCAAGTCATTGCAATTTTGAGTGAAGGCGATTCGCGAGCAGCGGCAAAGGCTGATGCCGTGTTACGAATTCCCGCTTGCGATGAAATGTTCAGCCCGTTTTTGGCCATTATTCCCCTGCAATTACTGGCATATCACATGGCGGTTTTGAGGGGCTGCGATGTCGATCAGCCACGTAATTTGGCTAAGAGCGTAACGGTCGAATAAGGCTTAAAAGGGCAAGGTTTTCAAGACAGTTTCTGTGAGTGAAATCACGGTTCTAAAAAGGCTTGAAAACAAAGGGTTTTTACGAAAAAAATGCTAAAACGGCTCTTGACCTAAGTCTGTTTTTTTTGATATTCTCTTTCCAGTTTGAACGGCAAACTGATCCTGTCATTGAATCTAGGGTATTCGACAGATTCACCATGAATGGATCGGATGGCCGCTCAAACGATGACATCGCGGTCAAACGCGTTTGCGCTTGGCTTTGTAATGACGCCGGTAGTGATCCGAAAGTTTCGGATGCTAACGCGGCCGGAAGTAGGACCCCGTTAGCGTCCAACATTAACCAAGGAGGAACTTGCATGAAAAAGGGAGCGATCCTGGTATTGGCCACTTTGATGGCCGCCAGTGCAGCGCACGCCACTCGGCCCCGCGCTTGGGCTTTTGGCGAAGCGAGCCTGTATTTAGCTGATTCAACTGATTGGACAAGCTTGCCCCAGACCCCGAACGGAAATAACATCGTCTTTGAAGACATCGATGGTGACGATTGGATGTCAGCTTCGAGTGACCTGCTTGGCGGCACCCTCTCGATCTACAACGGTCGCGAGTCATGGGACATTTTTAATGTTTATGCGGACACGAATCTTGATGGACCTAGCACGGGTAGTAATCCGGTCGGTGGTTGGAATTATACCTATGACCTGTCAGACCTGCTCTACTCGATCAACCTGAGCGACACCGTTCGCTTGGGCGTGGGCTTGACCTGGGGTAGTAACGGCCAGACCTATAGCTACGAAGAATCGGCTACTGCAAATAACTATGACAAAGAAGTCTATACCCGAAGTGTCATGGGCATCAGCCTGGGCTCTGACTTGAAAGAAGTCGGACCCCTCAAGGTGCTTCAGTTGGGCTTGCAGTACCACATGCACAGCCAAGTCCGTTCAGAGGACAGTTTCACCACCGCAAACACCCTCAACAAAGTCGATCTGACGCAGTCGCGCATTGCGATCCGCGTTGGTGGCGACACGGCTGGTGAGAATGGCGCTTTTGGCCGTATCGAGCTGGGCGTACAGATGGAAAACAGCTCGGTTAAGTCAACCTATCAAGTCGCATTGCCTGCAGACAGCAGCATTGAAAACACTGCTACGGGCTCGCGCTTCAATCTCGGCTATGCCATGGGCAAGTCGGGTGAGAAGGGTATGATTATTGGCGGCTTGAACTTGGTTGCCGATGGCTACACCGATAGCCGTCCTAATTACAACGGCGCTAAGTATGACACTAAGTATGAATATGGCAGTCTGGACCTCATCGCCTCGGCCGCTGGCGAAGCTAGCTTCAACAGCTGGTTGACCCTGCGCGGTGGCGCTGACGCTGTGATCGTAAGCGGCGCTGGTGACAAGTACACTGAGACCGATGCTAATAATACCCTTAACAACTACAGCGAGACTTATAGCTGGTCAAATCAGAACGGCGCTAACCTGAACATTGGTTCAACGCTCAAGTTTGGCAATTTCACCATGGACAGCGTTATGAATCTTGATTGGCTCGCTTATGGCCCCTACCTCTTGTCGGGTTCGAATAATAACGATGTGTGGTGGGCCAGCTCAATCACCTACGCCTTGGGCGAATAAGTTAGTCTCTTAAATATCTAGAAATACTAAAGGGCTCCTGGTGCAAACCAGGGGCCCTTTTTCTTTGAGTCGGGGCATAGTTTGTGGCATAATTTCTGAAATTCTATAACTGCTCAGGAGCACTATGAAACGCAATGTCGTCGCCCTTGTACTTGCTTCTTTAGTCTTGGCTAGTCAGGCTTATGCCACTCGGCCCCGCGCTTGGGCTTTTGGCGAAGCGAGCCTGTATTTAGCTGATT
>CAZFUM010000183.1:0-2773 GCA_964521965.1 uncultured bacterium | reverse complement strand
CGTCGGCGGCCGTGACTGCCACAGCCTATACCGTCGACGGCGGCGCCTTTGACGCCGGGGTCTGGCGCCATGTGGTCATACCCCTCACCGCATTTGATGGTGCCAACTACTGGGGCAACACTTATTCGCTGGCCGCAAATCTCAACCAAATTGACACGGTCATGGTCATGCCGAGCTGGCCTCGCAACTTTTATTTCGCCTCAGCCTTTGGCTACTGGGTCTTTCGCAATATACCCCCCAGCTCCTATCAAGCCACCACCATGGATATGGACAAAGTCCACTTTGAGGCGCCCAACAATTTGCCGGTGGCTAATCGTAACTCGCCTGTTTTTGATACCTTTGTCAGCCCTGATAGCTGGACCCACTGGGGCACGCAATGGGCCATCTTCAATGACATGTGGACCTGCGGCACGATCAATACCAGCATTACTTTTCCTATAGCGGTCACTGCCCCGGCCGACGCCAGTTTTGCCGGGCCGCTGAATGCATGCTATGTCGGCCATATGGCCGGTACTCTGGGCGATGCTGCGGGCGCAGGCGTGGGCACCTGCACGACCGAATATAGCTATGCCGGCATGCAAGCTGCCTTTGACGCAAGCGGAGCTGCCGTCAACCTCGACAGCCTTCCGGGTATGCCCTTAAGCGCAGGCAAAGTGAAAGGCATACGTATTAGCCTGAGGCTGCAGCCAGGCTCGGCCAATATCGACTATGCCCTCATCCTGCGCAAAAACGCCGTTGCCCTGCTCAACGACGGCGCCCACTACAAACACATCTTCAGCGCTAGCCAATTCGTGGTGAATAGCTGGGTGACCTTTGATATCGATTTCCCCGTAGCTGGTCTACCCGGCACCGATATGACCACAAGCTTTGGCCAGCCCGCCTGGGCCGCGGGCGCTGGCGCCACCGTGAATTGGGACGCATCCGACCTGCTTTCGATGCAGATCGTGCCGGACGACACCGCGCGCGGTCAGGCTTTTGATATTTTGGTGGGGCAGATTAGGTTTTATTGAAGTTTAAAAGGCCATTTTCTGCCTTTTGACAAATTCAAGATTGACTGAACCATTTTCATTCACAGGCGTCTTCTAAACAGGCCCACACAACGTGCGGCCCACTCATTGAGGAAAGCCATGCAGATCAAAATGGCAAAACTTTTCACCGCCGGCGCCTTAGCGCTAGCCTGTGGCCTGGCAGCACCCCTGTCAGCCGCCCAGCAGTATTATCAGGGCTACGGCTTTAATGCCTATGTCTCTCGCGCCAATGGCGGCCGTTATCAAGAATTCAATGAAAACGGCAAGCCCACTGTCAAAGTCAAAGCCAATGAAGAATACACCATCACCCTGCACAATCCCCTGCCGGTTCGTGCGGCCGTAGCCGTAACGGTAGACGGCCTGAACACAGTTGACGGCAAGCGCAGCACACCCAAAGACGCACGCAAATGGATGGTCGAAGCGAATAGCTCGCTGACCCTGAAGGGTTGGCAGACGGGCAACAGCACTTCGCGCACGTTTGTATTCACCGACCAGTCAGGCTCTTATGCCAGTTGGAAAGAAAAGAAAGACAAGAAAGAATACACGCCAAATTTGGGCGTGATTGGCGCGGCTTGGTTCTGGAACACTGCCGAATTACAGCAAGCTCTGAACCCGCCCAAGCCTTTTGAAGAAGAACAGTTCACCTTCAGCAAGGGCGACAACGATCATAAAAAACGCCCCATGTCGGCTGACGGACCCCACCCAAGCGCGCCCGGCACCATGAAGGGTGCGGCCACTGAATCTGCGGCCCAACCCGCAGCCAAAGCTGGCACCGGCATGGGCCGCCAGCAGCAAAACGCGGTGCGCGAAATTGAATTCAACGAAACCGCGGGTATGTATAAAGTGAAAGACTGCCTGAAAATCTTCTACGAATTCGCCCAAGACCCAGCTGTACCGCAGCCTTTTGAGAGCGATGACGGTGACGGCAGGTTTGCGGATGAGATGCCTAAGTAAGAAACTAGCAATAGCCGAAGCCAATAAAAAAGCCCCGCGAGTTGCGGGGCTTTTTTATTGATTACAGTGCTGCGCTTCCCAGTGCAACATGTCGTCTTCAACACGCTGGGCTGAGAGAAATGGCAACTCGGTGTAGACCGAATAAATGCTGCGATTCTTGGTGAAGAGATAGCCCTTCCCCCATTCAAGGCCGTCGGGCAGCGGCTCGCTATAGACGAATGGCGAGTAGTCAGGGGCAGGCCAGGGGGTGGGAATCTTGCCTTTGTCGGGGTAGACGACTAAGAGGCGTGTGTGCAGCCAGCGAAAGACGCCGGCCTCACCCTGAAAGCGACTAATAAAGGCTTCGATGTCGGGATGCCTGTCATTTACAAATAATATTAAGCCGTGCTCATTTTTCCACATTTCAATGGTTTCAAAGGACGTGCCATCTGGCCGCGCCAAAAACATAGTTGGGAATGCAGAACCAGATTGCAACATAGATTAGAAGTTTCTCCTAGACAGCATTTCAGGGCGCGCTGCTGCGCGCCCCTACAAAATTCCACGAACCAAGAACGGTGTCTAAGCCTGGCCCGAGGTGGCCGCATTGGACAACGGAGTCCCTTCTTGAAGCGGCCCTCGAGGGCCAGGCCCTTCGACTCGGCCTTCGGCCTCGCTCAGGGCAGGCTTTCCCCCACGTTTACTACCTACTCAATAATATCATCATTCGAATCTACAGCCGAAGGTGTAGCCGGCGGCAATTCGCCTAGGCTGACCACGAGGCGGGTGTGCTCAATGCGAGGCATGCCGCCATG
>CAZFUM010000182.1:0-2820 GCA_964521965.1 uncultured bacterium | reverse complement strand
AGGCACCAGCTCAGCCCACGCGGTTGAGGTCTACAAAACTGACACCAGTAGTGTCGATCTCGGCTTGCGCATGCAACTGCAAGGCAACCTTGAATACTCATCGAACAACAGCTTTATAGCCGCCACCCAGCTGACCTACACAGCGGGTGACGATTCGACCGGCAACGCCAGCCGCGATCAAATGCGCGTGTTGATGTTTCAGAAACAGAATCGCCTGACCTTGGACGGCAATATTGAGGGCGTGAAAGTGAAGTTCGACGCGCCCTTCGGTGCTGACGCCTACTCGGGCAGCAACAACCTTTATAATCTTTATGAGCTGAGTGCTGAATTCAACGTGCCGCTCTTAGGCGAAGAAGCCAGTGTGGTGGCAGGCCTTGCAAAAATGCCCTGGAACGTCAGCAGCGCTACGAGCGACGAGGCCTCGCTCTTCACCGATCGTAGTGAATTGAACAATCTCTTCTTCAATGCTGGCTACGATACTACGATCTACCTGAAACAGCGCATCGGCCTCTTAGACTACGCCGTGGGCGTTGAACAGGGCGCGGCGAACCTGCCACAGCGCTTCATTCCTGAAGGCCTCAACCTGCCCGTGCCCATGTTCCTGCGTGTTGGCGCTGGTAACATCAAGGAAGATTCTTCGCGCTTCCGCCAAATGGGTTTTGAGAAATCCGAAGAGACCGAATGGGCCGTGCACGCCAATGGCTTCTGGGCTAAGGACAGCCAGGCTGGCCACGGCGCGCTCTTCAGCCAAATGGGCTCACAGGCAGAGCTTTCCAAAGGCCCCTTCATCAATGGCAACTACATCTTCCAAAAAGGCTTCAACCCCTTTGCCGGCTACAACACCGGCCCTGGCGGTTTGGCTGATCCTGACAACGAATATTGGTACGCCAGCGTGGACGCGCAGTTCCGCCTGCCCATGGGCGACGCGACCCTGGTCTTCGGCGGCCAGTATGCGGTCAATCAATACATCGCCAAGGGCATGAATTCGCTCAAAGCCGGCAGCTTGACCGCTTATAACCGTCCCATCCTCTACCGTGATGGGGTCAAGACCGAATACAACTACGCTCAGCTTACCAACCAAGGCGGCGAAATCTACGTGGGCTACGTGGCCGAGAACTGGGCCGTGGCGGCCCGCGTTGACATGCTGATCGCAGATCCCTTGATCGGTACGGCTGGCACAAGCAATACTTGGGCTAATAGGGGCTCAAGCTTCTTTGGCAACCAGCCAGTCTTTGAAATCACTTTCCCCTCGATCACCCTCAAGCTGAACAGCTACACCAAGTTCATCGCCGAGTCTGAATTCACGGTGAATGCGCCTGAAATTGTCGACGTCAACGGAGTCTACCAGCTCAAGACCGTGCCTATGGAATACGTCTTGGTCACCAATCTCAATCCGATCATGCATGGCTCCACGGTGGCCAAAGGCCGGCTCATGTGCCAGGTGGCATTCTAAGAGGCGCCGTTCAATACAAAGCGTCAGGCGCGGGGGTTCCCTCCTCCTGATCGCTCCTCCCCCGCGACCTCCCCGGACCAAGCCGCCTTTCTGGTGGCTTGGTCTGTTTTTTTCTAGGCTAGTTGCATCTTAAGGCCAGTTGACGGGCACGCCCTGAGGCGCGAAAGCAGAACCATGCTTTTTATATGCGCTGGCTTTGGCGCTACCGGCTAGCCAGCTTGTGTGCAGACTTTCCCAGGCATAGGGCTTGGCTAGGCTGCGGCCTTTGGCAAGATGGGCTTGGGCTTTTTTCACCCGGCCCTGCAAGGCTTCTAATTCGCTATAACCCATTTCGATATAGGCGAGACCGCGCGGATCGCCCGTTGCTGTAAATAGTTTTTCAGCCTTGCCCAGCAGGCGCCCCGCCTCGGTCCAGCGCTCAAGCATCTTTAAGCTCATGGCCATCGACCAAAGCGTATAAGCATAGCTAACGCGGTCGCCGATCTTGGCATAAGTCGCTTCGGCTTTTTTGAACCAGCGCAAGGCTTCGATATGTTCGCCTTGCATGCGATAGGTGTTGCCCAAGCCGCAATAGGAATAGGCCATGCCAAAAATATCCTTGGCCTGGCGCATGCGTGCGTTGGCCCAAGTATAGCGTTGGCGTGAGAGGCCATCATCGCCCAGCATGCGTGCCACGCCACCTAGGGCGCAAGATACATAGGCCTGTCCTTCACGCGCTCTGCGCACTTGGTAAGCCTTCATGGCTTGGCCTAAATGCTTTTGCGCCAGACGCATGTCGCCAGCGATGCGATAAGTACTGCCCAAGGCCCAATCGCAGAAGGCCAAGGCTTCGCCGTCGTTGCGGCGTTGATAGCGAAGGCGCAAGCTGCGTAAGATCTGGGCAGCGGTTTTAGGTTTGCCTGTGGCGCGCAGGCAAAGGGCCAGGCCGAGCTGGGCGTCGTCATGGCGGCCGGCATTCGCTTTGAGCAAACGGCTGGCCTGCAGGTATTCGGCTTGGGCTTCGCCAAAGCGGCCTAACAAGCGGCCACAATCGGCCGCACCTAAAAGCGCCTCAGCGCGCTCTGCACCCGTGATCTTTCGGGCAGCTTTTAGGTAAACTTGGCGTGCAGACGCAAATTGCGAGCGTTCCCGCAGGCGGCTGGCAGTTTCCATCCAAGATTTCGAGGCTTGTTTTTTGTCAGGCATGATGATTTTTAGATTTTAGGGCTTTGGACCCTTTTCTAAAAGACTTCTTCCTATTATTATCTGCGCCCATGCTACTCACCTTATTTTCCTTACTGATCGGCATCGCTTGCGCCCTGCTAGCCAGTCAGATCTTGAAACCCAAGTCAGCTGAGACTCGGCCCCAGGTCAATGAATCTAGGGCC
>CAZFUM010000181.1:0-2841 GCA_964521965.1 uncultured bacterium | reverse complement strand
GCTAAATAAAAAGGAATCGCGGGTCGGAAAGGAGCCTTCGTCAGCCAAGACCCGGCCTAAGGCCTGGGCGCGCCAAAGGCTTTCGGGATGAAAATAGGCCAGGCCCAATGCTGCGGCCAGGGCCGCCAGCAAGGCGAGGCTAAAGAGGTTCAAGCTGAGTTTAAACAAAGTGTGCCCAGAAAAACTTCATTGTAGAAAGTTCCCTTGACCTTGGCAATCATAGGGCCATGCGACGAATCTGCTTAATGCTTGCGTTAGCGCCCTGTCTGGCCTGGGCCGACGGCCAAAGCTTGGTCTTAGCAGGCGCCTATAGCCAAGGACTGGGAAATTGGGTCCATGGCGAAGCCGTGCAATCATCCACCGCCGCTTCGGGACAAGGCCTGGCTGGCTCGACTTCAGGGCCTTTGGCTTTTGAGGCCCAGTGGCTCAAGCCCTTAGGCAGCCACGACTTTTGGGAAACAGGTGCTGCCCTGGGCTGGCGTGCTTGGTTTCAAGACGAGGCTAGCAGCAAGACCGACGTTTTGACCCGCAGTGAAGCCATCGAACTTCGCGCCCACTTTATCACCTTGAGTGCACTACTACGCGCACGCTGGCCCATGGGCGGCCCCTACACTGTCGTCGCAGGCGCAGGGCTGGGCCTGGGCTATGCCCTGCTGAGCTTTGATGAGCGCCTCACCCAAACTTTGGGCGGTGGACTTGAAACTAAGAAACACCATCTCAATGCCAGCGCCTTAGGACCAGCCCTCACCTTGAGCCTGGGCGCTGAGCGCCAACTCGACCAACGCAAGAGCTTTGGCCTAAGCCTTGAGCTAGGCGCTTTTGTTGCAGCCCTAAGCGGCGACAGCCGCATCGAGTATCGCGACCCCAGCGGCAATTTGACACGGCCTGCGCAATCAGGCCAAGGCCCTCTCGACGTTGATCGCCAACTCAATTCTTTTTATATTAGCCTGCAAGCCAACCTACGCTTTGGCATCTAGACGTAAAAAAGGGCCGGCATTCGCCGGCCCTTGCCTTGTCGCCCTATAAGAGATCTAGATTTTCTTTTGACTCAAAAGTGTTCGCATCTCTTCGTGCACCAAGCGCTCGAGCCAGTCGCCTAACTCTTCTTCGGTGTCACCTTGCCAAGACCGTAGACCCTTAATCAGGGCGCGGTTGCCGGCCTCGATGAGCCCCTCAAAGCTAACGCCTTGGCCGCGTTGAGCTTGAGCCCAGCCCAGCACGCGGGGCAGGTAGCGCTCTTCAAGTAAGCGCCTCGACTTGGCGTCGCCTTCCATGAGGCCCAAGATAGCGCGGGCTTCATCATCGATGCTCAGGGCCTCGATACGCGAAACGCAGAGCAGATAATCTTTAATTTGCAGGTTTTTGTCGGGCACGGTCGCCTCTGAATGGCTCCGCCTATCATACTCAGACGCCCCACGAAATGCGCCAGTGATCTTGGTCACGCCGCCTTAGGCGTTAAGCTTAAATGCTGCGTCTAATGCTTCGTGCACCGCGCCCTGAGCTGCCTCATCCAGGCCCTGCACCGGACCCTGATAATTGCGCAAATTTTCCATCAAGGCCGCATTGCCGATGCCGATCAATTCTTGAAACGAAAGAGCTTCGCCCCGGCGCGACGCCACCCAACTAACCACCAGAGGCAAGTAGGCCTCGGTCAACTCGCGATAGGCCCCGGCATCGCCACAGCGACTAGCTTCGAGCAGCCCCGCTTTTCGATGAAAGCTAAGGCGATCGACCCCGGCCATCAACGCCAAATAGTCTTTCAAGCCGTCCTGATTTTTTCTTAATGTCTCTGCCATGGCTTCCCCCTCAGCGCAGCAACGCGATCTTCATAGACTTACTTAACCCTGGCCCACGAAAGAAGGCCCCGTAAATACCTGCGGCTACGCGCGCGCCCTGCTCATCGGTGCCGTCCCAAGTCTTAACGTAGCGTCCGGCCGAGGCCATGAACTCGATAGTCTTGATGCTACGGCCATTGCGGTCGTGAATAAGAATGCTGACCTTGCCATCGCCCGGCACGCTGAGCCCCAAGTTGAGCAAACCACCTAAATCAGGCCGGTAGAGCGAAGGCCCCACCCAAGCGTCACCCTGCGAGGGTGTGGGCTCGGGCGTGACGTACTGAATCCAAGGCGTAGGCGTGGGGGTGGGCGTCTGCGAGCAGATAGCCGAGGTCAGCAAAGTGACGATATCGCCAGTGCTAACTGACAAGTCCTGGGCGCTGGCACTGGCAGTAAACACGTGATTAAGACAGTTGCCATTGGCTGCAAATATCCATGTAAAGGTGACCGAACTCAGGCCTGACAGATTGGCCGAGGCCGGCGCCACGGGTGTCTGCAAGGTGATTAGCACCGGGTATTGCAAAGTGGCGCTGACCAGATTGGCCGTGGCGGTGGTGCTATTGTTGACCACCAACCTAACTTTAAAGATGTCGCCGCCCGCGTCTTCACTGCTGAGCGCGCCGGTCAAGCCGGCGGCCCTCAGGCTGCCCGCCAAGAAGATGGCGCCCGCAAAGATGGCGGCCCGCGTCTTCATCAGCGCACCACCACGGCTTTGTGCTGGTCATCCATGCCATTCGCGCGCGCACGCATCAGATAAATGCCAGCCGGAGCATCTTGGCCCTTATCGTCAAAACCCAGCCAACGTAACTCGGTGAGACCAGCAGGATATTGGCCATCGGCTAAGACCGCCACACGCTGGCCTAGGCGGTTAAAGATTTCAACGCGCACCTGATCAGGCCGAGCCAAATTAAAGAGCAGGCTGGCGTATTCGCCCTTGGCAGGATGAAAGAGGTTGCGGCGCAGCTCGCTGCTCGAACGCAGGGGTGTGGTGAGCGGGGTGGCTGTG
>CAZFUM010000180.1:0-2866 GCA_964521965.1 uncultured bacterium | reverse complement strand
AAAAAACTATGACTAAACTATGACAGAACTATGCCAAAATCGTGCGAAACTGAGCCAAACCAAACTAGCGCTCCGAAGCAGAAACGGTAGATGGTGAAAGTGTTTTTCTTGTTTTTGAATGGTTTCCGGAAACGACCTGCCCGGATTAGCAAACCGTTGCCTTCAGCCACTCGGCCACCTCTCCCCAATACCCAACTAAGGGTTTTTGAGGGCCTTCAATGTATTCGGCCCAAAAAAGCCTGTCAAGTAACGCTTTAAACAAAAGCCCCCTTGATCTTCAACGCTTGTAAGGCTTTTTGCACGATTTGGGGGATCACCTGAACTTCACGGCCTTCGAGTTGAGCTGGCTTCGCTGCCCCAATGCCATGCCGCTTAACTACTATCGATTCACTTTTAATTGCCAGACTTTTATCTTTGGCCTGCCTAAAAGCCCACGTGATATGCCGTTCGCCGTCTTTATAAACCAATTCTTCTTTGCCGACCTTCACTTCATAGCCTAAATCTGAAACCGCGTGGCCATAGGCCACGGCATGAATATCAGAGCTCATAACTAATTCCCTCTCGCTTTCAATGGGCCCGTTTCTACTTCGGGCAAAGGCAGGCTTTGAATGCCTTCAAAGATTTGACGCATGGCCTGACGGGGCCGCTCGCGGTTGGCGCGTTTGCCTGCCAGATACGCGCCCTGCAGATTACCAAAGTAAAACACCGTGGCTGGCACGGCAAAGACCCAGCCAGGGGTTTGTTGATTCTGGCTAAAGTAATAGATCGACCAGCCGGCAAAGGCTGCGGTCAGCAAGAAAGCTGAAAAGCCATCTTTCTTGTAGCCGGCCCAGGCCTGGCCCGAGCCGGGAATGATAGCTGAACTCAGGGTGAGCAGTCTAGGCGAGAGCTTGGGAATCTTGTCGATATTTATTGCCTGGATTTGCCAGCCTGTCACGCGCTGGGCCAAAACTGGGTCTGTTAAACCAGCTGATACTTGAGCGAAACGATCGGCGGCTTGGCGATACTCGCCCCCGGCGAGATCGAGCGATGCCAAGCGCAGGGCTGCGCTGCGCCGAGCGAGTTCATCGGCCTTGGCATCGTCTTTAACTTGGCCCAAAGCCTCGCGCGCGGCGTTAATATCACGCGCCTCGTAAAGCGCCTCGCCCTTGAAGTAAAGGGCCTGACGGGCCCAGCTTGAGCGGGGATAAAGCTCGAGGTAACGACTAAACTGCTCGGCAGCCAAGCCCCACTTTTCGCCTTTGAGATAAGCTGCGCCGATCAAACGCAGGGCGCGCTCGGCTTCGGGCGCCTTGGGCTCAAAGAATCGAAAGCGCTCAAGCTCGCTAATAGCCCTGTAATAGTCGCCTTTGTCAAAGAGGCTGAGACCAAATTCAAAATCACGGCCACTTGCACGCAAGCTGGCGACTAAGCAGAGCAGAGCCAAGATTAATCGGGCCAAGGCGTCCTCTTTTCAAAATCATCATGCCACCAGGCATCAGCATGGGGCGGGTCCCAGATCAGCCATTCGCCTTGAATCAGACGATAAGCATAAGCGCCCTGCTCATTAGGCGCCCCATGACAACGACTCAGTCGGTCAGCGGTCAGGCAGACTCCGGCCAACAAACCGTATTCGCGCACGGCGATGCGCGAATAACGCGAGCAAGAAGGATACCAGGGGCAATGCGAGCCGCCTTGGCCCGAGAGAGAGTGCTGCCAGAGCCAGAGCAAGTCCTCGCCCAATAACGCTAAGGGCGCGCTTTGGTCCACAGCGGGCGTGTTATGAACCGCCAAATATTCCCAGGCTTCTGATTTGCGGGTGTCGGCTTGTGTCCAATCATCAAAATCGCGACCGGCTGCACTGAAGGGACGAAAATCTTGGCGCCATGAAGCAGGCAAGGCCGTAGCTGCGAACAACAAAAAGAGGCTGCTAATCTTAAAAAACAAGCTGAGTGCTTGCCAGACCTGCCCGGGTGGGCAGCAGGTCCAAATTTTTTGTTTCGAGTGAGTCATCGCTAGTCTTTTTCTTTTTAGGCTGAGGTGTTTCGTCTTCGTCGGCAGATTTTTGCTTGCGACTAGGCTCTGAAGGGCTATCTTTGGCCGTATTTCGAAAGAGAAAATAGCCCGCGCCGGCGACAAGCAAAACTACAGCGCCCACGCCCACCACGGTCCACACCGCTTCAGCGCTGCCCTGGGTCAGGCCACAGCCTTGGCCACAGCTATCGCTGCTGCTACAAGTCGTTGAACCTGAAGAGCCTGAGCAGCCGCTCTTCGACGAGCCGCTGCTACAGCCATTGCCCGAACTGTCGCTGCAGCCACTACTACTGGCTGCCCAAACTTGGGGCGGCAGAATGAGACTTAAAACTATGATCAAACTGAGAATGAAGCGCTGCATAAGAAACAATCTACCTTATGATCACAACTTTTCGAATCATTTTCACGCCCGGGCCCCTGACGCTGATGAAATAAACGCCTGAACCCACGCCTGAACCAGGCTCGTTTCGGCCGTCCCAGGTCGTCAAATACCAAATGCCAGCCTGCACATCAGCCTCAAAGAGCGGCCGCACTAATTCAGCCGCTAAATTAAAGACTTTCACCGTTACGCGGCCTGCTTCGAGCACTTTGAAGCTGATGTCCACTTTGCCGCCCTGATCAGGCTTGACCACATTGGCCGACAAGACCACGGGCACAGCGGCCGTGGGCGTAATCGTGGGCGTGTCGGTGATGGTATAGGTCATGCTGATGGTGGGCGTGGCCGTGGCCGTGTTAAGCGGCGTCGACGTGGACGACGGCAGCGCAGTCGCGGTCTGGGTCGCGCTGGGGCTAGCCGTGGCGCTCGGCGACGCCGTAGGCGAGCCGGTCGAAGTCGCCGTAGGCGACGCAGACT
>CAZFUM010000179.1:0-2915 GCA_964521965.1 uncultured bacterium | reverse complement strand
AAGCGCCTCGGCGAGTTTTCGTGAGACCTGGCTAGGCTACTCGACCCAGTGGGTCAATGCCTTGGGTTTTGGCGGGCCTGTCTTTTGGTTGGCGTCGTTAGCGGGCGCGGCTTTGGCAGCACTCTCAGGCTTTGCGGTCTGGGGCAATTTGCGTTCGCGACGGTCAGAACGGGCCGTGGTCTTTCACAACCCACACGGCGAGGTGATGGTGGCTTTGGGCGCGCTTGAAGATTTGGCGCGCGTGGTCAAGTCTGATATCGACGGCCTCAAAGATGCGCGCCTCAAGGTGCGTGCCACACGCCATGGCCTGAGTGCCACCTGCCGCGTGGTGCTCTGGAGCGATGCCAACTTGCCCAAGGTGAGCGAAGAGATTCAAGAAACTGTGCGTCAGTATTTGCAGGCGGTGGTGGGGCCTGAGCCCGAGATACGCCCACGCGTAATCGTGACCAAGGTGGCCTTTCGCGAGCCAGACGACACGGGCACGGCCCGTCGCCGTCCGCCCCGAGTCTAGGCATGCGCGCCCCACTGGATTGGTTGCTGGGTAATTTTTGGCGCTTGGTCTTAGGCTTCTTGGGTTTAGGTTTGGGGCTCTGCTTGGCCATCTTTGGTGTGAAGCGCACGCTCTTAATCATTTGCTTGGGCTTGTTAGGTTTTTTGGTGGGCAAATGGCTCGATGAAGGCCGACCGGGCGGCGGGCTCTTTCGCGGTTGGGGCCGCGATGATGATTAAAAAAAAGCCGCGACACGGGTCGCGGCTTTTTTATTAAGGCTGGCTCGTCTCAGGCGGCTCAATGGCTGGCTTAGGTGCCTCTTGCGCATCACCCCAGGGATCGGGCACGCCCCAGAAAAAGCAGAGTCCGGCCCTTGCAAAGAGGCCTGAGTTATCGACGGCCCAAGCCGTGAGTGCGGGCGGGGCGTTGTCGCCCGTGTAGCGCGAATCAGGCAGCCTTGCGCGGCGGTAGCCAAATTGCAAATCAAGTCCCACGCTCGGCATGAGCAGCCATAGCGCGCCCAGGCTTAGGCCCGAGGCCACGCCATAAGCATGAATCTCGCCCTTGGCCGTCTGAGTGCCCGAGTGGGCATAGGCAGCTTGCACCAAGAATGCCGGGCCACCCTCAGCTTGCACATAGACAAAGCTGCGTGCCGCGCGATAAAGCAAGAGGCCTAGCTCAGCTCTGAGATAGAGTGAGTCCAAGCTATATTCATCTCGTGTGGCAGCATCGATTTGAATGCTGTAGCCCTTGGGCAAGCTGCTAGCGCCTAGGCCCACAAACCAATATTGGCTCATGTGGCGGCGGGCAGAAATACTGAAGCCTGGATAGACTTGGTTTTCGGGCAAGCCCAAAGTCTGGCCATAGACTGGGGTCAGGTCGCGGCTCGACATTTGGCCCAGGTCAGCGCCTAATGAAAGCGCCCAAAGGTCGCTAAGGCTGGCTTTGGGCAGGCTGCTTTCGGGGCTTTCGGCCACTAAAGGCGTGTTGCCTAAGCAAAGGCAGGCTAGGGACGATAGCAAGAAGCGGTAGAGGGGCATGACTTATCATAGTCGGTGCCTTTGTTTTTGTCAAAAACCCCTTAAAAATAAGCGATTTTCAAAGAAAGTGCCTTTGGGTCATGACCTAAAGCAGGAACTTTCTGGAGCCGAACTTGTCAAAGAATACAGAGCCCAGTGACGAAGAATTGCTCAAGCGGGCCCGGCGTAAAGACCCGGCCGCTTTTGAGATCTTGGTCGCCCGCTACGAACGCCGCGTCATCGGAATGTGTCTAAGGCACCTAGGGCAATATGAAGACGCCTGCGATCTGGCCCAAGAAATCTTCGTGCAGGTCTTTCAGCACCTAAAAGATTTTGAAGGCCGCTCAAGCTTCTCGACCTGGATCTACCGCGTCAGCCTCAACGCCTGCTACAACCGCTTACGCTGGCGCAAAAGCAAGGGTCGCTCGGCCGGTACTTCGCTCGAAGGTCTGCTCGAAGCTGGCGAGACCGAAGGGGACTACAAGTCCCTGCTCAAAGACCCGGCTCAGGGCGCGCTTGAGAACCTCGAGCAAGACGAGACCCGCCGCCAAGTACGTGAAGCTGTGGCTGGCCTCGACAACGATCACCGCCAAGTCATTGAGCTGGTCGACATCGAAGGCCTGAGCTACGACGAAGCTGGCAAGATACTAGGCACCCCCGTCAACACGGTGCGATCAAGATTATCAAGGGCGCGAAATGCGCTGAAAGCTAAACTAACCCGGCTTAAGAAACGGCTGGGAGACTGAGATGATGAAGAAGAATAAAACTCAAAATTTGAAGCCCCTCAGCGAGCCGCAGCTTAAGAGCTTGCTGGCGTCTTTGCGCGAAGAAGTGGCCGCGCCTCAGGGCTTTCGCAGTCAAGTGATGCGCCGCATTGAAGTCGAGATGGGCTTGGCGGCTGCGCCCGTGAAGTCGCTCGACTCATGGTTCTCGCGCCTCGTATTTTTCAAGAGCCCTGCCTTCATGGGCGTTGCCGCGAGTGTGGCTCTGGCCATTGGTTTCTGGTTGGCCGCGCCCAAAGCGCAGGCGCCCCATCAAGATCACAACACGCTTGTAGGGGCGCACGGCAGTGCGCCCATGCTGGCGTCGTCCCCTGCGCTGAATAATGCGAAGCCCGTTTCAACAGGGCCGGGGCTGAAGCCTGCCCCTAAATCGCGCGAAGCCGTGGCTATTATCCAAACGAATAAGATGGCACCTGCCCCCGCATCGCATGCATCGGTGTCTAACGCACAAATGCAAGACACGGTGCCTGTCGTGGCGCCGGCATCGCAAGATGTGGCCGCTCTTCACTCGGCTCAAGACAGCATTCCCCATTTCGCGGGCTCTTCATCGGCCCCGGCTCCCGCAGCCCGTGCAGGCGCGGCTGACGTTAAGCCCATCATCATTGAGATCAAGCCCACAGCCAC
>CAZFUM010000178.1:0-3077 GCA_964521965.1 uncultured bacterium | reverse complement strand
GGGCTATGACCTCTACGGTGGCACAGCCGGTGAGCACGTGGGCCCCATCGATAAAAAAATCACCGACACGACGGGCTGGGCATACCTGGCTATGACGCTACGGGCACGGCTTTTCGCACCATCACAGCCTCGGGCAGCAAGACACTCTATGACGCCACTTACCGTGAGAGCCAATGGAGCAATGGTTCTTGGCTCAGCGATGGCGAAGCCATCTGCGACAAGCTCAATTGGGCGTTTCAACGTTCGATGAAAGGCTGCATCATCTGGGAACTGCAGCAGCTCAGCCCGCGCAATGTCACCGCTGCCACCACCCTCTTTTGGGACGCCATGGGCGGCAGCTCTGGCTGCCTGCTGCTGGGCACGCCCACGGCGACTCAGACCGTCAGCCCCACGCGCAGTGCGACCCCCACGCGCACTCAGACTGCCACTTTTAGCATCTCGCCTACCTACAGTGCCACACGAACAGCTACGCCTACGAGGACCGCAAGCAGTACGCCATCCGATTCGTTTACGCCCAGCCCTAGCTTGACTATCAGCGAAACGGCCGTGGGAACTTTCACAGACAGCCCAACGCCCAGCCCGAGCTTCACCGTCAGCGAAACGGCTGTGGGAACTTTCACAAATACTGCCACCCCCTCGGCCAGCTTTACGCCCACGCCAGTCGATAGCGAAACCAGCACACCCAGCGCGACAGAAACGCCCTTTGGCCCAGCCAGCCCCACCCCAACCCAAGTCAGCGCTAGTGAGCCTGAAATTGAAGAATTTGGGGCTATGCCCAATCCGCAAAGCGGGCCCAATTTGGTTTTAACTGTGAAGCTAAAGGGTGCGGCTGATAGTCTCAGCGTCAAAATCTATAGCGCAGCTCTAACATTAATAAGCGAAATTCAATTGGGTGCAGCGTCCCCGGGCTGGAACCTGCTGGCAGGCGCCTATAGTCAGAAGCTCGCCAGCGGAGCGTATTTCATTCAAGTGTCTGCGCAAAAAGATGGCAAGAATTTCAAGGCAAGCAAAACTGGCAAATACTTTTATTTTAATTATTGAATTAAAACAGCCTTGATCACGCGGCGGGCCTTATCAGGCCTCTTCGCCTGCCACAAAGCCGCTGCTCCAAGCCCACTGAAAGTTATAGCCGCCCAGCTCGCCTGTCACGTCCACCACTTCACCAATGACATACAGACCGGGCACAAGTTTGCTTTCCATATTCTTTTGATTCAATTCTTGGGTATCGACCCCGCCACGCGTGACTTCAGCTTTGTGATAACCCACGGTTGCGCTAGGCGTGACGATCCAAGAAGTGATCGAAGCTGCCAAATCGCGCATAATTTTGTCGCTCACGCGGTTCATGACTTCGCTGGCCAGAATCTTAAATTCTGGAATGAAATCGATCCATTGCTCTGCCAAGCGACGCGGCCAGCGCAGGGCCAGCAAGTCAGCCAGCCCAGCCTTGGGATAAGCGCGTTTGTAATTCATGAATTCTTCTTCGGCATTCCCAAAGGGCCAAAGGTTTACCTTTAAAGGCAGGCCCGCACGCCAATAGAGCGAAGCCTGCAAGGCCACCGGCCCGCTCAAGCCCTTATGCGTGATCAAAAGGCCCTCGTCAAAAGACCTCGCGCCTATTTCGATGCGAGCGGGCAAGCTTAAACCTGCCAAACCCTCAATGCGGGCATAGTCAGCCGCTTGCAACACAAAGCCATCCAAAGCAGGTGCCCGCTCAATGATGTTATGGCCAAAACCTGTGGCCAACGCATAACCTAAATCTGTAGCGCCCAAATTAGGATAAGAGAGGCCGCCCAACGCGATGATCAGCTTCTGGCCGCGTGCTTCCCATTCATGCCCAAAGACACGAAAACCCTGCCCCTCTTTCTCGGCACCGCGCACGGTGCGGCTAAAGGCAATCTTGACCTTGGCTGCTGCCAAATCTTTTTCAAGTAAACCCAGCATGTCTTTGGCTGAACGGTCGCAAAAAAGCTGGCCTAATGTTTTTTCGTGATAAGGAATTTCTGCAGCCGCCACCCAAGCCTCTGTATCTGCCGCGCTGTAACTAGCCAAGGCACTTTTTACAAAATGAGGATTGTTTGACAAATAATGCTCAGCGCTGGCACCGCGATTCGTAAAATTACAGCGGCCGCCACCTGAGATGTGGATCTTGCCTCCCACGCGCGCGCCATTATCGATAAGCAACACGCTACGGCCCCGCTGGCCCGCCCGGCTGGCTGCCATGCAGCCGGCCGCACCCGCGCCCAAGACCAGTACATCATGCTTCCCTAAATCTTCCATCGCCCCTAAAATCCTTTTTATGAACCCAACTGTGAAATCAATCTATGCCAGCTTTGGGCAGGGCGCCATCCTCGGCCATCTCGCGCCCTTTGTCACGCTTTTGCTGGCCATGGCGGTATTGCCCTTGCTGCCTTTCACCCGCCACGCCTGGCACAGCAACCGCGTCAAGCTACTCATCTCGCTCAGCCTGGGCCTCTGCGCCGCGTCCCTCTATTTTAGTGCCACCCGCGACAGTGCTACCCTGGCCCATTCCCTAATCGAGTACGGCGCCTTCATCGCCCTCTTGGGCGCCCTTTATGCCATCAGCGGCGGCGTTCACATAAGTGGCCGTTTCGCAGGCTTCCCTCACGTCAATACCATCATCCTAGGCCTGGGCGCGCTGCTGGCCAATGTCTTGGGCACCACCGGCGCCAGCCTGCTACTGCTGCGGCCCCTGCTCAAAGCCAACCAGGCCCGTCGGCGCAAGACGCACATTGTCATTTTCTTCATCTTCATCGTGAGCAATTGCGGCGGCTTGCTCACACCCTTAGGCGACCCACCGCTCTTGCTCGGCTTTCTGCGGGGCGTTCCATTTGCCTGGACCCTAGGTCTATGGAAGATCTGGGTTCTGGGTCTCACCCTACTGCTGGCCGTGTTTCACTTTTGGGACAGCCGGGCTTTCACGCTTGAAGATCTCGCTGACCGCCGCGACTTAGAAAAGGCAGTGGCTGCGACTGAGCGCCCCATCCATATCCGTGGCGCCCGGCAATTGGCATGGCTACCTTTGCTACTGGCCAGCCTAATCTGGGTGCGCGATCCCT
>CAZFUM010000177.1:0-3126 GCA_964521965.1 uncultured bacterium | reverse complement strand
CGCATTGATTATTTGACCCAGTCCGTTATTAAAAAAATTCTTAATACGCCATTGAGCCGCCTGAAAGAAGACCAAAAACAAGGCCGGGCTGCCACCAGCTTAGAAGCTTTGCGCCGCCTTTTTGACTTAGAGGAACCCAGCTAATGGGCGCCCTGACTTTTAAGCTGGGCACGCGTGGCTCAGCTTTGGCCATGACTCAGGCCAAGATGGTGGCTCAGCAGCTTGGTGCTGCCCATCCTGGTCTTGAAGTTGAACTTGTCATCGTGAAAACAACGGGTGATCAAAAAACAGATGTCGCGCTTAGTGCAGCCGGGGGCGTAGGCCTTTTTACGAAAGAACTTGAAGAAGCGCTGCGCCGCCACGAAATCGATGCGGCTGTTCATAGCTTAAAAGATTTACCTTCGACCCTGGCTGCCGACATGCACCTAGGCGCAGTTTCTAAGCGCGAGGACTGGCGCGATGCCTTTTTGTCAGCGAAATACGCCAGTTGGCAAGATCTGCCCCAAGGCGCCCTGATCGGCACGGGCTCACCCCGCCGCCGGGCCCAATTGACAGCCCTGCGGCCAGACCTGAAGTTCACTGAGTTCCGGGGTAACGTCGACACCCGCTTGCGCAAACTGCAAGAGGGCGAAGTCGATGCGGCCGTGCTGGCTTGTGCTGGCTTGAACCGCCTGGGGCTGAGTTCTGAGATCAAAGCTATTTTCACAGCCGATGAAATGCTGCCAGCCCCAGGTCAGGGATTTTTGGGTCTCGAATGCCGCGCCAGCGACGCCATCGGCGCCTCGATGCTGGCGCCCTTGAATGACGCCCAGGCCGCGGCCTGCGCTGCGGCTGAACGAGCTCTTATGGCCAAGCTAGGCGCGGGTTGCCATGCCGCGGTGGCCTGCCTGGTTGAAGCCCAAGGCGCAGGCTTGAGCTTAAGGGCCTTGGCGCAGGATACTGAAGACAAGAGCTTGAAACATGTTTCGCAGCAAGGTGAGCTGCATGCTGGCGTTGAATTGGGTGAAAAAGCAGCCGAAGCTTTCTTAAAGCAGAATTTGAGGATTTGATTTGTCGAAACTAGCGGGAATGGTCTATCTCATCGGCGCAGGGCCCGGGGATCCGGGCCTGCTAACTTTGGCTGGCGCCCAAGCCTTGGCCAAAGCCGATGTCGTGGTTTATGACGCTTTGGCCAATGACCTGCTGCTCTTACATGCGCCCCAGGCCAAGAGAATATTTGTGGGCAAGCGCGCAGGCGCGCATTCTTGGGTCCAATCGAATATTAACCAACTCTTAGTGAAGCTGGCGAGCCAAGGCAAGATCGTGGCTCGTCTCAAGGGTGGCGACCCCTATGTGTTTGGTCGGGGCGGGGAAGAAGCTTTGGCGCTAAAGGCTAAAGGCCTGGCCTTTGAGGTGATACCCGGCGTAACTTCGGGCATTGCAGCTTTGGCTTATGCCGGCATACCGCTGACCCATCGCGGCCTGGCGACATCGTCGGTCTTTGTCACAGGGCAAGAAAGAACAGGCCAACCCCTGAAGCCAAGCACGCTTAAAGCTTTGGCGCAGCTTGACGCTACTCTTGTTTTTTACATGGCGACTCAGCAGGCTTTGCGGGTAACCCAGGCATTAATCAAAGCCGGCAAGCCAGCGAGTACGCCTGCGGCCTTGGTGCACAAAGGCAGCTTGCCGGGCCAAAAAGTCTTGATCGCGACCTTAGGCACCCTGGCTACTGAAATGCAAGCGACGGGCCTAGGCTCGCCAGGCTTGATTGTTGTGGGCCCTGTCGTGGGCCTTCGTAAGCAACTGGCTTGGTTTGACAAGAAGCCGCTCTTTGGCCGCCGTATTGTGGTGACTCGGGCCCAGTCACAGGCCTCTAAGCTCAGCCAAGGCTTGCGAGATTTGGGCGCTGATGTTTTTGAAGCCCCAGCCCTCAAGACGCAGCGCCTGAAGCTGAATTCCAGCCGCCGTGCGGCATTGAGCAAGCTAAGCAGTTTTCGTTGGCTGATTTTATCTTCGGTCAACGGTGTGGCGTGTCTTTTTGAAGATCTGGCTGATATGGGTTTGGATGCCCGCGCACTGGCGGGTGTGAAGATCGCAGCCATTGGCGCTGCTACAGCAGAAGCCCTCGAGTCATGCGGCTTGCGGCCTGACCTTATGCCTAAACAATTCAATGCCGAAGGCTTGCGCGATGCTTTGATCCAAGCTGACCGAAAACTCAAAGGCGCCAAGGTGCTTTTGGCCCGAGCCAAAGTGGGGCGTGATGTATTGCCGCAAGCTTTGAAAGCTGTGGGTGCCAAGGTTGTCGATTTAGCGCTTTATCAGACTCTGCCAGACAAGAGCCAGGCCAGAGAATTGAGCCAGCGAGTTTTGGCGGGGCACCTTGAGGCTGTGACCTTTGCTTCGGCATCGGCTGCAGAACAATTTGACGCCCAGCTTAGTCCGCCAGCCCGCAAAAAAGCCAAAGCCGAGTTGGCAGCGCTTTGCATGGGGCCAGTCACCCGGGCTAAAGCCCTTGCATTGGGCTATCGGGTTGAAAGTGTGGCTGAAGAAGCCAGCATCTCTGCCTTTATTCAATCTATTCAAGCTTGGGCTCAGTCCCGCTAATGCGTAATCCCACGCCCTCGGTTCCCGAATCTAGCTCAGCGCCGCGATTTTCTGGGCTCGGAATTGCTTTTGTTGCCGTGGGCTTACTGATTTTGGGTCTAGCCCTGAGCGGCTTAGCATTGCGCTGGTCGGCTTTCGTTCGCCTTGATGCCCGCTTCTTGATTCTGGCAGGCTGCCTGGCCTTGGGCCCCCTGATGTTTTATGGGTGGGTCTTGGCCAGAGGCCGCCCTGCATCAGCATTGCGTTCGCCCTATGCGCCTTTTGCACTATGGCTTGGTGTGTTTGTTGCGGTGCAAGTCACAGGTGGTTTGGGCTCGCCATTCTTTGCTGCTTATCTTGTTTTGGGGCTTTTGATTTCGCGTCAAGTGGGCCTGGTGGCGGGTATTTTGATCGCAAGCTTGGCGAGCGGGGCCGAAGCCTTAGTACTCTTGCGTGATCTCAAAGGGCCCGAACCCCTGCTTCGCTTGGACCAGGCCTGGGCTTTGCTTCTGCCCTGGGTGGGCTTGGTCTTGGGCCGGCAAGCAGGCTCGCATGGCGTGAATG
>CAZFUM010000176.1:0-3143 GCA_964521965.1 uncultured bacterium | reverse complement strand
GTGCCAGTCGGGCAATTTTTGATAAGCGATCAAAAAATTTTTTCTGACGATAGTGAAAAATGGGTAAGGGTGAAAGCTATCGATAATATCTGGCACTCTATGCGGCGAAGCGGTAATAAATGGGAGGAAGATGATATTGGAGTTGTGATTAAGCTTAGGGATCCTTAGTCATTTTTCATAAATAACACCACAAAGGCCGCACCCGATTATTTGACGAGCACTCCGCAACTTCGCGTAGGTATTCGGGGTGCAAGTTCCAGTCAGTCTGTTGGACCCGTCACCATCACGGCGGCAACGTTCACGCATATTTCAATTCCTATGGTGAGCTTTAGTGGCGTCGCCAATCCAGCTAATTTTATTTTCTTGGGGTTCGCGTCCGGCACTTGTGGATGCTCAATGAATCAGCTGTTTTATGTTAATGACATTAAAGTGACTCCTTAGACGCTATTCTTTGATGGTTAAATAACCATTTATTTGATAGCCTTGAGTCGTTAAAAACCCCCGCATATGCGTGCGGGGTTTTTTTGGCTCTATAAACCATACATATGAATGGCCAAAATAGATATAAAATTAGATATCACAAAGTATAGCTAAGGGGTTAGGATGAATTGGGGATTTCGAAAACAAGCCAAGCTGGTGGTCAGCCGCCGCGTCATTGTGACGCATGAGGGGCGGGATCCGATCAGCGATGCTTTGCAGCGCATCGAGGCGTGCTACGCGAGCAACGCTGTTTTGCTGAAAAGCTATCGGGCCTGGCTCAAAGATTTGGTCGAGCACTTTAGCGATTGGCCCCTTGAGCGGCTGCTCGAGTCTTCGGGCCCGGCTCAAGAGCACGAGGACGCTTTGGTTTTTCCGCCGGGGCATGAGCGGGTCGCCATGGTCCTGCGTTACGAACGGTCCACGCGTGAGCTCAGGCTAGTTTGGATTTCGGTGGATGCTGACCGCCCCGCGTTGGATGACGTTTTTGAGAAAAGAGGAGCAAGCCATGAAAAAGCAGGTGCTGCTGCGCATCGACGCCAGCCAGCTCGAAAAAATAAAAGAGGCGTCAGAACACTTTCGCGAAACCGTGACCAGCTTCTTTCTCAAGTCAGCTTTGTTGCGCATGCAGACCGGCCAGAGCCCGGCGCAAGCCGACCCCTTCGACGACGCTTTGGCGCGCTTGCGGCGCGAAAAGCCTGGCGTAGCGCTCAGCAGCCGAGCCCAGGCCGCTTTGCGCGCAGACCGCGAGGCATCACGCAAGGGAAGCGCCAAGAGCCTACCGGCCAGCAAAGGCGCCGAACTCTTTGGCAAGGCGCTTCGCGAAATCGAGTCAAAGAAACGCTCGAAGTAAGTAGCTAAAACAAATAGCCCCGCATTTATAAGCGGGGCTATTTTAGGCCTTACCAACCATACATTTGTATGTCTTTGCGTTCTTCATGTCATTAGGAGGTCTCATGTTAAAGAGATGGCTCGATCGCTGCTTGCACAACGTTTGGCGCAGACTCGAGGTTCGCCGCAGGGCAAAAGTTTGGCCCTGACCCTTGCCCCTGGCAAGTCAGCGGGGCAAAATGGCTGCCTTCTATATATAAGAGGACGCCATGACCCCGACCCCTGCCAAAAGCTCGCGTAAAAAGAAGATCCTGCTCGGTATCTTAGGTCTCGGCCTCTTGCTGGGTCTGGGCCTCTTATTGGCCCCGCTCTTCATCGATTGGAATGCTCAAAAAGGCAAAGCCGAGACTTTGCTGAGTAACTTGCTCAAGCGTGAGGTCAAGATAGGGGCCATCAAAGCTTCGTTTTTTGGTGGCGTGACCATCACTGATTTTTCAATCGGTAATGGCGTGGGTTTTTCGAAAGAGCCTTTCTTTTCGAATCAGAGCGCTCGTTTCAGGGTCAGCCCCTTTTCGATTTTTACGGGCAAGTTGGTCATTCAAAGTCTTGAATTTCATAACCCTAGAATCTTGATTGAAAAAGACGCGCAGGGCCGCATGAACTTGCCGGGCAGCAGCGTGCCTGCAGCTGGCGCTGCCAAGCAGTCTAAGGCAGATGACACAGCCAAGTCGTCGGGCCCGAGCTCACTGCCTGTAGTGCTGGCCTCGTTTAAGATTAAAGGTGGCGAGATTGTTTATCGCGACGTTAGAAAAGAGAAATCCAGCAGTGTCAAAGGCTTAGATATCGAACTCACGGGCCTGAGTTTGGCTGCGGGCGGCAACTCTCGCCTGCAAATTAAAATGGAAGCTAATCTTGAAGGCAAGAAAGCACCGCTAAGTCTGACTGCAGATTTTAAATTAGATCTGCCGGGCCAAAAGCTAGACTTGCTGAGCGTGAAATTCACAGCCCCAGGGCTTGGTCTAAATGCCAAGGGTCAGGTGAACCCGCTTTCGGACCAGGCCATCTTGAACCTGGACCTTCAAGTCGATGCCGACTTGGCTAAGGTGCAGGCAGGCCTCTTGCCGCCTAGCGTGGCTGCCAGCCTGCCGGCTGGCCTTGAGATGGAAGGCAAACTTGACGCCAAGGCTCAAGTCAAAGCTCTGGTCTCAGATATGGCGGGCGGTGAGATTAGCCTGCAATATCAGCTAAAGAGCGCCAAGCTGGTTTTGGACCCCATCATCGCTTTTGCCATGATCGAAGACACGCCCTCTCAAGCTGCGGCCAAGGTTAAATCATGGGCTGGCGGAGTGCGAGATTTTAAGCCCCTCATCCCGGCCAAGTTGAAGGTCGAAGGCAGCATACTAGCTGATTCACTATGGTATCAGGGCTTCAAGACCGGGGCTTTAGATCAGCGCATCGCCTTAACAGGTCGCAAGTTGCGCAGCGCCACCAAGCTAAAGCTATATGGCGGTGAATTGGCTGAGCAGACTGAGCTTGATTTCAATCATGTGGGACCCGCATTTCAAACTCAACTCGGCCTGAGCGACTTAGATTTCAAGGCTTTCGTTGCCGATGCCGCGGCAGCCCTGAAGGGCAAGAGCAAGTTTTTGGCAGAAATCGATGGCAAGGTCGAGGGCAACTTGAGTTTTAGTTTGGCGGGCAAAGGACGAGGGCTTAAGAAACCGGCGCTTTTTAAGAATTTAGACCTCAAGGGCGAGTTTAAGATATTGGATGGCTGGCTCAGGCAATTGCCATCGCAGATGAAATTGGCCAAGGCTATCCCCCACGCCCAGACC
>CAZFUM010000175.1:0-3159 GCA_964521965.1 uncultured bacterium | reverse complement strand
GCGATGAGATCAGTATGATGCGCATGGTGGGGGCTAGTGGTTTTTTCATTCGTGCACCTTTCTTAGTGGAAGGTGCCCTACAAGGTCTCTTGGGTGGCTGCTTGGCGCTCTTGGGCCTTTGGGCTGGGGCCCAGGGTCTGCGTCTACATGCCCTGAGTGATTTGCAAATCGATCTTGCTCGTTTCTTGCCCTATGGTTTGGGCCCGCTCTTTGCCCTGCAATTGCTGCTAGCCTGCATGGTTTTAGGCTTTTTGGGCAGTCTGTTGGCTCTGGGCGCAGGCTTTAAGGATGAGCGGTGAATTTGGCGGGCGGGCTACTTGCGTTGCTGGCACTTGGCGCAAGCTTATTAGCTGCCCCGGCAAGTGAGGTTAAAAAGAAAAAGCAAGATCTCAATGCCCTACGTCGTGACATTGCTAAACAGCGTGGCGAAATTGAGAGCAAGGCTCGCCAAGAAAACTCGTTGTTGAAGCAGGTCGAGAGCGCCAACCGCGATTTGGCGGCCCGGCGGCGTGACCTCAAGGTGCACGAAAAGAATCTCGGCATTATCGAGACACGCTTGACCGAGATTGATCGTCGTCGAGCTCGCTTTCAGGCCAGCATCGCTAGCAATCGAGCGTGGCTGGCTCGTCACATTCGCTTGATGCAGCGCAAAGCGCGGGGCGGAGATCTGGCTTTGTTGTTGGCTCCTGGTGATCCCGCCAGTTTGCTGGCTCGCTACCGATTCTTGCAGGCTTTGGCTTCGCAGAGTGCCCGGCGCATTGGCGAGACTCGTATGAGTCTTGGTCAGATTGAGTCGTATCAAAAAGAATACCTGGCTCAGGAGCGGGAGCTTTCTAAACGCCGCAGCGATGTCGACGGCGCCCGTCGCCATGCCTTGGTCGAGAAACGGCGCCGCGAAAACGTGCTGGGCAGTGTGCGCAAGCAAAAGGGTCGTTCGCAGGCCTTGCTCAAAGAGTTGCAGTCGGCCGCAGCTCAAATCGAGGCACTGGTCAGTCGCTTGCAAGAGCAGAGTGCCGACCGCAGTCGAACGCAGGCGCAGAGGGCCCGCGCCCAGGCGCCCCAGCAAGGCAGCCTCGAAGTCGACCTAGGGCCTTCTCGCTTAGGACGAGCTAAGAGCCTGCCCTGGCCGCTGAAGGGCCGGGTCATCTCAGCCTATGGCGAGCATCGCCACCCCGTTTATCAGACCACGGTTTTCAACCGCGGGGTCGAGATCTCGGGTCAGCTGGGCCAGGCGGTCAGTGCCGTCGGTGCGGGCGTGGTGCGTTTTGCGGGCGAGTTTCAAGGCTTTGGCAACATGGTTATCGTGGATCATGGTGGCGGCTATTTCAGCATCTATGGCCATCTCGACGACTTGCAGGTCAAGCCTGACCAAGAGGTGGTCCCAGGCCAGGGCCTCGGTGAATTGGGTGATTCATCGACCTTGCGCGAAGCTGCACTTTATTTCGAAATCCGGCGCCAAGCGCGAGCCATGAACCCCATGGCTTGGCTCAAGCGCCGGCCTTAAGGAGGCACGATGCGTTTCAATAAATTGGCGATAGCTTGGGTTTTGGCCCTGCTGCCCTTGGCCTTTGCGCCGCGAACGGTGGTTGCGGCTGAAGACGATCTCTATAAAGAGCTCAAGCCTTTGGTCGAGACCATCACCCTTATCCAGGGTGCCTATGTCGATGAAGATAAGACTAAGAGCAAGGCCCTTATCGCTGGCGCCATTAAGGGCATGGTGCAGACGCTGGATCCCTTTAGCCAGTATCTCGACGTGCAAGAAGCCACTGACATGAAGCAAGACACCCAGGGTAGCTTTGGCGGGCTTGGCATTGAGATTTCTATCAAGAATCGTCAGCTCACCGTGGTGAGCCCTATTGAAGACACGCCAGCCCAGCGCGCTGGCATCAAACCCTCAGATCTTATCATTCGCATCAACCACGAGAGCACCGATGGCATGGCCTTGATGGACGCGGTGCACAAGCTTAGGGGGGTGCCGGGCACCAAGGTCACCATCACCATCGTGCGCGAAGGTGAGCAGGCCCCGCGTGAGCTGACCCTGATTCGTGCAGTCATCAAGGTGAAGGCCGTGAAATTCAATATGCTGCCGGGCGACGTAGGCTACATACGTCTGGCATCATTTATGGGGCGTTGCGACGAAGATTTTGCCGACGCCATTGAGAAGCTCAAAGGCCAAGGCGCAAAGCGCTTAATTGTCGATTTGCGCAATAATCCGGGCGGTTTGTTGGATGCTTCGTCAGTCATTGCGGGTAATTTCGTGCCAAAGGGCAAGCTGGTGGTTTACACCGATGGCAGGTTCAAGAGTAAGAATCTCCGCTTTGAGAGTACGGGCCCGCGACGCTGGCCCGGCCCCCTGGTGCTGTTGATTAATGGTGGCTCAGCTTCGGCGTCTGAAATTTTGGCCGGGGCCATTCAAGATCATGGCCTGGGTGTCATCGTGGGCAGCAAGAGTTTTGGCAAGGGCTCGGTGCAGACGATATTGCCCTTGGATGATGGCTCGGCCATTCGCCTTACCACCGCGCGCTTCTTGACGCCTAAGGGAAAGCTTATTCACGGCAATGGCATTACGCCGGATGTGCTGGCAGAAGAAGAACTGCTCAGCAAAGCATATTTAGATCTCTATGATGGCGGCTTGTTTGAGGCTTATGCCAAGGACTATTTGCTGCGCAATCCTGAGTACAAGGCTGACCAAGTGGAAGAAGATAAAGATCGTATGGTCAAAGTTTCAGAAAATGATTGGGAGCAGCTCAAGCCTGAGACGCGTGAAACTCGCATGCTCAAGGATTTTGCTGATTTTGCCAAAGGCAAAGGCAAGCCACTGGCCGATGATGATCTAGCTCGCGACCGCACGCGCTTGCTGGGCAAGGTGCGTGAAGAGATGGTGCGCCTGCAGAAGGGCGAAGATGCGGCTCGGTCCTTTGCCTTGCTCAACGATAGCCAGGTACGTCGCGCCTTGGATGTATTGAAGGTGGTCGAAATATCTAAAAATGGCAATGGCAAGGGAAGTGAAAAGGCCAAGTAATACTACGTTATGGCGCTTGGGGCTCGGCGCTATGGCGGGCCTGGCGCTGATTTGGCTACTCATGCATCGCCAGGGGTCGCGGCCCGAGCGCTTGGCGCCCGCGGCCTCGGCCACGCCAGAGTTAAGCCCTGCCCCGC
>CAZFUM010000174.1:0-3165 GCA_964521965.1 uncultured bacterium | reverse complement strand
TTAAGCTGCTCAAAAGGCGGCTGCATGCACCAAAAGCAGCCGCCGGCAAAAATAGCGGTTTGAAATTGATTTGGCGTCACTTTTTTAGCCCCCCCTTTTGCTGCCAAAGACCCGCTTAATAAAACAAAAGTAAGCAGCGAGAACAAAGCGTTTTTTAACATCGTTTAGATCCCCCTCACTTTCTATTACGGCCTGGGTCAAAGCATGGTTTAAAAGCATTTTGTGGCCCTGCTCACAAAGGCTAAACTAGAAGCCCCTTTGGAGCCCCCATGCGCCTGTTCATGCTTACCCTCGCCCTGCTCAGCAGCTTGCACTTAAGAGCCGCAGAATTCAATTGGCTGACAAATGCCGACTTTAAGTCACCCGACAGCTGGGAAAAGCCCTTAGCCACCGAAGCCGGCCCGCATGGCCTGGCTGCATGGTTCGAACACAGCCAGCCTACATGGTCGGGCTACCGCCAGTTTGTGCTGCTGCCTCAGCCAGCGCCGCCCACCATCGAAGTCTCAAGCTGGATGAAAGTGCAAGACGTCAAAAAAGGCGTCAATGGGTGGGAAATGGCCCGTACTTACATCGTGTTCTACGATGCCGAAGGCCAACGCGTGGGTGATTGGCCCGCCACGGTGGGTGATCTGCAAGGCACGCAAGACTGGCAATATGTCAGCAACACCTATCGCGTGCCCAGCAGCACGGCCAAAGTGGAAGTCTCTCTCATGCTGGCCCAAGCCACGGGCAAGGTTTGGTTTAGCCAGCCCGAGCTGCGCGCCTATGATTATGACAACGCGCCTCTGGCGCCGGGCCGGGCGGCTCATCCTGAGCTTGCCTATCTCAAGCCCTATCAATCAGATAACTGGCTCTTAAACTCAAATGTCGAAGTGCCGGGCTCAAGCGATTGGCAAAACGGCCGGCGCTCGCCCGAAAGCCGCGGCAAAGGGCACTCACTCTATTTTATAAATAGCAGTCCCCAATGGACCCAAGCTTCTCAGCTCGTCAGCTTTCGGGGACAAAAACCAAGCGCTGTGATTTTTGGCGGCTGGATGAAAACCAAAGACGTCAAAGCTGGCAGCGAGAATTATATGAAAGCGCGTATGGGTCTTGATTTTAAAGATGCTCAAGGTAAACAAGTGGCGGGCTGGCAAGCCGGGGTCTGCGATGTCGATGGCGATTCTGATTGGACCTACTACGAACACCGCTACAACGTGCCCGAAGGCGCCACCCAAGTCGAAGTCTTTGGCGGGCTGGGCAATTGTGTGGGCCAAGCGTGGATCGATGACTTGAACTTAAGCCTGCTCGACGCAAGCGGCAAGAAACTCGTGGGCGAGCTGGCAGACTTTCAAAAGACGGATACTCATGACTGGTACGCCTATGCCGCGCCCAAAGATCCCTCGGGTGTTGCCCTTGACCTCTCATACTTGAATCACAAGCCCGCGGGCTCAAAGGGTTTTGTCACTGTCAAAGACGGGCACTTTGCATTTGCGGGTGGCGAGCGCGTGCGCTTCTGGGGCTCAGACATCGTGGGTCCGAATATTTTTATAGAGAAAGCGCAGGCTGACGCATTCGCTCTTAGATTGGCGCGCTTAGGCGTAAATATGATCCGTCTGCACGCTTCAGACGGCAACTGGGCTGGCGATCATTCTTTTTTTGGCAAAGACGAGGGCGACCATACATTAAACCTTAAGCCTGAGGCTTTGGATCGTTATGACTATCTGGTGGCGGCTCTTAAAAAACAGGGCATCTATCTTTACATCGACTTTCTTGTATCGCGCCGCTTTAAACCTGGTGATGGCGTGGCGGGCTATGAACATTTAGATGACGGTGGCAAGACCGCGGTGCATTTTGACCCGCGCATCATCGAGCTGAACCAGAAATTCGCCGAACAACTCATCGGTCACGTTAACCCTTATACCGGCCTAGCTCTCAAAGACGACCCGGCCTATGTGGGCAGTGACATCGTCAACGAAAGTTCGATATTCTCAAGTTTTGGCGAACAAAATTTACCTGAGGCCCAGTGGGCGATTCTGCAATCACAGTTCAAGGCCGCGGGCAACAAGGGCGAGATGGCCCGCTTCAAGTACGACTGGGACTCACAAAAAATTCTGCCCACGCGAAACCCCGAAAATGCCGAAGCCAGCCTGCGCTTTCTTTATCAGACCCAGCTCAAGAGCAACTTAAGGTTTCAAGCATTTCTAAAAAAACTAAGCCCCCACGCCCTGCTCACCTGCAGCAACATGGGCCTGCCGCCACTGGGCGACATAGCGGCCAATCAGGCGCTCGACTTTATGGACACCCACGCTTATTGGGATCACCCGCAAATTTGGAAAACGCAAGGCGGCTGGAGCAACGCGGCCTATGCGCCCATGGATAATCAGAGCCAACTCAAAGCGCCCTTCAAAGGTTCCCTGCTATTCAGCTTGTCGCACGCGCGCGTCGAGAATAAGCCGCTCATCGTGACCGAATGGAACACCTGTTTCCCCAACGAATACAGACTGGAAGGACCCCTGCTCATGGCCGCTTATGGCTGTCTGCAAGACTGGGACGGCCTCTTGCAGTTCGCTAGCTCGCCGGCCCTGCCCGGCAGCGTGCCCATGACTAATTTTGACATCAACACCCGGCCTGACAACGAGCCGATCTTTCAATTAGGCGCCTTAATATTCCGGCAGGGCTTGGTGGCGCCATCGAAGAACTCGGTGATCGAGCCGATAACCCAGCAAGCGGTCTTTGCCAATGGCATGAAAAGCGACTGGCTCTTTGACCATGCTTGGCTACCCTACGTGAGTCGCGTGGCCAAACGCTTTGATAATGCGATCAGCACGCCCGCTTCGCTGCCTTCTACCGCTTGGCAAGAAAGCAAGAAAGTCATCGCCAGTGATACGGGCGAACTGCTCTTGGATTATGGCCAGGGTCTCGTCAGCGCTGATACCCCCCAGCTTTGCATGGCAGGCGGCGATCTTAGCCAGGGCGTAAAACTAAGCGGCTTCAATGCCAAACTATCAGCGCGTAATACTTTTGCAGCCATAGCTCTGGTCAGTTTGGATGGCAAACCTTTGGCTAATGGTTCAAAAAAGGTTCTCTTGGTGGCTCTGGCCCGCGCTGAGAACTCAGGTCAAGTCTTTACCGCCACACGCAACGCCCTCAAGGTGCCGGGCCTGGCGCCGATTCTCATGCAAG
>CAZFUM010000173.1:0-3270 GCA_964521965.1 uncultured bacterium | reverse complement strand
CGGGTACGTAGCTCAGTTGGTAGAGCAGATGACTCTTAATCATCGGGTCGTAGGTTCGATCCCTACCGTACCCAAAGTTTTGCGGGAATAGCTCAGTGGTAGAGCGTCTCGTTGCCAACGAGAAGGTCGCGGGTTCAAGCCCCGTTTCCCGCTCCATTCATAAAAAAACCCAGCTGAAAGGCTGGGTTTTTTTATTTTCACGTTTTGCTTAATCTCAGTCACAATACAAGTATGGAAAATCCCTCAGCGCGGCCAGCTGTCCTTTACGCCGACATCTATCAATACCAAAAGCTGGCCCGCGAAGACAAAGCGAGAGCCTTGCATTTGCTGTCACGCCTCGAAAGCATGACGCGCGACGCGGCTGGCCGTTACGACGGCGTCTTTCTTAAAGGCATTGGCGACGGAGTGCTGGCGCGTTTTCCGTTCTATGAAGGCGCTGTTGACACGGCTCTTTCGCTGCAGGCTTTTCTCGAGGCCGAGGGCGCTTACGCGCGCGTGGGTCTTTGTGTGGCAGATTCTGACCAGAGCATGGAAAGCCGCGAGGGCGCTGATATTGATCGTGCCGCGCAGCTTGAGGCTTTGGCAACGCCCGGCGCCGTGGCTGTTTTTAGTGACGAAGTGCCCAAGGGGGGCGAAGCTAGGCGTTCACGGCCGGGACCCAGTTTAAAATTGAAGGGCGAAAAGAAGCGCAGGGTGACACTGCTCTTTGCGTCTCAGGCCTCGCGTCGCAGATCTTATCGTGGCAAGTTTTTATTGCGTCTGTGGCGCTGGGGAAGCCTAGCCCTGGGCGTTGGCCTTTTTGCAGCCCTGCTTTACGCTGGCTTCTCATGGAAAGCTCTTTGGCAAGATTTCTTGTTCAATCGCCAGTGGAAGTCGTGGACCGCCCACTCTTTTGATGAAGACGAAAATCTCGCCGAGTCGCTCAAAGGTTGGGCGCCCTCGATGATTGCAGAAGTGGGATCGATTAATCTCAATAGCGACCAATTGGTTTACACCCTAGCAAGTATCGATCAGCAGCCTTTTGTTTTGCGCGCGCGTATTCGTGTGGCTGACCCGTCACGCGAGGCACGCGTAGAAATTGTCGCGGTCACAGGTTTGGGCAGCAAGACTCGTGAAGCCATTTTTGCTGGCGCGCCTGGGGGCACAGATTGGACCGGTGTGTTTGGCGACCTGAGCTTGGGTTCTTCGAGCCTTAGTATTCGCACTGGCACGCGAGATGCCAAAGGTCTGGCCCATGACGTGGGTCTTGGCGCGCTTGACGCCACACCTGAGGCGAAAAGTCATGAATTTGAGCTTAGTTATTCGGGTGATATGCTTGAGACCCGCGTCAATGGCGTCTTGGCCGCCCATGTTTTCTTGCGTGGGCTGCCCGGCGCCGGCAGACAAGGCCTGCGTTTTGGTTTAAATGGCTCTAATGTGACGGTTGATAGTTTTGAGGTTTTTGTGCCGCGCGCGCAAGAGCAGTTGAACCTTTTGACGGCAGCTGATGATTATCGCGTGAGTGGCAAGCCCGATTTGGCCCGCCAGATTTATGAAGATCTAGCCGAAAAAACTCAGGACCCTGAAGAAAAGAGCCGCTACCTACTTAAACGCGCCTTGGCACAGGGTGAGGCCGGTGACCTGATCGGCAAACAAAGCACTGAACGTGAAATACTCGCGATGGGTCTTAAGAATAATTATGTCTCGATCGCAGCTTATGATTTGGCCGAGCCGATGGTGGTCAGCGCCATGAATCTATTGGCGAAGGGCAAGATGATCGAATCGATGCGGGGCTCCATTGAGGCCCTTGAAATCTTGAAGCCTCTGGCCGAAGGCGACTATGGCGATGCCGCCAGGCCTCAGGGGCGCATGGCCTATTTGCGCCTGATGGCGGGTCCTTATGGCCGCATCAGTCATGCAGAAGAACTCGCGAAATCGATCATTGAAACGCGTAATGATCCCTACGCTGCAGAAGCCCTTGAATTTTACGCTCGCGAAATCAAAGCGCCTGAATGGGGGGCTAAAGACTCGGCTCTGGCCTATTTTGATTCGATCATAGCCAAGGGCCGGACCGAGGTGGGCGCTCTTTATAATTCGTTGTTGCTAAGGCGGCTCGAGCGTCTCGAGGCCTTAAAGCTCGAAGAGCGCTATGTCGAGGCCTTGTCTGAGTTTTGGACCGATCGCTACGTGAGTAGGGCAATTCGATACGAAGTTTATACGAGCCTGGCCAAGACCAGTTTCTTGCCCGCCTTTAGAGTGGCTTTGCGCGCTTGGGTCGACAAAGCCAAAGCCAGTTCTCCCATTGAGTTTGCCAAAGCTTGTCGCGATTATGTCACGCTCATGGGTGTGCCCATATTTGGCGGTAGAGAAGAATTTATACGTCAAAGCCCTATGGCCGAGTTAGCGTTTGACGTTTTGACCACGGTGGTGACCTTTCGTGAGGCAGAGCCTGGCGCTGAAACGCTCGAGCCGCGTGAATTTTTGACCCAACCCGACCTGCGGGTTAGCAGCTGGGGTGCCGAGGCTCAGAAACAGCCTCAACAAGATGGCAATCAAACATGGGTCTGGAAATTTGCCAGTGGAAAATCTTATGGCGGGGGTCTCGCCTTTAATGCCGGAAAAGACAGTATTAATCTTTTGGGATATCGGGCCATTGATATCGAGTTGAGGGCGCCAGAAGGTGTTCGCTGGCTGCTGACCTTGTCTGAATCAGGGGTTGGCGCGCTTTCGGCAGAATCTTATGCGGGTAAGCGTCGTGCTGACGGTGAGGCGTATCACATGATGGTTCAAAGGGCTGTAGGCGAGTGGCAAACGGTGCGCTTGCTTTTTGGCGATCTAAGGCCCCATCCCTATTGGGGCAATCAAGATGGCAATTTGATTTTTGACACGCAAAGCTTGGCAAATTTAGATTTCTATATTTTGGGTGGTCAAGGCAGCGGGCAATTGCGAATTCGTTCGATTAAATTCGTACCTTAGCGCGTTCCGCTTTTTGAAACTGTCCCAATTGAGAAAGATTACTTTTTGTTCAAGTATCTTTGTGAAATAAGGTGCAAAGGTCACCCGACTCTAGACGTAATGCCGCTTTTTCCTTATTATCACCATCGTTTGCTAAACCCTTCTGTTGAGGCTGAAATCTATGTCGCTGAACAGCCCCCGCCTGACCAAAGTGCTTATCGCCCTGCTTTTATTCAGCGGCGTGGCCTTTGCATCGCCTTGGTTTCGTTTGCCAGGGCATAACGCAGGCTATCAGCCAACCCAGCCCATTAACTATTCGCACAAGCTTCATGCCGG
>CAZFUM010000172.1:0-3272 GCA_964521965.1 uncultured bacterium | reverse complement strand
TTGATGAAAGAAAGCTTAGAACAGCTCGAACGCCTGGGCGCGGTGGTCACCCCGGCGGCTCGGCCCACGCGCACCTGGGTTTAGGGCTAATTTAGAAGGCTAAATGCAAGGCCCCGCAGATTTCTGCGGGGCCTTGTTTTTTTGAGTTCCTATTTTAACTAAAGATTGATCTGAGTGAACTTGTGCGGCTATAGCCTGGCCCTATAATTTAGCTAGATGATTTTCCGTCGCCAAGGTGGGCGTCTTTGTTTGCATGGAGGCTGACGTGGAAAAGACCTTGCTCAAACCCCGCACGCGCGTCAAGAAAGTTTCGACGCCAGAATTGTTGTACGAGAAGATTGCCATCGCCGCCTATTATTTGGCCGAGGCGCGTTGCTTTGAGCCAGGATATGAATTGACTGATTGGTTGGAGGCTGAGGCGCAGTTGTCGCCAAAGCCAAAAGCCGCTCGCAAATATGTGAGAATAAAGAAGGCACTGCCTTAAGAAATTATTGGCCGATTCCCGATGCTATTCTAAACAACTCTACGATTTGGTCATCTTTGGCAAAGGGCGTGAGGTCGATTTCATCTTCGCCACCGTTGCGCCAAAGCATATAGACTGCTGCGCCTAGTAAAACGGTTCCAAAAGCTGCCGTAGAACACAGTTTGAGTGGCTGCTACGACTGGGGTCGTGGCCTTAGGCTTGGCATCTAGCTTGGGCTCTGCGTTTGTCCTGAGATTTGTTCAATGACATAGGCCGTGAAACCTATTTTGATAGCATGAGTTTGCAGTTCAAGAAGGGCTGCTCATTGTTCAGTTTTCTTCTTCGAGTTCTTCGAGCTGCAGACGGTTGCCTTCATAGGGATCAGGCATGGCCGCGCCTTTTTTGAACCAGCGGATGGCTTCTCTTTTGTTTTTGGGAACGCCTTTGCCAGAGAGATAAAACACGCCGATTTCCATGCAGGCACGGCTGACATTGCGTTTGGCGGCCTTCTTGTACCAGAACATGGCTAACCTTGAATCGGGATCATAAGACTTGAGGCCTTTGACCGCCCGGCAGCCTTTAGCGTAGAAATCGCCCATATAGAGGGCAGCCAGGGGATGCTGGCCAACTCGAAATGCCTCGCCCAGCCATTTCTTGGCTGAATCGCAAAAGCCCCAATCGATGAATGCAGAGACGCCTAGTTCGTACATAGCATCAATTTGGCCAGCCTTGGCTTGAGTCTCGAGGAATTTTTCAAAAATTTCCCAGTCATCGCGATCTATTTTTTGCAATTCTTCATAGAACTTTGCCTTAGGCAGTGCAATGAGCTCAGTGGTGGATTCAGCGTGACCGAATGTAGGCATGGGCGTGGGTGCGCCGGGACTTTGTATAAGCTCGGTTGTTGACTCAGCGCGACCGAATGTAGGCATGGGTGTCAATTGCGGGGGCCTGTATTTAAGGTCGCTGGCCCCGAGCGAGGCGGTCAAAATCAAGAATGCGAAGACGGCATACTTCATGATTGGCTAGTCCTTGTTTTAGCGGGCAACCTAAGACCCTCTTGCGGGGGTTAAAGCCCCTAGAGTTAGCGTAGCGCCAAGGCGATATCGCCGTGTCCGTCGTTGCCCATGTACTGCAGGGGGGCGCCTTGGTCGTCTTGCTGGTCTGGGCCCACGCTATAGATGAGCAGGCCCTTGCCTGACGGCGCCAGCTTGAGCCAGCCCTTGCGGAAGGGATCTAGCACGCGTGTGTCGCTGCTGCCACGGGCCAGTTGCCAGGCGGCTGCGGGCCAATGGCCTTCACGTAGCTTAAATTCGCGCGCACGAAAGGCCAATTCGAGTAGGCGCGTCCTGGCATCGGCGATGAGGCATCTTTGGTGCATGTTGAAATACCTTGGCATGGCGAGGCGGGACATGCTCCACAGTGCGTTGGAGGCGTGTTGGGTGAGTTTTTTTATGCTTTCTTCGCTTTGCTGAGGTGAATCACGCAACGCATTGAGTATGGCGCTTTGTAGACGTAGGTACGACGCGACTTCAAGGCGCAAGAAAGGTAGGTAGAGTTGGCCTATGCCGTTGTGAAGTTCACCTGCCCACAACGGAATATTTGACCAGGGATGGTAGCTATAGTCAGCAATTTGTTCGATGTCGAGAGGTAGCGTGGCCATTTCGCTATTGATGAGATTGAGCATGCGTCGGCTGGATAGTTGATCTTGATTAAGGGGCAGCCATCCCTCGACGCGAGCTGGCGTGCCGGAAGCCTGCAGCACGCTGGGCGCGGCTTGAAATATCAAGCCATCCATGGTCACGGCGATCATTTCGCTGATGATGAAGCCGTCTCGGCTGATCATGGTAGCTATCTTATGAATCCCAGCCAGGTCTTGGCGGGCTTGGGCAAGATTGCCATTTTGGGCTGCGAGCAGAGCTTGGCATACAATCATGCGGGCTATGGCTAATTGGCCGCTGTAGATGGGGATTTCGCGGGGTATCCAGGGTGGCCCAAATTTAAGGCCCCAATTCAGGTTTGGGCGCTTGGCAGCTTCACGCCAAGATTGCAGCGCCAAATGATGCCGATTTAAGGCCGCGTGTACGTTGGGTGAGACTTTGGCGGCTAGTCCTTGGTTCTCGGCTTGTTTCAAGAAATTTTGAATGGCGGTATTGTCATCGCTGCGTTGGCTCGATTTGGCAGCGGCTGTGACGGCTCCATACTGCGCGAGCGCTTGCTTGAGCATGAGAGCCGCGTTGAGCTCGGGTTTTATGGGTTGCGGTTCTTGGGGCAGGGCTAGGGACCAACCAGAGCTTTCGTGATTGGCTCGTATTTTCTTGAGCGCTAGGCGTCCTGCCGCGTCAATGACCATGCCTGTCAGATAGGCGCCGAGTAAGAGGGCTAGCATCGACAAGGGCGCTGTTTTGATGAGTGCGCCTATGGCTCTGGCCTTGAGGGGGCCAGAACTGTAGCCGCGTTTGATAAAGGTGGCAATGATGCCAAAGACAGTTGCCGTCAGCGTGATCGCAAGGACTAGTTTGAAGTATTGGTGGTTTTCAATCCAATTGGGGACCCAGGCAACCGTAAATCCGACACCACTTAGAAATAGACCACCTAGAATCACACTGAGCTTTAAGTGAGCCCAAAGTCGCTGACGGTTGATATGCCAGCCTGAGCTGTCATGGTCCAGGGTAAAGGCGCCCAGGGGTAGGGCTATGAAAAGCCAGGGTAAGACAAGGATTTTATGTAGCAGGTTGCCGGTTTTGGCAGGGTCTAATTTTAGAATGCGTTGAGCCAGGTCGCTGAGGGCGCAGAGGGCACTCACGATGGC
>CAZFUM010000171.1:0-3317 GCA_964521965.1 uncultured bacterium | reverse complement strand
CCAAGCGACCAGCAACGCCGCCCAAAAAAAGAAGAGGCCAAACCAAGCAGCTTCGTTAGAACCAAAGCGAGCCAACACAAGCCAGCCCAAAAAACCGAAACAGAGCTCCACCCAGAAATAGCGTGAAGAGTAAGCTTTGCCACAATCTGCACAGCGACCCCTCAGCCAAAGATATCCGAGCAGGGGCACATTGTGTCGCCATCGTATGGCGTGCCCGCAGGAGGGGCACCTTGAGGCCGGTTTCCAGAGGGACAAACCCTGTGGATAACGAGCTATAAAAACATTTGCAAAACTGCCTAGGCAGAGCCCAAGCAAGGCTGCTAGCCATTCCACGTTTAGCGATGAATCCAAGAAGAATAACCCTTTTCTAGTATTCCAACGTCAAAATAACAAAAATGCCTGGAATTGTCAATAACCTGTGGATGACTGTGATTAGATGCAAAAAACCCCGCTTTTTCAAGCGGGGCGGCTTTCAAATTAGAAAAAGGCTTATTTTTCAAGCTTAATCAGCAACTACATTGCCCAAGTCAAACATGGGCATAAACATGGCCACCACGATGGTACCAATGGCGCCACCTAAAAACACAATGATAATAGGTTCCATGATTGAGCTCAGGCCTTCAACAGCCGTATCAACTTCTTCTTCATAAAAGTCAGCGGCACGCATCAGCATCTCGTCAATCTTGCCCGTCTCTTCGCCCACCGACACCATTTGAATCACCATGGGAGGAAAAATACCGCCTCGCTTAAGCGGCTCGGTCATGCCCTGCCCTTCACGAATACTGGCGCGAGCCGCATTGACCAACTCTTCGACCACTTTGTTGCCGGCAGTTTTAGCCACGGTCTCAAGCGCTTCGAGAATGGGCACGCCCGACTTGAGCAAGGTGCCCAGGGTGCGAGCGAATTTTGCCACGGCTGATTTCTTGAGCAACTCACCAAACACCGGAATTTTTAAAGTTGCCTTATCAACGAGATAAGCGCCGCGAGGCGTCTTTTTAAAAATATTAAAGACAACACCCGTAACAATAAGGCCAAGACCTATCATCCACCAGTAGGCCTCTAAGAAATCTGAGAAATCGACGATGGCCTGTGTTAAAGGAGGCAGCTTTTTGCCAAAGCTTTTAAATACGTCTTCAAAAGTCGGAATCACTTTAAGCATCAAGAACACAATCACCACGACGGCAACGGTCACCACAATGGTAGGGTACATCATCGCGCTCTTAATCTTGCGGCGCAGGGCTTCGGCCTTCTCTAAGTAGATCGAAAGGCGCTCTAAGATGGTGTCAAGCACGCCGCCCAGTTCGCCCGAGCGAATCATATTGACATAAAGCTCGCTAAAGACTTTGGGGTGTTTGGCCATCGAGTCAGACAAATTGCCACCGCTGCCAATGTCATCTTTAATTTGCTGAATAATCGACTTAAAAGTCGCATTGACCTGTTGGTCCGCAATAATCGAAAGGCATTGCAGCACAGGCAAACCTGCATTGATCATGGTCGAAAATTGGCGAGAGAATATAGCGATATCTTGAATGGTGACAGGCGGCGCTAATAAGCGCTGAAAGAAGTTCGGCCCGCTCTTGTCTTTAGACTTAGCTGCCCCGGCTTTACCTTTAGCTGCTGCAGTGGCCATGTTGAGCCCTTAGCTGCCGCGAACCACGCGCTCAAGATCGCGCTGGTCCGTGGTGCGATCCATGATATCGGTATAGCTAACTAGCCCCTTACGATAAAGGTTGGCTAGCGCTTGATTCATGGTTTGCATGCCGAATTCAGTTCCCGTCTGAATCTGCGAATAGATCTGATGTACCTTTTCTTCACGAATCAAATTGCGCACAGCCGGCGTGGCGATCATGACTTCAATACACATTGAACGTCCGGTGCCGTCTTGCTTGGGCAAGAGCTGCTGGCACATGACGGCTTGCACCACAAAAGAAAGCTGCGTACGCACCTGGGCTTGCTGTCCGCTAGGAAAGACGTCGATGATGCGATTAATGGCCTGCACCGCATCGGGGGTATGCAGGGTAGCAAAGACTAAGTGACCGGTTTCAGCAATCGTCAAAGCCGCACCAATCGTCTCGATGTCTCGCATTTCGCCCACCAAGATGACATCAGGGTCTTGACGTAGCACGTACTTAAGGGCAGTGGTGAACGATTTTGAATCAGCACCAATTTCGCGCTGATTAATAATACTGCGTTTATGGTTGTGCACAAACTCAATGGGATCTTCGATGGTAATAATATGGCTCTCGGTATTGTCATTAATCCAGTCGATCATCGCTGCCAAGGTGGTCGATTTGCCTGAGCCGGTCGGGCCGCACACGAGGACCAAGCCCTTGGGTACCTTCACGATATCGTTAACCACCTTGGGCAAAGCCAAGTCTTCCATCGATTTAATTTTAGTGGGAATTTGGCGCAGCACCGAGGCCACAGCCCCGCGCTGGCGGAAGACGTTCATGCGTACACGGCCAATGCCTTCCACACCAAATGAAAGGTCGAGCTCGTTTTCACGCTCGAATTTCTCTTTTTGTTCGTCGGTTAAAATGGAATAGATAATCTGCTGGCAGGTCTCAGGCCTGAGCTTTTCAAATTCGAGGGCCTTGATGTCGCCATGCAAGCGGATGGTGGGCGGCGCCCCCACGGTCAGGTGCAGATCTGAAGCGCCTTTTTCAAACATCTGACGAAGCAGGGTGTCAATTTGGATCATGATCCATCCGAGAGTGACGAAAAACCTATTAGAACATGCCTATTTTGGGGCTAGGGCTGCCTTTAGTCAATACCACCCAAACTGCCTTGCATGGCCTTTATAGGGGCTTTACGACCAAACCAACGCTCAAAACTCAGGGCACCTTGAGCTAGCAGCATGGTGCCGCCGTCTTGGGCAATCCATCCTTTGACTTGTGCCGAACGCACAAAAGCAGCCGCAGCCGCACCATATCGCAAATCCATGACCCGCGAACCCTTTCGCCTTGGCAAGAGCTTGGCACAAGCTAGAGCAAAAGAACTGTCGCCCACGCAATTGACTAACAAATCAACTTGCGCCAGTTCTGCCTTAAGAGCCAAAGGTGCGAAGTTAATCACAGTCGTTTTCTTGAGCTTCAAAGCGCGTAGCAAGGCCTTGCCTTGAACGAGCCTGCGGCAGGCCACCTTGATCTTTATATCAGGATTCTTCGCCAAGGCCCAGAGAACGCCTCGAGCTGCACCTCCGGCGCCCAGGACCAAAACCGAGCGCAGTTTCTGAGCACCCATGAGCTGCTGGCAAGCCTTGCGAAAACCTTCTGAATCGGTATTGTCGCCCCACCATTGCCCCCTCTGTCGGTAGA
>CAZFUM010000170.1:0-3369 GCA_964521965.1 uncultured bacterium | reverse complement strand
GATTTACGTAACCTCTAGCAACGATGTAGGCCTGCGCGGCACAGGCTCGTATGAGGGCCTCATCTATGCGCCTGATTCAAATGTAACTGTAGGCGGTGGCGGCAGCGGAGCCTTCTCAGGCGCCATCGTGGCTAAAGACTTCAACACCACGGGCGGTGGCTCGGGCTGGTTCCACTATGACAAATGTCTGGCACGCAATGCAGCCGAACAATATTCAGCGCCGCCGGTCGTGACCACTTCGTGGCGGCAGGTGAGGAATAAATAAGTTCACAAACAAAAAGGGCCCTGGGGAAACCCAGGGCCCTTTTTTTTATGCCCCCGGCTCGCTTCGCGAGCCTGCCCCCCATTTCATGGGGGGCGCCCGTGATGGCCACATTCTGCATGGAAATACTTTCTTGCAGAATGTGGCAAACGTGAGGCCCCCCGCGAAGCGGGGGGCTGTCCGGCCCCGCGGCGATTCTCAGGCAGGCTAGCCGGACTGGGGGGTGTTCTCTTACATCTTGCTCTTAATTAATATCGACGTTAAATCTTCATCATCATAAACCAGGGTCAGACCGCCGAAATAACGCGGCTGATTCATAGCGTTTTCAACACCGCCCGTGATACGAAAGACCGACAGCACCTTGAGCTTGCCGACAACATCGAGTTGGGCTGTCGGCTGGCTGAGTTTATAAAGATCGGCGCTAATTTCGAGTGGCAGTTGCTTAATCAAATCTTGCACACGCAGATCGATACCAGCGCCCACAAAGGTACGCTTCAAGCCGCCACGAAAGAAAACCGGCGAATTCAGCACGCGCAGACCCAGAAAGGCGTTATATCCCGAGTAGCCACCGGCCAACTCGCTCTCGCCGGTATTGGGTTCTTTGGTCTTCCACCACTCTAAGCCACCCTCATAGAATTTATCTTTACTCGGCACAATGTGCAGACTGGCCTCGCCTGAGCTAAGCAGACCATCGTATTTACGCGTACCCACTGAAATATACCACTTCAGGTTATTGGCCTTCTCAGTCAGGGTATCGGCATTCTTGAGCACGCGTTTGGCACTGGCCAAGGCCGAGTCAAAGCTTTCTTTGGCGCCCTTATCCATGAGCTTATCTTCGATTTGCTTGATCTTTTCAGCCACCATGCGGAACTCACGTATCGTCTTCACCAGCTCTTGATAAAGCGTGTCTTCATTCAGCATGCGGCCAATGCTTGACTCGCGGTCCTGCGCCTTGGCCAACATATTGTTGATATTGCGTACCACACCTTTCAGATCACCCGACATGTCACCAAAGCTGGCGAACATGCTTTCATAGGGCTTGGTCGCCAGCACATCGCCAGTCTGAATCGATTTAAGGCCCGGGGTGCCCGGCACCATGTCGACAAAAACATCACCTAAGAGGCCGCGGGCCACGATTTCCATGACCGTATCTTGGGGCAAAAGGTGCACCACGCGCGTCTCAACGCCCACGATCACTTCAATAGGCGCCTCTTTGCGGCCAGGCACAATTTCTACGCTCTTGACCGAGCCGACTTCAATGCCTTGGTAATAGACGGGCGCATTGCGGCGCAGGCCATCCACGCGATCATAGTAGCCGCGCACCACCACTTTGCTGGTAAATGGGCTGACACCGCGCACGGGGAAAAAGAGCACCCAGACCAAGATCGCGAAAGAAATCAACGACATGATGCCCACGCGCATATTCATTTTGGCCAAATTTAGACTGCGTTTCATTTAAATGTCTTCTCCCCGAAAGAACTTTTCAAGTGAATCTTTAGGTTTGGCACGAAGTTCGCTAGCGCTACCCTGCCACACGGTGCGGCCGCTACGTATGAGCAAGAAGTGGTCAGCCACGGCCCAGGCATCTTCCATATTGTGCGTCACCATAATGCCGGTGATCTTTTCTTCGCGCTTAATGTTATTCATGACCCCGCAGAAATTATCACAGGTGGCCGGATCTAGGCCCGTCGTAGGCTCGTCATAAAGAATAAGCTCGGGCTTATAGATAAGCGTGCGCGCGGCCGCCACGCGGCGACGCATGCCACCCGAAAGCTCGCCGGGCATCATGTCGATGGCGCGTTCTAAGTCAACCAACTTGAGCATGGCCTTCACGCGGCGTTCGACTTCTGGCATATCGCGGGCATTGTCCATGCCGTTTTCGAGCAAGTAATAACCCACATTTTCGCCCACGGTGAGCGAATCAAAGAGGGCGCCCTCTTGAAAGACCATGCCGATTTTTTTGCGCAGCTGGACCATGCGCGCAGCCGGGGCATCGGTGATGTCTTCACCGCCAAATATGATACGGCCCTGATCAGCATCAATCAGACCCATGATGAGTCTGAGTATCGTGCTCTTGCCCGAGCCTGAACCGCCCAAGATCACCAATGTTTCGCCGCGCTTTAGCCCAAAGCTAATATCGTGCAAGATCTTGGCTTCGCCATAGGCGAAATGCACACCTTTAAACTCAATCACGGTTTCGGTCATGACGGCGCTACTCACGTGCCCTGCCAGGCGATCATGACGATGCCCATGAGGGCGTTAAGAATGAAAAGCCAGATGCAGCAAACCACCACGGACTTACTGACAGCCTCGCCCACGCCCTTAACCCCGCCTTCGGCCCTTAGCCCGTAATAGCAGGCCACGGTCGAGATCATCCAACCAAAGACCACGGGTTTGACCAAGGTGCTCGTGACATGGCGTGAATAAGTGCCCATCTGAGCCTGATACCAAAACATGCCATTGCCCACAGTGCTGACCAGCCAGCCGCCGACTACGGTGATCACATCGGTAAGCAGTACGATAGGCAGGGCCACGGTGGTCATGCCCCAAATGCGCGGCGAGGCCAGCTTGCGCTCAGGGTCGCCACCCAGGCCAATGATGGCATCGATTTGGTTGTTGATGCGCATCGAGCCGATTTCAGCCGCAATCGTTGCGCCCACTTTGCCAATCAGCATGAGCGAGACCACCAAGGGCCCCAACTCACGAATGGCGGTGATCGCCAGCACGCGCCCAATGGTCATTTTGGCGCCGTAGTCATCGAGCTCGGCTTCAAGGAAAAGAGTTTGGCTGAGACCCGCAAAAAGGCCAGCAAAGAGCACGACGGGCAAGGTTTGATAGCCGATGCTATACCAAGCCTCAAGCATCTCGGTGGGGCGAATAGGGTGACGCAGGCCCTTATAGCTTGCACGAAAGGCAAAGGACGAGAAATCGCCAACAGACGCAAAGAAATTTCGAATCGACTTAAGCATGAAGCCCTATTATTTATGGAAGCTAGTTAGCGGGCAATGGAATTAAGAGCCACAAATGAGATAACGGCCTGATTTTAGACCCTTTTTCACTTAATGCCCCCCAGGTCGGCTGCGCCGACCAGCCCCCCGCTTCGCGGG
>CAZFUM010000169.1:0-3406 GCA_964521965.1 uncultured bacterium | reverse complement strand
GGCCGCATGTCTTATCTAGTCTACCTATTTCATGTGCTGGCCTATTCGGTGCTAAGGACCCTGGGTATGGCGGAGGGTGGTCCGGCCTCTTTTTTCACGCTGCTAGCTACTCTGCTGCTTTCTCTTGGCGTGCTCTTGGCTGTCGACGAGCCGTTTCGGCACTGGCGTGAGCGCAGCACTCGCCAATGGGAGAAGCGTGTTTGACTCACTGACAAATAGGCTGAGCGATGTTTTTCGCAAGCTGTCAGGCCAAGCGACTCTGACCGAAGCCAATATGGATGAGGCCTTTAAGCAGGTGCGCCTGGCGCTGCTTGAAGCCGATGTTCATTTTAGGGTGGTCAAAGACTTTCTCGACAAGGTTAAGGCCAAGGCTCTGGGCGCTGAAGTGTTGCGTGGGGTGAACCCATCACAAGCCCTGATCAAAGTCGTTCATGACGAGTTGATTGAATGGATGGGCGGGGTGGGACATTCCACTTTGGCTTATGCACCGCTGGGGCCGACAGTCATACTCTTAGCGGGCTTGCAGGGAACGGGCAAGACCACTTCGGTGGCTAAGCTGGCGCGCCGCCTAAGCCTCGATAAGCGTCGCGTGCTTTGTGTCGCGGCTGACTTAGCCCGCCCGGGTGCGGTGAGTCAGCTCAAAACACTTTGCGCAGCTTTGAATGTCGAAGTTTGCGAAGCCCAGTCTGGCGAAAGTCCTGAAGCCCTTACGGCCCGCGCCCGCGAAGAAGCCCTTAAGCGAGGCTTTGATGTACTGATCATTGACAGCGCCGGACGCCTGGCCATCGATGAAGAACTGATGGCTGAGTTGAAGCGCGTTAAGACAGCTGCCAAGCCGCACGAAGTCTTGCTGGTCATCGATGCCACCCAGGGTCAGTCAGCGCTTGAGACAGCCCGGCGCTTTCACGAGGCCGTGGGCGTCGATGGCTTGCTGCTGACCAAGATGGATGGTGATGCGCGAGGTGGCGCTGTGCTCTCGGCTCAATCGGTCACAGGTCGGCCCGTGAAGTTCGTGGGCATGGGCGAGAAGTCAGATGCGCTAGAGCCCTTTTATCCTGAACGATTGGCCTCGCGCATCTTGGGCTTGGGCGATATTGTCAGTCTGGTCGAAAAAGTACAGGCCAACGTAGACCAAGAAAAGTCGGCCGAGCTTGCCAAGAAGCTGGCCAAGGACAAATTTGATTTCAATGATTTTTTAGAACAGATGGAGCAAGTCAAGAAGATGGGTTCTATGAAAGACATACTTGGTATGATCCCGGGTATGTCAGGCCTTAAAAAGCAAATACCCGATGAAATGGTGGAAGGCAAAAAAGTTGCGCGTACCATGGCCATCGTGCGCAGCATGACCGCCAAAGAGCGACGCCTGCCCCAAATTATTCATGGCGATCGTCGCAAACGCATTGCCAAGGGCTCGGGGACCAAGGTTGAAGAAGTGAATCAATTGCTGCGTCAATTTGAGCAGATGAAAAAAATGATGAAACAGTTCAAGGGCAAACGTCGTGGCGCGGGCATGCCAGGTATGGGTGGGCTGCCGGGAATGGGCGGGTTGCCAGGAATGGGGAGAATGCCATGGGGATGATGCAAAGTGTAGCAAGGGGTCTCATTTTTGTATTTGCTAGCGTGACTTTGAGCCTGCCCCTGCGCGCGATAGAGTCTGCGCCAGAGCTGCCAGCGACATTCGATAGCACGACAGCCCCAGATGCTGTGAGCGGCAATGTCGAAGTAGCCACGCCTGCTGAGACCCCTGAGCCTAAAGACGATGCGAGCGTGATTCATAAAAAGCCTAGCCGAGCGCGCTGGGGCAATTTCACCTTGGGGGCCCTCGGTGGCGCGATTTTTGGTGGAGGTGGTTCGGCCCTTTACTTTGCCATGGATAGCAAAGGCCATTATGACCAGCAGCGGGCTCTGGATATGGCCTTGCTGGGCGCCGGTATGGGTGCGGTGCTAGGTGGGGTCTTGGCCTTTTTATTGGGTTTCACCGACCCCGTGCCCCTTAGCCCGCCCGATATGAGCCTGCAAGGCGGGTTTTGGCTGGCCGATGGCGCAGGGGCCACGGTTCAGTTTCGTTTTTAGCGAGGGCTGCAAAGGTTGACAATCTTGGTCAGGGTTCTATAATTTTCCCCCTACCTTATTCTGCCGGCTGGACATGGGCTTATTCAAAAGCGACGACGAAAAGAAAAAAGACCTAAATTCTGAGGGCGTACAAGCCTCGGATAAGGGTGAATTTGACAAGGCCATCAAAGCCTTTCAGGCTGCGTTAAAAATCGATACTAACTATGTCGACGCCTTGCTCAATATGGGCTTTACCTATATGGACATGGAGAATTTTAACGACGCGCTTGAGTCTTTTCGCAAGATCACTCGTATCAATGCCACTCACATTGAGGCCCATAACAACATTGGCATTTGCTATGTGAAGCAGAATAAGTTTGATGGCGCAGTTTTTGCCTACAAGGCGGGCCTTGAGAAATGCCCGAACTCGGCGTTGCTTTATAATAATTTAGGTAATGTTTACTATGATCGTGGCATTTTGTCTGAGGCCATGCAATTTTTCAAGAAAGCTCAAGAAATCGATCCGGCCTATAAAGAGAATTACCATCACCTGGGCATTGCTAGTTTTGACGCCGACAAGGTGGATGACTCCATCAAGGCCATGGAAAATTCGCTCAAGAGCAATCTTAACAAGGCCAAGGCCAACCATGATTTGGGCGCGCTCTATATGCAACGTGGCATGTACGACAAGGCCATTGCAGCCTTTCAATCATCCATAGCTATTGATTCGAATTTCCCTTTAGCCCATGCCAATCTGGGCTTTGCCTATGAGAAGAAAGACAAGTACACCGAAGCTTATAAGGCTTTTGAAAATGTTACTCGTTTGCAGCCTAAGAGCGCCAAGAATTGGAATACCTTAGGCTTGCTTTATGACAAGGGCAAGAAACCGGCCGATGCGGTGCGTGCCTATCGCCAAGCCATTAAAATTGATCCCACCTATGCCAATGCTCATATGGTGGTGGGCAATGTCTATCAAATGAAAGGCAAGAACGAGAGAGCCATCGAGTCTTACTCGATGCACATTCGCATTCATGAAACCGGCATGTCCGTCGAAGACGCCATGCGGCGCATTGCGGCCATTAAAGGCGTGAGTGAAGAACAGGTGCAGCAAGAATTTGGCGCCCTGGGTGTGGGCTCGGCCGCCGTGGCCGCTGGTCCTGAGGCAGGCAAACCGGTTTCAGCGCAAGATTATATGGCCCAATTGAAATCTAAATTAGCTGGTGGTGGTGGGGGTGCTGCTCCGGCTGCGAGCTTTCAGCCCCCGGCTTTTGGTAAACCTGCGTTTGCACCTGCACCTATGGCTGCTGCACCGTCCGCAGCCCCCGCGCCAGCAGCGTGGCCATGAATCCCTGCA
>CAZFUM010000168.1:0-3429 GCA_964521965.1 uncultured bacterium | reverse complement strand
AGGCAAAGGCCCACCACCCCGCCCGTAATCAGCAGGGTAGCCCAGCCGCCTTGGCCGAATTTCACCACCGTTGTCACAATCAAGATAAAGCCCGTCAGGGCCAGGCCCGTGCCATTGATCAGCATTTTACGGCGCCACTCCTTGCCCTCATGTCGCACCTGCCACCAATGCCGGCACATGGCGGACTGACTCAGGGTGAAGGCAATGAACACGTTGATCGAGTAAAGCACGACGAGAATGGCAATATTGCCTTTGGTGAACCAGAGCACCAGAATGGCAGCCATGCCCATGAGCAGGATGCCATTTTGGCGCACCAAACGATTGCTCAGATTAGCCAGACGATGGGGCAACCAGGAATCCACGGCCATGTTCGACAGCACGGTGGGACCAGCCACAAAACCAGCCTGAGCCGCAATGAGCAGCAGCAGGGCTTCGGACCAGAGTGTGATCAGCACCACGCCCTTGCCAATAGCAATGGGGCCGATCTGCCAATGCCCAAAAACCTGCTCAATCAGCACGGCGTTCATGGTCTTGCCCTCGACATGAGGCGTCTTCCAAAGCATATAGCAAAGCAAGATGCCGGCCGCGGTGAAAGCCAGGGACACGGCCATCAGGGCCATGGTGCGCTTGCCCGTGCGTATGCGCGGCTCGGCCAGGGTGTTCATGCTGTTGGCCACCGCCTCAATGCCCGTATAAGTGCCACCGCCCAAAGAGTAGGCACGCAAAAGCAAGAAAAGTAGGCCAAAGAAACCGGCTTCGCCATTAATCATGTCGCCGGTTTCTTTAAAAGCGTTGTTCACAATTTCAGGCAGCTCACGCGAATGCGAAAAGACGCCCCAAAAAAGCAGCACAAAATGCGAGATCACAAACACCATGAAAATCGGCATCAGGATCTTGATGCTCTCTTTGAAGCCCCGCATGTTTAGCCAAATCAGCAGGCAGCAAAGCGCGATGGACGTAGGAAGGCGTGCCGAGCCCCAGCCAGCCGGGAAAAACGAGAATAAGGCGGCTGCGCAGGCTGCCACGGATATGGCCACGGTCAAAATGTAGTCCACCACCAGGGCTGAGCCGGCCAGCAGCCCGGCCCGTTCACCCAGGAATTTGGTGGAGACCACATAGCCGCCGCCGCCTGAGGGGAACATCTCAATGATGATGTTGTAGGAAGCAGAAATGACAAGCACGGTCACTGCCGTAGCCACGGCCAGGTAAAGGGCCAGATGTTCATGCCCAGGCCCTAAAGCCCGGTAGGCTTCTTCAGGGCCATAGGCCGAAGACGAAAGCCCGTCAGCACCCAGACCCACCCAGGCAAAAAAAGCGGCCAGAGAAAGCTGGTGAAACACTTTGGCGTCCAACGGGTTCTTGGACTGGCCTAAAAAGATCTCTTTAAAGCGTCGCAGCACGGTATTTCCTCAAAAGCTAATAGGGCCTGCCTGGAACCAGGTGTTGCTGCACATAATCAGCAACTGAATTTTCTAAAGTGCTAAAGCGGTGTGTCTTGGCAGCCATAAAATAGCGCCGCATGTCAGCTTGCGTATGATATTGGTACTTGCCGCGAAGGGCCTGCGGCATATCGACATATTCGATATTCAGTTTACGTCCCATGGCGGCAAAAACAGCGGCTGCCAACGAATTCCAATTGCGGGCCTTGCCCGTGCCCAGGTTATAAATGCCATTTAATTTAGGACGCTTCAAAGCATCCAGCATCACGTCGCAGACATCTTTCACATAGACAAAGTCGCGCGTCTGTTCACCATGGCCTATGCCTTTACGGTGTGACTTAAAAAGCTTGAGCTTGCCTGTGTCGACAATCTGAAAAAAGGCCTTATCCACCAGGCTGCGCATTTCACCTTTGTGCGTCTCATTGGGGCCAAAAACATTGAAAAACTTTAAGCCCAGCAACTGCTTATCGAGACCGCGCTGCTGCACCCAGATGTCAAAAAGCTGCTTGGACCAGCCATAGAGATTCATGGGCTTGAGCTTACCCAGACGCTTGGGATCATCGGAATAGCCATTTTCGCCATCGCCATAGGTGGCTGCTGAAGACGCATAGATCACGCGCGCGCGCTTGTTCAGGGCCCAGAGGCAGGCATCGATCGAATAGCCTGTGTTGTTGGCCATCAATTCGCCGGCGTTCGTGGCTAGAGTCGAAGAGTTGGCGCCCAGATGAATCAGGGCCGTAACTTTGCCGGGGATGCTTCCCTGCCGAATGGCGCTGTGAAAGCGTTCGGGGCTCATCAGGGCACGGTAGCGTTTAGCCTTGAGGTAGCTTTTCTTGGCAGGGTGGTCCAGCTTGTCGACCAACAAAATATCGCTTAGGCCTGCATCGTTTAAAGTTCGCAAGAAACAAGAGCCTATAAAGCCGGTCGCGCCAGTTAAAACAATCATCGAGCCCCCGCAAAAGCCCGGCCACGATCCAAGCTTCGCTTGAGATACTGGCCGGTGTAGCTTTCTTTGACTCGGGCGATATCTTCTGGCGTACCTTGGGCCAAAATGCGGCCACCGCCAGATCCACCTTCGGGTCCTAGATCTACTACCCAATCAGCGGTCTTGATGACATCAAGATTATGCTCAATCACCAGCACGGTATTGCCAGCATCCACCAAGCGGCCCAAAACATGCAGCAAGCCGCGTATGTCTTCAAAATGCAAGCCGGTCGTCGGCTCATCGAGTATATAAAGCGTGCGGCCCGTTGAACGCTTGGCCAATTCTGTACTCAGTTTGACTCTTTGAGCTTCGCCGCCGGATAAAGTCGTGGCTGACTGGCCCAACTTGATGTAATCCAAGCCCACATCTTGGAGCGTTTCTAATATGCGGCGTATAGCCGGTACAGCCTCGAAGAACGGCAGAGCCTCACTCACGATCATATTTAAGACTTCGGCTATGCTTTTGCCTTTGTAGAGTACTTCGAGTGTCTCGGCATTGTAGCGTTTGCCTTTGCAGGTTTCGCAAGTCACAAAAACATCGGGTAAGAAGTGCATTTCAATACGCTTAATGCCGTCGCCCTGGCAGTCTTCACAGCGACCGCCTTTAACATTAAAACTAAAGCGTCCCGGCTCATAGCCACGTTCTTTAGCATCTTTGGTTTCAGCAAAAAGACGACGTATGTCATCAAAGACACCGGTATAAGTAACCGCATTACTACGCGGCGTACGGCCAATGGCCGATTGATTAATATTAATGACTTTATCGATGGCTTCGACGCCTTCCACTTTAATATAGCCCTCGGGCTGAATGCGGCTCTTATAAAGCGCGTGCTTCACCGCTGGCACCAAGGTGTCTTCGATCAAGGTTGATTTGCCCGAGCCTGAAACCCCGGTCACCACCACAAATTTGCCAAGCGGCAGATCAAAATCAACGTTTTTAAGATTATTCAAGCTGCAACCCCTGAGACGGACCGTCTCAGACTTGCCCTGCCTGCGAAAGCTGGGC
>CAZFUM010000167.1:0-3469 GCA_964521965.1 uncultured bacterium | reverse complement strand
GCGGCTCGACGCCCTGCTTTTTGGTGAAGCTGCCTCGCGTGTCTTGCTCAGCGCCAGCCCGGATAAGGCGGCCGCTCTCGTTGCCCTCGCTCGCAAGCGGGGCCTGCCCCTGGCCGAGATCGGCGAAGTGGGCGGTAGCGCTTTGCGCATCAGCGCACCCCGCGCCAAAAAAGTTTTTGAGATTGAGATCGAGATCGAGGCGTTGCGCCAGGCTTATGTGAATGGCCTGGATTTTATGCGTGAGGAGGCTTAAACGTGGAGACGGCCATCGAAAGAGATTCAAACGCCGACGACGACCATCCCAAAGAAGCCTGTGGGGTCTTCGGCATTTGGGGCCACCCTGAAGCAGCCAAGATGACTTATCTGGGGCTCTATGCCCTGCAACACCGCGGCCAAGAGAGTTGCGGCATTACGGTTAGCAATGGCAAGCGCCTCTACACCCAGAAGCATATGGGCTTGGTGGCTGACAGCTTTGGCGAAAAAGAGTTCGCCGAGCTTTCGGGCAATACGGCCATTGGCCACGTGCGTTACTCAACCGCGGGCGGTAGTTCGCTGAGAAATGCCCAGCCTTTGAGTGTGGAATATGCCCGTGGCGGCATGGCCGTGGCCCACAACGGCAACCTCACCAATTCAGAGATCTTGCGCAGTGAGCTTGAAGCCTATGGCTCGATTTTTTCGTCCTCGGCTGATTCAGAAGTGATCGTTCACCTCATTGCCCGTTCATCGGGCCGCCGTTTTGTCGATACGGTGATCGATTCGTTAAAACGGGTTCAAGGCGCTTATTCATTGTTGGTGCTCAATGAGCAGCAACTGATTGGCGTACGTGATCCCAGCGGTTTTCGGCCCTTGGTCTTGGGCAAGCTGGGCGAACAGTACCTGCTCGCTAGCGAAACCTGCGCACTCGACATCGTCGATGCTGAATATGTGCGCGATATCGAACCCGGCGAAATGGTCATCCTTGACCGCTTTGGGGTGACTTCACTGAAGCCCTTTCAGCCCCAGCGCCACGCGCTTTGCGTCTTTGAATATGTTTATTTTGCCCGACCCGACTCGATCATCTATGGTGAGCAAGTGGACCGCGTGCGCCGTGAGCTGGGCCGCCAGTTGGCGCGCGAGAGCCACAAACCTGCCGACCTGGTCATTCCCGTGCCTGACTCGGGCGTGACCGCAGCCATTGGTTATGCAGAAACTGCGGGCATACCTTTTGAAATGGGGCTCATTCGCAATCATTATGTGGGCCGGACTTTTATCGAGCCCAGCCAGGCCATTCGAGATTTCGGTGTGAAGATCAAACTTAATCCGGTGCGTTCTATTCTTAAAGGCAAGCGAGTCGTCGTGGTGGATGACTCGTTAGTTCGTGGCACCACCAGTCGCAAGATCATCAAGATGCTGCGTCATGCGGGGGCCAAAGAAGTCCATTTTCGCATTAGCAGCCCGCAAGTGACGCACCCGTGTTTTTATGGCATGGATTTCCCAACCCGCAAAGAATTGATCGCCAATAACATGAGCCTTGAAGAAATTGCGCGTTACCTCAACGTCGATTCTCTGGCTCACTTGTCGATTAAGGGCATGATGGCTGCGGTGAACATGCCCGAAGAAGAATTCTGCAAAGCCTGCTTTGACGGCGACTACCCTGTAGGCGTTTCGGCCGAGGCCAACGAGCGTCAGCTCGATGCCATGGCCAAAGACGCCAAGTGCGACTAAAAAAGGAAGAACGTGGCTAAGAAGAGCGTGACCTATGCCTCAGCCGGCGTGAATATTGACGAAGGCGCAGAGGCCGTAAGGCGCATGAAGGGTTATGTGCGCCAGACTTTTAATAAGAATGTCTTGGGCGACTTGGGGTCTTTTGGGGGCCTTTTTAAGCTGAACAAGGCTGGCCTCAAAGATCCTATTTTGGTTTCTTCGACCGATGGCGTGGGCACCAAGATCATGGTGGCGGCTAAAGCCAAGGTCTTTCACACCATTGGCCAAGATTTGGTCAATCACTGTGTGAATGATATTTTAGTGCAGGGTGCACGGCCCCTCTTCTTCTTAGACTATTTTGCTACCGGTGTTTTAGATGCCAAAGTCTGCGCCGAAGTGGTGCGCGGCTTGACGATTGCTTGCAAGCAGCAGGGAACGGTTTTGATTGGCGGCGAGACAGCTGAGATGCCCGGTTTGTATAAAAAAGGCGATTTTGATTTAGCCGGGACGATCGTTGGCATCGTTGAGCGTCGCGATCTCATTACAGGTGCAAAGGTGAAGCCGGGCGACGTCTTGTTGGGCTTGCCCAGCGTGGGCCTGCACACCAATGGTTTTTCATTGGCGCGCAAAGTCTTGATCAAGCCTTCTACCAAGCTACATAAAAAAGATGCCGAATTGGGCGAGAGCCTGGCTGATGCTTTGCTCAAACCGCATCGCTGCTACGCCAAGTGGATTTTGCCGCTCATGCGCAAGGTCAAGATTCAGGCGCTTGCACACCTCACGGGTGGCGGTTTTTATGACAATATTCCCCGCGTGCTGCCTGAAGGTTGCGGAGCGCGGGTGCGCAAGGGTAGCTGGCCCATACTCCCTATCTTTAAAAAGATCGTGCGCGAGGGAAATGTTCCTGAGCGTGACGCTTACCGCACCTTGAACATGGGCATTGGATTGGTGGTGGTTTTGCGCCCCAACGACGTGGCCAAGGCCGAGCGCCATTTTGCAGCCAGCCGCATTGCCAGCTATCGTATTGGCGAAGTGACGCGCGGCAAGCGCGAAGTCACCCTGGTTTAATACAGCCAAGTACGGCAAACTAGGGGCGGGGCCTGTCCCCGCCCTTTTTTATTTGGGAGCTGGTATGCGAATGTTTCTTCTTTTGCTTAGCTTGGCGGTACCGGCCTTTTCGGCTGAGCCCTTCACCTGGCCTAAGGGCGCACGTTATGCCGTGGCCCTGACCTATGACGACAGCCTGCAAAGTCATCTTGATCATGCTGTCCCTGACCTTAATCAAGCTGGCTTTAAAGGCACCTTTTTCTTAAGCGGCAATCGCTTAGAGCTGCCCATTTTGGCTAAGGGTTTTGCCCAAGCTGCCAAGGCTGGGCACGAACTAGCCAATCACAGCCTTACGCATCCTTGCGCAGCAGCCAGCAATTTAGCGACCAAGCTTGAAGACTTTAATCTCGTGAAGATGGCTGCAGAATTAGACGAGACTCAGCGCCGCATCAAAAAGCTGGCTGGCAAAGCGCCGAAGTATCCCAGCTATGCTTATCCCTGCGGCGTGACCTGGGTTGGGCCCGAACACGATTCGTATATTCCTCTCGTTGCCAAACGATTTGTGGGCGCGCGCGGCGTGCAGGCCGTGATGAATGATCCTTGGACCTGCGATCTGATGAATACGCCGGCCGTGGACGGCGCCAAGCCTTTTAGCGCTTTACGTTCATGGATCGATGACACTGAGGTCGCGGGAGGCTGGTTGGTATTTGTGTTTCATGGCGTGGGCGGTGACTATCTC
>CAZFUM010000166.1:0-3487 GCA_964521965.1 uncultured bacterium | reverse complement strand
TTGTTTTTTCAGCATTTTCCGCTACGGCCCTGGCCTATGGGCTGTATTTATGGAAGCCCATCACGGCTTTGGCCTTAGGTGCGACATGTGCCGCTATATTTATATTTGATATTCTAAGGAAAAGCTGAAAATTGCTCTCTTTATCTTATTAAAGACTAGTAAAATATAATATTCATATGGAACAGTCCCTCGAAGCTGCATCTAGCGCAAGCTGGGTAGCAGGTATATGGGCGCGTTTGCGCCAACCAGCTTGGTCTCTGAGCGCTCTTGGCCTATTGGCCTTGGCTTTCGCAGCCAATTCCTATCTTGGCGTGCCTGTGGCTCGCGAAGATGCTGCCAATTGGACCAGCGTCGAGCAAAAACAGAAAGCTGCCGATTTGTTGGCTGCTAGCGTCGTATTGCCCGATTTCAGGCCAGGGGTGCACCTGCTTGAAAAGGGTGAGAACTTTTGGACCGTGGCCCGCCGTGCCGGGGTCAACATCGACACCATCGTGTCGCTGAATCCCAATCTTGAAAATATTAAGGCGCGAGCCAAGCAGCCTTTGCTGGTGGCCAACCAGCGTGGCGCCATGCATCAAATTAAGGGCGGTGAAACCGTGGCTACATTGGCCACCGATTACAACGTCAAAGCCGATGAGATTCGACATGCTAACCGCATCAGTTGGTTGGGTTTGCGTCAAGGGCAGTTACTCTTTATACCCGGGGCCAAGCCACGCCAGCTTAAAGCAGGCATGGCCAGTATCTTTGAAAAGCGGCGCCTTTTTCGCTCACCCTTGGCGGGGCACTACACATCTTTGGTTGGCTCGCGCAGTGACCCTTTTACGGGCGCGGCCAAACATCATAACGGTGTCGACATCAAGGCCCCGTTTAATGCTTTGGTCGGCGCTGCCGCCGACGGCAAAGTCATCTTGGCGGGTTGGAACGCGGGTTATGGCAAATGCGTTCGTCTTGATCATGGCAATGGCTATGAGACGGTTTACGGTCATCTAAACATGATCAATGTAAAGCTGGGTCAGAAGATCAAGCAGCACCAGATTATTGGCCGCGTGGGTCAAACCGGCCGCGCCACGGGCCCGCACCTGCATTTCACCATTTATGAGCAAGGTAAGGTTAAGAACCCCCTCGAGTTCCTTTGGTAGGGCCAGGAGGCCTGAGATGAGAGTCGCTGTCGCGTATCCCCCGGTCACCAAAGACGGGCAGTTTCCGCTGCTGAGCCAGAATCGTCACCTCAAGTTTTCGCATTCGCTTGAAGTGCGCATCTTTCCGCTCATACCGGGCCATGCTGCCTCGAACCTGAAAGCCGCGGGCCATGAGGTCTTGTGGCTGGACGGCATCAATGAGCGCATGTCTTTAGACGAATACCACGCCAAGCTCGATGCCTTTAAGCCAGAATTGGTGATGATGGAAACTAAGGCGCCGGTGCTTACAACCCATTGGCGCTATTTGGGTGAGGCGAAAAAACGCTGGCCCGATACGAAATTTATTTTAGTGGGCGATCACGTTAGTTATTTTCCTGAAGAAAGCATGCAGCGCTCAGCCGTTGATTATGTGCTTACCGGCGGCGACTATGATGTGATCTTGCGCGATCTGGCTGGGCACCTCGAAGGCAAGGGCCCTATGCCTGCTGGCGTTTGGTACCGCGGGCCCGAGGGCGCGATCTTAAACAGCGGCAAGCATCTTTTAGACGTTGATCTTGATACCTTGCCCTATATCGACCGTGAACTCACGCGCTGGCGTACCTATGGCGAGGCTTACCTATTGCCTGACATTGCCTATATTCTCACAGGTCGTGGCTGCGGCCTGCCGGGCGGCAAAGTCAGCACCTGCACTTTTTGCATTTGGCAGCATGCGCTCTGGAACAAGACCGCGCGCCTGCGCAGCCCAGAGAATGTCGTGGGCGAGATCGAGCAGCTGGTAAAAATCGGGGTCAAAGAGATTTTTGACGACAACGAGACGGGCCCTCTCTACGACCGCGAATGGATGCAGCAATTTCATGAATTGCTTAAGGCCAAGGGTCTGATCGGCAAGATTGCGATTTCGGTCAATGCCCGCGGTGATTTGATAGATTCTGAGTTGGCCCGCCTCATGCGCGACACGGGTTTTCGTTTGCTTAAGATTGGCATTGAGGCTGGCGATGATAAGAGCCTGGCTCGTCTTGCCAAGATGGAAGGCATTGATAAAATTCGCAAGGGCATCATGGCAGCTCGCGACAATGGCCTGGTGACTCTGCTTACGACCATGGTGGGCTACCCGTGGGAAACCGAGGCTGACGTCGCCACGACCTATGCGGTTGCCAAAGAGATGCTGCTTTACAAACCCAAGTTCGGCGATTGTTTGCAGGCCTCGGTGGTCGTGCCTTACCCCGGCAGCCCGCTCTGGCAGAACTGTGTGAATAAAGATTGGTTCTTAGTAGACCCCTACGACTATGACAAGCTCGACATGAGCGTGCCCATACTCAAGACCCAGATTGATCAAGCGCTTTGGGTCAAGCGCCTTTGGCGTCTGCACTTGCGGCCTAGTTTTATTTTACGTTCAGCCCTGACCCTGCGCAGCAAGGCCCAGTTCAACCTAGCCTGGCGTGGCGTCTCGTCGTTGCTGGGGCATATTCGCGACTACAAGCCCAGCAAGAATGCGGCCGTGGCTGACGGGCCTAACAAGCGCAGTTGGCTAGGGCGCATTTTTTCAAGTCGTACCAAGCACGTTCATCCCTGATTTTTTATTCACTCACGAGGACAAGATGGCGGTCGTAGAAGAGAGCGAGTACAAAGGCAATCCCATGATCGTGCTTCGCCGCACGGCTGAGGATCGCTATCCCTTTCAGTTCGGCCTTAGCAAGGCCAAGTTGATTCTTGATGCCTTTGACGAGATTAAGACCTGGGTCGAAAAGCAAGAAAAGACCCGCGCCAAGGACAAGCCCGCGGACGAATGAGCTGCCCATGCGCCTTCTAGTCGTTAATCCGCCCCGCGTCCACGGCTATGCTGTGGTACGCGAGGAGCGCTTTGAGCATAAAGACATTGGTTCGGTTTATCCGCCCCTGTCGCTGCTCTATTGTGCTGCTGTGGCTGAGCGTGCAGGTCATGAGGTGCGCCTGCTTGACCTCAATGGCTGGGACAAACCCTTGGCCGATGCCACGATCCTGATGGATGAGTTCAAGCCCCAAGCCTGTCTGATTCGTTTGGGCTTTGATACTCAGGAACCTGATCTTGAAGTTTTGAAAGAAGCGAAGGCACGCGGCATTTGGACACTTTGCCGACTCAAAATTGTTGGTGATACGCCCTGGCTGCGTGAAAAATTTATGGCCGAGCATGCTTTTGTGGATGTCTTTTTTAATGATGAACCCGAGTGCCTGATCGAAGGCGTGCTGGCTGCCCTTGAAAAGCGCGAGAGTCTGGCTGGGTTTGCTGGGCTTACGCTCAACGAAGGCGGCAAGTCTTTCAGCACGGCCGAGCCGGGCCGTATGCCTAGCCCCGATACGCTGCCCCTGCC
>CAZFUM010000165.1:0-3753 GCA_964521965.1 uncultured bacterium | reverse complement strand
GGCGGGGGCTATGGCATGAGATGCAGCCCGCCACATTCTTAGCCAAGTATTCGCCACGCTTAATGCGAGCCGGCGTCACGTCAATTTTAAGATCCGGAGCCTTGCCCACCTTAGGATAGGCCACATTCAAGAAGGTAATCAGGCCCAACACCAGGGCTAACACGCTGATCACGCCCCACTTCAATATTTTAAGCAACACTTTCATCCCGCCTCCTATGCGAAATTCTAGACGCAGGGATTTTCGCAAAGACCAACAAGGCAGAAAAGGGAAATATGATTGAAATCAGTTAATAAAGTCAGCTATTTTCTAACGCGCTCAAAAAAGCCTGGGCTCGGGCCCGACCATAATTTTCATCATGACCCCAGGTTTCACGCGCAAGGCGCTCAGCTTCTTTCAAAGCCTGGCGGTCGCCTTCGCGGGCTTGCCACAAGCGCAGCATGGCCTGCAGAGCGCGAGCCTGATCGACGTTGGGCTGGGTCCAAAGCGTGTCATCGTCTAACAAAAGATCGAGAGCTTTTTCAAGGCCAAGGGGATCAGCCTCAATTGAAGCTTGCCCGCTAACGCGACGTTTGAAATAGGCCGCCATGGCGCCACAAACAGCCAAGGGCAGGCCATCGCGAAAATGGGCCAGCAAGCCCCAGCGCGTGTCTAAAATGCTCCATGCCATAAGCCGCCAGGCCACTTCGTTAGGCCGGCGCGTGGGCAGAGAACGCAGGGTCTTTTTGCGAAAATCCCTGATTTCAAGGTCTGTCAGGCTGTTTTCTAGGCTGTGAATCAGATCATTTAGGGGGAAGGGCTCTTGGCTGTGCTTTTTCATACTGTCCTCGGGTGTTGAATAACAGCTTCAATCTAACCCTTTAGACACCGCCAAGCGGTAATACGTGACACCTTCAAAGCGTCATCTTGGACACATAAAAACTGTGTGCGCGGACACAAATAAGCTGTGACCCAGCTTACGGGTGATTGCGCTCGTGCAAGCCGGCCTTCTTGGCATAGCCTTGAATGAGTTCCAGCACTTCTTGAGGGCTATCCACCACATGAAAGAGGTCTTCATCGCCCGCTGAAATGTAACCACTGGGCAAGAGGCTCTTGGCCATCCACTCTTTAAAAGGCGCCCAAAATTCTTTGCCATAAAGTATCAGGGGGAAACGATCAATTTTCTGGGTCTGCACCAAAGTTGCCACTTCAAACATTTCGTCAAAAGTACCGAAGCCGCCTGGAAACATGACAAAGGCAAAGGCGTACTTCACGAACATGAGTTTGCGCGCAAAGAAATAGCGAAACTCGAGCGAAATGTCGAGGTAGGGATTGGGATGTTGCTCAAAAGGCAGCTCGATATTCAAGCCCACCGAAGGCGAGCCCTTGCCCTGGCAGCCTTTGTTGACGGCCTCCATGATGCCCGGTCCGCCGCCGGTAATACAAGCAAAGCCGTTCTTGCTGAGCAGTTCGCCCGTGGCCACGGCCGCCAGGTACATAGGGTGCTCAGGGGCCGTGCGAGCCGAACCAAAGAGACTGACGGCCCGACCGACCTCACGTAGCTGCTCAACACCGTCAACAATTTCAGACTGTATGCGCAGCACGCGCCAAGCCTCGGTGTGCGAGGGCCCGCGATCGGCCTCGTGCTTGAGCAGCTCTTTTTCAGATTGCGCCGGCTGGCGCAGCTTGTTTTCTGAACGACGCATGGCGCTACCCCTTCGGTGACCAACTCTTTAGCCTGGCCTTCGAGACGGCGCCTTCGGCGCCTCCTCAGGCCAGGCTTTTCCCTAATCTTGTTAGAAGGCAGACCTAAACCTTTCTAACCGCCTCGATAAACTCGTATTCAAAATCAGGACCCCGATGCTTTTCTTGACTGATGACCTGAAAATCTTTTTGCCAATCCTTGGTGTGCAGCTTGGTGTCGCCGTCGATGTCAGCATCGACAAGGGTCAGATGCAGCTTTTGGGCGCGGCCCCAGGCCTGGGCGTAAATCTCGGCCCCGCCGATGACAAAGACGCGAGCCCCGCCCGCCTTGGCCGTGGCCTCTTCGATGGAAAAGCAGACCGTGACCGGCGAGTCCACGCTGCCCACGGCGTGATAGTCGTCCTGGCGAGTGACGATCAGGTTGTGGCGGCCCGGCAAGGGGCGGTATTTTTCAGGCAGGCTTTCCCAGGTCTTGCGGCCCATGAGCACGGCGTGGCCCAGGGTCAGCTCTTTGAAGCGCTTAAGATCCTCGGGCAGACGCCAGGGCAGCCGGCCTTCGCGGCCAATCACCCCATTGCGCGCCATGGCGACCACGATCTCAAGACTCATACCGCGATGGGCGCCGAGATGGCAGGATGCGGGTCATAGTTCTCAAGCGTGAAGTCTTCGAATTTAAATTCAAAGATGTCTTTCACATCTGGATTAAGGCGCATTTGGGGTAGGGCGCGCAGCTCGCGCGAAAGCTGCAAGCGGGCCTGATCTAAATGGTTTGAATAAAGGTGCAGGTCGCCAAACGTGTGCACAAACGTTCCGGCCTTAAGGCCGCAAACCTGGGCCAGCATCAGCGTAAAGAGAGCGTAAGAAGCGATGTTAAAAGGCACGCCCAAAAAAGCGTCGGCGCTGCGCTGATAGAGTTGGCAATCGAGGCGGCCATCAACATGGACATAAAATTGAAAAAGCGTATGGCAGGGCGGCAAGGCCATTTGGTCCACTTGCGCCGGGTTCCAGGCGCTGACGATATGCCTGCGCGAAGCCGGTTTGGCTTTGAGCTGCTCGACCAGCTTCTTGATCTGATCAATCTCACCGCCCTTGGGGTCAGGCCAGTGACGCCATTGATAGCCATAGACTGGACCCAAATCGCCTTTTTCATCGGCCCATTCATTCCAAATGCTGACTTTGTTTTCTTTGAGGTAGGCGATATTGGTGTCGCCTTTGAGGAACCAGAGCAATTCATGAATAATGCTGCGTAAATGCGTCTTTTTTGTCGTGACCAAAGGAAAGCCTTGGCTCAAATCATAACGCGTCTGGTAACCAAAGACCGAAATCGTACCCACGCCAGTGCGATCCTCGCGCTTCTCGCCCTTATCTAAAATATGCTGAAGCAAATCAAGATATTGGCGCATCTTAGAACCCCGACCACTGAATGCCCAAGCGAGCATCGTAGCCGCTCAACTTGAAAGTCTGAGGCGTCGCGCTCATATTGGTCTTAAGCTGCTCGCTGCCATCCATAATTTTCTCATTGCTCAGTGGAATATGGCTCTGATACGTGACGACTAACGCCAAACTATCGTTGGGCCAATAACGAAGTCCGAGGCCAGCAGTCAGACCCGTGGCGGCCGACTGATAACCTTGCCAAGCAAAATGGGCCAGCTCCACCCCCAAGGGAATATAGGGCTGCACGCGCCAAGCCCAGGGTGTGTACTCGTAACCCGCCCTAAGAATGGCGATCGACATGGTGCTAGTGCGAGCATTCAAAATATTGGACATGCCTGTAAGTTGGCGGTATTCGTAAAGTCCCACCTGGGGCATAAAAATCTGGCCGCCCAGGGTAAAGCCGCGCCACATCAAGTCAAGGTTGATGCCCAGCACATTGGGGCTATTGCCATCACCCAGGGGCTGCACTCCGATAGGCGAGCCCTGTGAGGCGCCGTCAATCATGGCCTGAATCACTTCAAAACCCAAATAGGCAAATCCAAAACTTAAGCCCGACTCGGGCCGATAAAGGCGCGGGCCCTTGCCGGCCAATTGGCGACGATAATCCAGTTTGCTGACGCGGGCCAACGAGCTGATGC
>CAZFUM010000164.1:0-3763 GCA_964521965.1 uncultured bacterium | reverse complement strand
ACCCAGGTACTGGTGGTCAAGGCCCAGGGCAGCTGGTTTGGTCCTGGCTGGGCCATGGTCGCCTTTGACAGTCCGGGCCTGTCCCGCGGGCTTTATTGGTTCAAACTTAGCGCATCGGGGCCGGCCGGCACAGCGCAGTTAGAAAAGATTGGCACCCTTTATCGTTTGGACTAATTTCTCTTTGGCTCTTTGATACAATGGCGCATGCAACAGCGCCTACCCGACTGGATTAATGAATTCATTGAAAAGCGCCTGGACGGGCTGAGCCTCAAAGCTTTGGCCCAAGCCTATCGCGTCATGGCCCAAAACTATGGCGCTCGCGTGGCCGGCAGTGAAGCGGCCCGTGCTCGCCCCCAAGTTCCTGACCCCCAGCATTTTTGGCCCGCTTATTTAGCAGTCCGTTTACCGGCCACGCACGCAGCGCTTTGCCAAGCCGTACTTGCCTTGCCGCCTGAGCGCTTGGCGAGCATCAAGACTTTTATGGATCTGGGCGCTGGCCCGGGCACAGCCTGGCTGGCCTTGGCGCCTTCGTTGCCTCACTTAGAACGCAGCCTGCTCATTGAGCGCGACCCACGCGCGGTCGAGTTGGGCGAGGCTCTCATTCAAGCAGCGCCTAAGCCGCCCATGTCGCTTAGCTGGCGTAACGCCGAAGTGCGCCAAACTTTGACTGCCGTCCCTGCAAGCGATTTGGTGAGCATGGCTTACAGCCTGAGTGAAATGGATGATGCCGAACAAGAGCGTGTTTTAGATATGGCTTGGGAAAAATGCAGCAACCTATTCCTGATTATCGAGCCCGGCACGCCTCGCGGCTTTGAGGTCTTGCGCAAGGCGCGCCAACGTTTGCTGGCGCAGCGTGCGTACTTGGCGGCACCCTGCCCGCATGAAGGGGTTTGTCCTATGCCGGCAGATGCCAACGAACGCTGGTGTCATTTTTCGGCCCGTCTCGAAAGACGCAAGGCAGCTCGTTTTATTAAGGGCGGCGAGCAAGGTTGGGAAGATGAGCGCTTTACCTATCTTGCCCTGACGCGTGAGCTTTGGCCCAGGCCCAAGGGCCGCGTGGTTGGCGCCCCCCGCTTGATCGAGGGCGAAGCCCACGCAGATCTTTGTCTGCCCGAGGGCCTCACCCATCTCACCGCACCCAAGCACCGTAAGGCGCGCTTCAGAGCTTTGCGTAAAGCGCATTGGGGTGGACCCTGGCAGGGCGCCGTTTTACCTGGCGAGGGCAAAGGCGCATGAGTCGCGCAAGCCACTTTTCGATTCGCAAGGCACTTAGCGCGGGGTTGGCAGCCACCCTGCAACGTTGGCCCACGCTTATCGGCTTGAGCCTGCTCTATTTTTTACCTGAGCTCAGTGAACGGCTGGCTTGGGGTCTTTGGCCAAGCTGGGTGTCACGCCCTTATCATATCGTTGTAATTTTCTTTTTGTGTTTTGAAGCCTTGCGTTCGCGCGGCCTGGCAGCCCATCAAAAAAAATCAAAATCAGTTTCAGGTTTTTTAGTTGGAAATTTTCTTTTTTGGGGTGGCCAGGCGACTTGCGCTTGGCTGGGTTATGTTTTGGCAGCGGGGCTCATGCAGGTGATGAATTGGCCGCCCTATGATTGGGCTGAATTGAGCCAGCGCATCACCCACTTGCCCGATCTCTGGACCTATTTGCAAAGTTTGCCCGGCGGTCCTGTCAGGGCTCTGGCTCTTTTAGCTTTGGCAGGCATTTGGCCCGTCTATTTCTTTTGTCGTTTCGATTTCTTTGCCTATGCTTTGCTCGATCTTGGTCTCGGGCCCTGGACAGCTTTAGGCCGGGCCTGGGTCTTGACGCAAGGTCGTTGGCCACGCTTACTGCTTTATTACGCTGTTTGTATGTCTTTGAATGGCTTGGGGCTGACGCTCTATTTTGTTGGTTTAGTCTTCACTTTTCCGCTCACGGTGGCCGCTACGGCCGATCTTTATAAGCAATTAAGCAGAAATGCCTGATAATCCTTTTAAATAAACATTATTTCTATTTCATGTTCCGAAACGATAGTTCTTATGTTGAAAATTAATCTGGAACTTTAAATTCGGCAAAATATACTAAACATCACAATGAAACGATTAAGCATCACTTTTGGGCTATTTTTGGGGCTCAGTAGCAGTTTGCTGGCCGCAGTGAGCGCCAACGTTCGCGTGAATGGCGTGGGCTATCCCTCGGCCTATGCTAAGCGCGCCACCGTGCTCACGGCTGCAGGCAACAATGCCTTTAATGTTCGCCGAGTCTCAGACAATGCTTCGGTCTTTAGCGGCACCTTGAGCAATGCCGTTGCTAACGCCGACACCAGTGAGACGGTGCGCTTTGCAGATTTTGACAGTCTTATCACGGCCGGCACCTACTACCTTGACGTCACATCGATAGGATTTTCAGTCAACTTTGTCATTGGCGACAATGTCTACAACACGGCCACCTGGGTGGCCCTGATGGGGTTCTACAACCAGCGCTGCGGTCAAGCCACCAGCATGACCTATGCTGGTAATACCTGGGGTCATGCAGCTTGTCACGCCAATGATGGAAATCTCACCTATTACAGCGGCAGCAACACAACAAAAAATGGCACGGGTGGCTGGCATGATGCGGGCGACTTTGGTAAGTACACCGTCAATGCGGGCATCACCGTGGGCCAGCTACTTCATGCTTGGGAGCGCTATTCAAGCGAATTGCAGTCGCTCACTTTGCCGCAGGGCAGCAACGGGACCCTGCCTGATTATTTAGAAGAAGTGAAATGGGAGCTAGATTGGCTGTTGAAGATGCAATTTGCCGACGGCCGTGTCAGTCATAAGCTAACCCGTACCAATTTTGAGCCCTATCCCTATTGGCCCAACAATGACTTGGCCACCCGCTACTTTGTGCCCTATGGCACGGCTCCCACCGCAGATTTTGTGGCCATGTGTGCCTTGGCCAGCCGAATCTATCAGCCCTATGACGCGGCCTATGCCACGACGCTACTCAACGCAGCCAATGCCAGTTATGCCTATCTCGTGGCCAACACCGCGGATGTGCCTGCCAATCAAACAGGCTTTGGCACGGGCGGCTACACCACGGGCGACAGTGATGATCGCCTTTGGGCTGCTGTTGAAATTTGGGAGACCACGGGCAGTGCCGCGGCCCTGACCGACGCCGAAACCCGCATCAATGCCCATGGCGCTGACAAGAGCGACTTCAATTGGGATTGGGGTGATGTCAGCAACCTCGGAATGTACACTTATGCGCTAAGTGCGCGCGCCGGACGAAACGGGACCATCGTGGCTGATGTGCGCGCAGATATCGTGAGCGACGCCAATACGATGGTCACCAACGCCAACGCGCATGGTTATGGCCGGGCCTTGGGCATGTACTATTGGGGCGCCAATGGCACCGTGCTGCGCCAATGCGAACATTTGGATGTCGCGAACCGCATTTCACCCAGCGCCAATTTTCTCAACACAGCCGTGCAGCAACTGAGCTGGGCTCTGGGCCGCAACTATTTCAACCGTAGCCAAATTACGGGCTTAGGTATTAATCCACCCTTGAATCCACACGACCGAGAAAGCAGCGCCGACGCCGTGGTTAACCCCAAACCCGGTCACTTGGTGGGTGGCGGGCATCCTAATGCCACGAGTTGGGTAGATGATTCTGGGGATTATGCTCAAAATGAAATCGCAGTGAATTGGGATGGCGCTTATACCTATGCGGTGGCCATGTGGTACAAAAACGCGGTGGTGAATAGCCCCACCACCAGCCCGACTTTTAGCGTCAGCCC
>CAZFUM010000163.1:0-3947 GCA_964521965.1 uncultured bacterium | reverse complement strand
AGATCAGGAGCAGCCGTGAATGCTAAGAATGAGACTACCTTTGCACCCGCGCCCACACCAGGACCCTTGCCCTTGTTAACGCCGTTTTGAGTGTTCAGGGCTGTTGATTTGACAGGAGGAATTGCCTCAATGTACTTAATGAGGAAATTCCAGCTGGCACCTGCGTTCACCACGGTGAGATCGGTAGGATAAATACCTTGCTGATCGCCAAAATAGATCGAGATGGCGCCATTCAGAGCGGTCATGTTACCCTTGGTCGCGCCGTCACGTGATTTCTCAAGCATGTCGGCGAACTTCGGGATAGCGATGGCCGCGAGGATACCGATAATGGCCACCACGATCATAAGCTCGATCAGCGTAAAACCTTGTTGGTTGCGTTTCATTGACATTCACCTCCTTCCATAAGGAATTTTTTGAACTAAAATAAGCTTAGGCCTTGAGGCGGTCCTTGTCAAGCAGGCTGTCAATTCTGCTGGGCTTTCCGCTTTTTTATTTAAAAGTCTTTAGGGCCATATTAGCTGATTATTTCTAAATGCTTGAAATTCTAAAACTTGTCTTGTCCACAGCCTAAGCTGGCCTGATAATTTCGCATGAAGGTGAACATTTGAGCCGTTTTTCAGGCCTGGGTCGAGCAGCCGGGGGCATGAGCCTGGCGACGAGCCTGTCGCGAATATTGGGCTATCTCCGTGATTCGTTGGGCGGGGCCCTGTTTGGCGTGGGCTGGCTGTCAGATGCATTTGTGGTGGCCTTTCGCGTCCCCAACCTCTTGCGCGATCTATTGGCTGAAGGCGCTTTGTCCTCGGCCTTGGTTCCGGCCTTGGTTCACGAAGAGCATGAGCGAGGGAAAGCCGCGTTTTGGCGCCTAGCAGCCTTGGCATTGAATGCCCTCATCGCTGTGAGTGGGGCTTTGGTGCTGCTGGGTTGGCTTAGCGCACCTTGGTTGGTTGACCTGCTGGCTCCTGGTTTTCGTCAACAGGCAGGCCAGACCGAGCTGACGGTAACGCTCGTCAGAATACTCTTTCCCTTTTTGACCTTGATGGCCATGGCCGCGATTTTCATGGCCGCACTCAATGCTCAGCGTCGTTTTGCCCCTGGCGCCTATGCTCCGCTTTTCTTGAACCTCACGATGATTGCCTTTGGGCTCTGGGCTTATGGGCACCCCGACTGGGGCATGGAAGCGCAGGTCAAGTTTTGGGCCTGGGGTGCGCTGGCCGGTGGTTTAGCTCAGTGTGCTTTTCAAGTTCCGTTTGCTATGCGGCTTGGTTTCAAGCCGCGGTGGGCCTGGCCATTTTCAGATCGCGCTGTGAACAAGCTTGCCCGCCAAATGTTGCCAGCCATCGTCGGGCAGTCGGCGACGCAGCTCAATCTGCTCATCAGCCAAGTGCTGGCTTCGATGCTGGCAGCGGGTTCAGCCACTTATCTTTATTATGGCAATCGCATGATGCAATTGCCTTTAGGGGTTTTTGGGGTGGCGGTGGCCACGGCAGCCTTGCCCGAGCTGGCTGCCCATCACAGTCGGCAAGATCCCGATGCTTTCAAAGGGGCATTGGGTTACGGGCTTCGCCTCGTGCTTTTTGTTAGCTTGCCCGCGGCAGTGGGGCTCATTATCTTGGCAAATCCGATTCACGTTTTGCTTTTTCGCTGGGGTCGCTTGGGTCTGCCCGAGGCTTTGTTGGCGGCCAAGGCCAGTGTGGCCTATGCCTGGGGTATCGTTTTTTTTGCCGCGGCCAAAGTGCTGGTCAATGCTTTCTATGCCCGCTCTGAAGGCAGGGTGGCGGTATGGGTGGGTTTGGGTGGAGTGCTCTTGAATATTATTCTAAACATCGCGCTTTATAAACCATTGGGCTTTGTGGGTTTGGCCTTGGGCAGCTCACTGAGCGCCTTGGTCCAGGTGCTGGTCTTGCTCTATCTCATGCGGCGACGCCTAGGCCGCATGTTGAGGCAAGAGTTGTTAAAAGATCTTGAAAAGGTCATCGTCTGCGCCGCGGCCATGGGTATGGTCCTCAAGCTGGCGCTGACGGGGTTGAATTATAATTTAGATATTGGCGCAGCCTTAGAGCGCAGCCGAGTGCTTTGGCAAACTCCGCTTTTGATAGGCCTGGGTCTCACGGTCTATTTAGGTTTGGCTCATGCCCTTAAGGTTAATTACCTTCGCGACCTCTGGTCTCGCAAGCGGGGTGTGGCATGATGCGACGCCTCGCTATGTTTGCTTTGGCGACTTGGGCTCTGCTGGCCGGCGGCTGCGCCACGGCTCAGTCGCGAAAGGCAGCCCGTGATGCCAAAGCTGCTGAGTCTCAATTGAAGTTAGAAGCCTTTAGCATCACTCTAAAAGCGGCATTTGAGGCGGGCCGCGTCAAGGGCCCCATCGATGCTGGCGTGAGCAGCCGTCTGATGGAATGGACCCTGGCTGATGTCTTGCGGCGATTCTATAATCCACTCGCGGGCGCCCGCCGCTTGGCGAGTGCCAGGGCCGTGGCGCCCGATGACTCGGTGCTTGCCGTTTTTGGTAGTCCCGAAGATTGGGAAACTTCGTTTGGCTATCGCGACGATGAGCATTTTCGTTCGGGCGAAATATTCAATGCTTATGAAACGGCTCTTTATGAACCCTTCTTTCGTCATGCCTTGCTGGCCTACCTTAAGCCTGAGAGCGCAAAGCAGGGTGATGCCTTGGCGGCAGCCAAGGTGCTCAAGCATGCGGCTCTGCTGACGCCCCGCTATGCATCGATCTACCCTAATTTGATCGACCTTGAAACTCGCCAAGCGCTTGAAGCATGGGTTAAAGAAGAGCCGGCATCGGTCTATGCTCAGCGGGTCGAGTTTCTCGAGCTTTGGGATGACCGCAATGGGGCCTGGGCCAAGCGTCGCGCAGCGATTGATGCGCGCATGCGTGAACTGGCTGAGCAAACTCAAGACGAATGGCTTAAGCTTGAGATTATCGATGCCTTGGCTGCGCGCGGGCCCTTGCCTGAAGATGCTTTCTTGATGTCGCTGGCCTTGCCGGGCCTGGGCCAGGCCGCTAATGGCGACTTGCAAGGCGGCTTATTGCTGGGTGCGCTGAGCGTGGCCGCTTGGTGGTGGGCCGGTGGCAAGTTGGCAGTGGCGCAGAATGATCCTGATCCGGCCACGCGTGCCGGGGCTGAGCGCGATGCCTGGTTGGGTGGAGGCTTGGGTGTCTTGGCCCATTTTTTTGCTGCGGTGAATGCCGCCGAATGGGCGCGCATGATCAATGTGGTTGCAGAATGGGATTTGCTTAACCATTCACGAGTCAAGTAGAGATGAAAAAGGAGACGGCGTGGTTGATTTAAGAGAGCCTTTGTCGAGTCTGGTCAAAAGCCCCAAAAATTTTACAGGGCATTTGAAATTCCCAGATCCGTCTAAGATTTACATTTATGACGACAGTTTGCGTGATGGCGAGCAGATGCCGGGCGTGGCTTTTTCGCCAGCCCAGAAGCTCAAACTTTGCGGCCTGCTGGCTGATATGGGCGTCGATGTCATGGACGTGGCTTTTCCGATCTCGTCGGAAAGCGATCGCCAGGCCTTGACTGATATTTTGCGTGCCCAGCAAGAAGGCAAGATTCGCAAATCACTCGATGTGCTGGCGATGTGTCGCGCGATCGAGGCTGACATTGATTGCGTGCTCGAATGCGCTGTCAAGGCTGGGGCTAAGCCTTCGGATGTCTCGGTATTGATTTTGTCGACCCTGTCTGATTTGCATCTTAAATACAAATTGGGCAAGACCTTGGCTAAGCGTGAAGGTAAAAGCGAATCGGAATGGCTCGAGCTGCCTCTGACTTTTTATCGCGAAGCCAATATTCGTTTGATTACGAGTGCCATTCGATACGCCAGGCAAAAGGGAATCACGCGGGTCGAGTTTGCGGCTGAAGATGCCAGCCGCTCAGACCTTGCTTACGCGCTGCAATGGGCCGCCGCCTGCGTGGCGGCGGGGG
>CAZFUM010000162.1:0-4061 GCA_964521965.1 uncultured bacterium | reverse complement strand
GGGTGATGCGGCCAGGACTGGGCATGAAATTCTGGTCTGGATTCTCGGCATTGATGCGACATTCGATAGCATGGCCGCGCAGGCTCCAGGGCTTGAGAAAGTGCTCAGGTAGGCGCTCGCCCGCGGCAATGAGCACCTGCCACTTGACCAAATCAACCCCCGTCACCCATTCCGTCACGGGCACTTCAACTTGAATGCGCGTGTTCATTTCCATAAAGTACCAATTGCGGTGTTTATCGACAATAAACTCGACGGTGCCGGCATTGACATAATTGCAGGCCTTGGCCAGACGTATGGCGGCCTCGCCCATCTCTTGGCGCATCTTGTCGTCCATAAACGGCGAGGGCGACTCTTCGATTAGCTTTTGGTGACGGCGCTGAATTGAGCAATCGCGCTCGCCCAGATGAATCACGTTGCCGTGACTATCAGCCAAAATCTGAAACTCAATGTGTCGCGGCTCTTCGACATATTTCTCGACATAAACTTGCGAGTTGCCAAAAGCAGCCTGGGCCTCTTGACTGGCGGTGTGAAAAGCATTCGAGAGGGCCAGGTCACTGTGAGCTACACGCATGCCTCGCCCACCGCCGCCTGCCGTGGCCTTGATGATGACCGGGTAGCCCACTTTGCGGGCCACTTCGAGCGCTATTTTTTCATCAGCCACGCCACCATCAGAACCCGGCACCAAGGGGACACCGGCGCTTTGCGCCAGAATCTTGGCCTGAATTTTATCACCCATGGCGCGAATGCTGTCGGGCGAGGGGCCAATAAATTTGATTTTGCACTGCTGGCAAATATCGCCAAAGTGGGCATTCTCAGATAAGAAGCCATAACCCGGGTGTATGGCCTCGGCATCGGTGATTTCGGCGGCGGCAATGAGGGCGGGAATATTGAGATAGCTCTGCTTGCTGGGTCCCTTGCCAATACAAATACTCTCATCGGCAAAGCGCACGTGCAGGCTGTTCTCGTCTGCCTCGGAATACACCGCCACGGTGGCGATGCCCAGCTCTTTGCAGGCTCGAATGATACGCAGGGCAATTTCGCCCCGGTTAGCGATCAAGATCTTACGAAACAAGGGCGGCCTCGTGTCGAAGGGAAGGCGGCAGGTAAGGGCTCAAGGCTTGACGATAAAGAGGGGTTGGCCGTACTCAACGGGCTGGGCATTTTCGATCAATACCCTGACCACGGTGCCAGCCACTTCGGCTTTGATTTCGTTCATCAATTTCATAGCTTCGATAATACAAATCGTTTGGCCGATCTCAACGCGACTGCCTTCTTTAACAAAAAATTCTGCGTCAGGCGATGCCGAGCGATAGAAAGTACCTACCATGGGTGAATTAATCTTTTGGCCTTCAGCTTCAGCGGCTTTGGGTGCTTCGCTTGGCGCTTGCGGCGCTTGCGGCGCTGCCGGAGCCGCCGGCGCATAGACGATCGGCGCCAAAGGCGCTGGCGCGCTACCGCTGCTCACCACAGCTTCTGAGCCTTTCTTAAGCATGATCTTGAGACCTTCTTGCTCGATATTGATCTCGGCCAGCTCGGCCTTGCGCATCATATCGATGAGCTTTTTAACGTCCTTCACATTAACGCGGGGCGCTTTGGGCGGCTTGCCTTGCCCAGGGTTGTTCGGCATCGAATCACCTCGTGAATTAGCCATCGTGGTCTCGTGAGAAAGGGCCTTAGGCCCGCTCGAGGTACTTGCCCGTGCGGGTATCGATGCGTATCAGGTCGCCCTCGTTAACAAACATGGGTACCTGCAGGTTAAAACCAGTCTCAACCCTAGCTTCTTTAGTGGCATTGTTAACGGTATTGCCTTTCACGGCGGCCAGGGTCTCGACCACCTTCAAATTAACAGCAGCTGGCAGCTTGAGCCCAATGGCCTCGGTGCCGTGAAAGGTGACTGCCGCCGTGGCTTGTTCAAGCAGGTAGTTGACCTGGTCGCCCAAGGTCAGCGCCGGTATGCTGACCTGCTCATAGGTTTCGCTATCCATAAAAACATAGCCCTCGCCCTCTTTGTAGAGGTACTGCATGTCCTTAAGATCCAGCTCTTCCATTTGAAAACTCTCGCTGATGCCCACGGTGTATTCGACCACCTTGCCGTCTTTCAGGCCTTTGGTGCGAATGCGCACCTTGGCCGGGCCCTTGCCAGGCTTAATGTGGTTATATTCCATAACTTCTTTTAAATTTCCGTCGATCACAATGACCGTGCCCACGCGGGCTTCGGTGGCGTTAATGTTTCCCATTTTGGTTCTCCTCTAGGCTTTAAGTTCAATAAGCTGTTTTGTGGTCTTATACAAATTCTCATGACCTTTGTCGTTGACCAAAACCAAGTCTTCAATGCGCACACCAAACTTGCCGTCTAAATAGATACCCGGTTCAACCGTAACCGCCATGCCCGAGCGCAGCACTTGCTCGCTCTTAGGGCCTAAACGCGGCTCTTCGTGCACCTCGCGGCCCACGCCATGGCCTAAACTATGGCCAAAGTGACGGGCATGCCCCGCCCTGGCAATGATGCTGCGCGAAACCTTGTCGACGTCGCCGGCCTTGACCCCCGATTTGACAGCCTTCAGGCCTGCGGCTTGCGCCTTGCGTACGATCTCATAAATCTTTTTCTGGGCTGCGCTGGCCTTGCCCACGCTGACCGTGCGGGTCATGTCTGAGCAATAGCCTTGATAGATGCAGCCAAAATCGATAACGATAAAATCGCCTTTACGCACAATTTTTTCGGTGGCGACGCCATGGGGCAGAGCCGATCGCCAACCCGAGGCCATAATGGTTTCAAAGCTTGGGCCCGAGGCGCCCAGATCGTTCATAGCGCCCTCTAAAATTCTGGCTAAATCAGTCTCTTTGCGGCCTGGCTTAATATGAGGCAAGAGGCGCTCAAGGCCCTGATCTGCGATCTGACTCGCCTTGCGCAGCAAGACCTTTTCTGGCTCACTCTTGACCATGCGCTGGGCTTCGATCAGGCCACGGCTCGCCTCGAGCTTGACCTTGGGCAGCTCTTTTTGAAGATATAAAAAACCAGCCAAATTGAGATGGTCTGCCTCGAGGCCCAGACGCTTGATGCCCAGCTTCTTGACTAGGGCCACGGCATCGACCAAAAGAGCCTTGGTTTGAAGCTGTAAGCGCGCACCCTGAACCTGGGCCTTGGCCTGAGCTGTATAGCGGGAATCGGTTAAGAAAAGGGTCTCGCGAACACTCAAAATAAGGGCGCCAGCTGTGCCGGTGAAGCCACTCAAGTAATTGCGATTGGGGCCTGAGATGACGAGAAAGCCGTCCATCCCTTTCAGGCGAAATGCGTGGCGGAACGCTTCAAAGCGCGATGTCATTCGGTCCTTGAACTCAGAAAAAAGCAGGGGGAAATTTGCATTTCCCCCCGAAGGCAGTTCAAAAAGTGGATTATTCTAGCCAGGGCACCTATCCTTGTCAAACAAGGAATCAGCTAAATCGAGTTATAAACAATTCACTTTTTTGCTATTTATTCACTAAATTTGATCAAATATTTGCCTTTTGGCCACAATATGAACTCTGCACGCTTGGTTCCTTTAAAAATCTCTCGTTTTGAGTTCATTTCGAGCACATCTACTGGATTCTTAGAGAGAATACTAAAGGTCATTCGCTCAGAAGCCGACAAAATCATCGATTTTTGACTCAAAATGCTTCCTGATTCTAAAGTTTCAACCTTGATTTTAGAATAAATATCGATGTTTTCAGGCAACCCAACTCGCTTAATAAAAATATCTCCATTTTTTGATCGAATTTGAATAAAAGAGGCTTCAAATGAACCTAAATCAGCTGTTAACAAAATGTCCTGTTCAAAACGACCTAAGAGCAACTCGAGGACCATAGCCGCTGAACTTGAATCCATCGTGCCGCCCAAGTGCTGACCTTTTTCGTGATAGACCGAGGCAAAAATTGCCTGTTTATCAATGAAATCAAGAATTTGATCACTCATGGCCCGAGCCTCGGCCAAATTGCCCCAGAGCGCCAAGCCCCGCACCCTTAGGTAAGCACGCCAAGGAATGAGATAGCCATTCTCCCAGGGGAGGCCCGAGGTCTTAAGGGCG
>CAZFUM010000161.1:0-4101 GCA_964521965.1 uncultured bacterium | reverse complement strand
CTGAAAGCTTACCCCAGCGCGCTGAAGCCTTGAGGCCACGCGCCCTAGAGGCTGAACGCAATTGGCGCGAGGCACGGGCCCGTGCCGAGGCGGCTGAGGCAGATGCCTCGCCCTTGGCGGACGAAGTCAAAGCCATGAAGAGTGTGGCTGATCCCTCTTGGTGGCAGGCTTTTAGGCTGCGTAGGCGCATGGCCGCGCTCAAGAACTTGCTAGATGAAACGGCACGCCGCAGGACGCAAGAGCGAGATGCGCATCATGTGCTTTTTGTGCTGTTGACAGGCATTCAAGAAGAGTTGCGCTCAGCCCTCGATCGCGAATTTGCCCAAGTCAAGCTTTCAACTGTCGACTTGGCGCGGCTACGGGGCTATCTGATGCAAAAAGAACGATGGGATAAATTGCAAGAAGAAGTGGGGCTAGGTTATGAAAGGCCATTTCCTGACAGCGACTTAAGTTTGGGGCAGGCAAGTAAGGACCCGGCCTGGAAAGCCGATCAGATTCAATCACTGCGGGCTCGCTTGCTACAACTCGAGGCTTGGCGCGAGCAAATTCGGGCTGATTTGAGGGTTTTTATGCGTGCTCAATCATTGAAGGTGCTCGATGTCCAGGCGAGTCGTGGCAAAATTGCAGATTTTAAGGTCTTGTTGAAGGCGGCAGAGCGACGAGCCGCCAAAGTTGAATTTGAATTGAAAAGTTTAGGGGGCGTCGAAGCTCTGCCTTAGTGTCAAGACTTTGACAATGTTGAGTGCTGCGTCAAAGATTTGACAGGCTTGCTCACGAGTTTTATTTTAAGAATGAGGAATTTAGGGCCTTTTTGAGTCTGAGCTCCACCGATGGCAATTGGCATGAAGCTTGCAGTTTAATGGCCATACGCCTCGGAGGCCGCCATGCAAGCTATCATCGAAACTCGTCGTTATGCACTCTCTCAAGTCGCGCAAATGCTTAAGGTTTCAAGGCCTTTAATACTTCGCATGGCTAAAAATGGTGAATTGCCCTGCCTGCGAACGCCCCAGGGCCTGCGCGTCGAAGCCAGCGCCCTCGAAACTTGGATAGAAAGCCTTCGGGTTCCGCCCGCCAGCCTTGCCAAGTCTTTGCTCAGAAAGTAGAATACTGGCTCCTTTCGGCCTCGAGAAAGGCCCCAAAATTGGGGTTTTTTCAGGGGCCTTTGTCCCGTGAGCCATGTCGCGCAACAACAGCGAAGAAGGTTTTAGTTTAGATGACATGATGGAGATCTTCGGCGACTCAGTTGAGTCTGCGCCGAAGAAGGCTCCCGCTGCTGTTGCGCCCGCTGCTGCCCCGGCCCCTGCGCCCGGCGCAGATCAAGATGACGAATCGCTGAGTGACGATGAAATGGCGATCCTCGAAGCCTACGAAAAATCCAAAAAAGAACAAAAAGTTAAAGACATCGAAGCCACCCGCAAAAAAGAAGAAGAAGCCCGTCGTATTTTAGAAGAATACGAGCGCGGGGTGCGCGAGGCGCAAGAGCGTGAATCTCTTAAGAAAAAAGAGCAAGAAGAGAAGCAGAAACGCGAAATTGAAGAGCTAAAAAAGAAGGATCAATTTGTTGTTGATCAGAAAAAGTTAGAAGACGAAGAGCGCAAGATTATTGAAGAATTTGAGCGCCAGGCACGCGTTGATAAAGAAAAAGAAGATCTAGAGCGCCGAGCTAAAGAAGATAAGGCTCAGCAAGAACTGAAGGCTCTGGCCGACACGCAAAAGGCTGAAGACGAGTCTCGCCTGATCGAAGAAAAGAAGCGCGATGAAGAATTTCAAAAGCAGGCCGTTGCTGCCCAGGTAGCAGCCGATAGGGCTGGCGAGAAAAAAGAAAGCCGCTTGATGGAGCTCTTGGCGAAAGCCAAGGCCGAGCTTGAAGATACGGGCCCGCCGCCCATGCCCGGCGTCGCCGCCGCCGCAGCACCCGCCGCACCGACAAGTTCAGCCAAAGATTTTCTCATCGATATTGAGGCCAAAGAGGCTGATGCGTTTTGCCATATGCTCGATGAGAGCCGTAAGGCCATGTTCACCTTCTTGGCGCCCATGATCGGCATTAAGGCCGCCAATAATATGCTCAATAAGACGGTCGAACGAGCCCGGGCCAAAGCCCCCATCGTTCTGAAAGATGTTAACTGGCGTGTTGATGGCAGCCTGCGTGAAGACGGTTCAGTTGACACGGACCGCATCTATAAAAACGTGCAGGGCATCAGCGTGGCCACGCGAGCCGATGATTTTGTGGCAGGACTCAAAGAGCTCACGCAACTTCGCATTAAAGCGGTCGAGGTTGGCTTGGGTGCCAAGGCCTCACAAGACATGAAGGCCAAGATTTATTCGTCCCGGCCAGCCATGGCCGGCAAAAATCATAAAAAAGAGTGGATAGACTATTTCTTTAGTGCGGTCGTCGGCTAAGCGTCAAATTATTGACTAATTCGTCAAACGAAGCCGCCTCGGGCTAAGCTGGGCGGCTTTTTTATTTGTGCCGCCCTTTGGAACCCGAAAAAACTTTTTGTGGTCACGGTTACTGAAAGCCTTGGCGTAATAACTTAGAATCCTGTCATTGCTCTTTTGGCACGCTCTTTGCTTTAACTATAGTAATGCTTTTACTAGGGCCGATCGCGGCCCGATCTCAAGAGGCCTCTATGAAAGTCAGCCTTCGAATTCTCGCCCTTCTTTCGCTGATGGGGTGGACCGCGCAGCTCGCGGCTAGCATGCCTATACCCAACACCCTGAATTATCAGGGGCGCTTAAAGACCGGCGGATCACCCGTGCCTGATGGCAGCCACTACGTGACCTTCAGGCTCTATGACGACCCCTCGGCGGGCGCGAATGTTTGGTCTGAATTTTACAATGGGACGCCCTTTGTCACGACCGTCAACGGCCTTTTTAATGTGACCTTGGGCTCGCTCATACCTCTGCCAGCGAGCACCTTCAATCAGGCGCTTTGGCTGCAAATCGAATGGTACAACACGACGACTTTTCTCTGGGAAACCCTAAGCCCTCGCCACGAGCTCACCCGCGCGCCCTACGCATTTAGCTCTAAAACTTTTGAGGCCGGTGCTGTCGTTACGGGCGCAGTCGATGTGCTTGGCTTGAATCCATCGGGCGCAGGTGTACGAGGCCTCTGGGTGCAGGGCAGCAGTTCAGGCAACGGCATTGAAGCCACCATGTCGGGCCTGCCTAATGGCTATTCTGCAATTTACGGTAATATCGACAGCGGTGGTCGCAGCTATGCGCTGCATGGTTATTCGCCCAGCGATCATTGGGACAGCGCCGCAGTGCTAGGCCGCTTTGGCACGTGCAGCATCCTTTATCCCAACATAGGCTATGGTCACGTGGGAGCCGCTGGCATCTTTGTCAATGGCGAGTCCGATGGCCTTGGCTTGTTGGTTAGCTCCACCAACGCGCTTTCCTCGGGCAAGGGCATTGGCATCGTGGCCGAAGGTTGGAACGTGGGTGTTTCTGCCACGGCTAAAGATATTTCGGGATTTGGCGTAGGTGTTTGGGGCATCGTGCCAGGCTATGGCGGTGGTGTGGCAGGTGTGATTGGTCAAATCCACGGCGACAGCACCGCGATTAGTCGTGGCCGCGGAGGCGTGGTGGCAGTCAATAGCAAGCTCAGCGTCACCAATGGCAGCCCGGCTGTGGCGCTATTCATCGACGGCGCCATTGCGGTCAACAGTGCCCGTGCCGATCGTAGCGCGGGCGTGATCCCCATCAGTTCAGGTTCTTTTAGTAGCGTGGGCACCAACACTCTTTCAGCGACAAGCTTCATTAGCAGCGCCTCTATCAAGTCGAATTCTCTCATTTATTTGACCGTGTCATCCGGCTCGGCGGTAACCGCTGATGTCGTTTCAGTTCGCCTGACGAGCGTGGTTGATGGCACAGCCAATTTCAGGCTTCACATTATGCGGGGCGCGGTAGGAGTAACGTCAGCTAGCGTGGACGTTCATTATCTCATTATCAATCGATAAACGGCCTGAGGGAGGCCTTAAAACTTAAGGGGAGTAACAATGGCATTTAACATTCGCGTAGAAATTCTCAGTCCTGACATCGCTCGCATCTTTTTTGGCAATGGCACGCCCGCTGCATCGCGCGGCGGCAAGATACGCA
>CAZFUM010000160.1:0-4113 GCA_964521965.1 uncultured bacterium | reverse complement strand
GCCTGGGGCAGGGCAAAGGCTTCGGCAATGTGAGAGAGTTCGTTCCAAAGCAAACTGAGGCGGGCGGCTTGGTTGGCCGAGCTGAAAGTCGTGTCCCAGTTGCGGGCATAGCCCATGACAATATGGGTGGGTTTGGCGAGCAAAGTCGCAGGCAGGGTCAGGCTTGCTAAAAGACCTAGTGCCATGGCTTTTCGAAAGCTATTCATAGGGGTTATGAAACCAGTTAAGCTGGCTTTGATTCCAGTCTTTTTTAGTGATTCTTGCTGTTCTTTTGCCCTGAGTGCCCTGGCCTGCCTGAAAACCCCATAAATTTGGCCTTCTAGCTTATGTCCTAAGTCATAAACTCGCCTGAAAAGGCCTGACAAAATGGCCTCGTCTTCTTTGATGAGGTCGTCATGACACACGCCAAGATGCCTAATGCAGGGCCTGTTAGCTATCCCGGAATTCCCACTGTCACGGACGGCACGGGCTCGGTGGTCTGGGTTGAGACCGCCATCAGCGAGGCCGCCACAGCCTACCCGATTACCCCTACCACCAACATGGGCGTGGGCTATCAGGAATATGTGGCCAATGGCGCCACCAACCTTTGGGGTACGCCCCTGGGCTTTGTTGAGCTCGAAAGCGAGCATAGCTCGGCGTCATCTTGCGAGGGCTTTGCTGCCGCCGGCGGCCGCGTCACGAATTTCACCTCAGGCCAAGGCTTGGTCTTGATGAAAGAGGTGCTTTACACCATTGCAGGTAAGCGTCTGCCCGTGGTCTTTAACATTGGGGCCCGTGCTCTTACGCATCACTCGTTGAATGTCCATTGTGGCCACGATGATATTTTTGGGGTACTCGACACCAATTGGGGCTGTTTGTTTGGCCGCAATGCCCAAGAAGCCGCAGATTTTTGTTTGATCGCACGCCGCGCTGCCGAAGCCAGCCAGACTCCATTTTTTAATGTTCAAGACGGCTTCTTGATTACGCACACCTTAGAAAACGTCAAATTGCCTGAACTTGAATTGATGAAGCAATTTGTGGGTGACCCCAAGGACCGCGTGCTCACCCTGCTTGATCCCCATAAGCCCATGATGGTCGGCGTGGTGCAGAATCAAGATTCTTATATGAAGGGTAAGATAGCCCAGCGCGGCATCTTTGACAAAGTTCGCGCGAAGATTCAAGAAGCCATGCATGACTTTGGTCACCTTACGGGTCGCAACTACGACATGGTCACCACGGTTGGCATGGAAGACGCCGAGGTCGCCATTGTGGGACTAGGCTCATCGATGGAAACAGCCGAAGCGGTGCTGCCTCAAATTAGGGCCATGGGCATTAAATTGGGTCTTGTTCACATTAATGTGCTCAGGCCTTTTCCTGATAAAGAAATTGTACAAGCCTTGCGCGCATGCCGTGCCGTGGCGGTGATCGAGCGTATGGACGCGCCCCTGGGCCAGAGCAACCCCTTGGCCACCGAGGTCAAGGCAGCGCTCTTTGACGCGCTGCGCGGGCGCGAAGGTTTGCCCAAGCTAGCCTTGGCACCTAACGTCGTACAAGGCATCTATGGTCTGGGCTCACGCGACTTCCGCCCCAGCCATGTCATTGCCATTGCCAAAGAGTTGGCTAGCCAAGAGCCGCGCGAAGTTTTTGTGGTCGGCGTGCGCCATCCGCTGGCACTCGCTGAAGAGCCCGAGCCCACAGGCTTGATTCCGGGCGCCTTTAGCATGCGGGGGCATAGCGTGGGTGGCTATGGTTCGGTCACGACCAATAAGATCTTGGCGACCTTGGCGGGCGATGTCTTTGGCACCTTTGTGCAGGCTTATCCTAAATATGGTTCTGAAAAAAAGGGCCTGCCCACCACCTATTACCTCACGCTGGCCAGCGAACGCATTAAGACTCATTGCGAGCTGAATGAGGTCGATTTTGTGGCCCTGAATGACATCAATGCTTTCAAGATCGCGGGGCCTTTAGCGGGTTTGAAGCAAGGTGGCACGCTTTTCATTCAATCAGCAGAAAACGATCCGGCTAAGGTCTGGGCCGCCATCCCGGCCCAAGACCGCAAGCGCCTGGCTGACAAGGGCGCTAAGGTCATCTATCTCGACGCGGTCAAATTGGCCCGCGAACTGGCGCCTAGCATCGATCTGGCCCAGCGCATGCAGGGCATTGTGCTGCTGGGTGTTTTTCTCAGAGTCACACCTTATCAAAAGCAGCTGGGCCTGAGCGATGACGACCTCTTTGCTAAGGTGCGCAAGCCTTTAGAGAAGTACTTTGGCCGCCGCGGCGAAGCCGTGATTGAGGCCAACTTAAACGCGGTCAAGCGCGGTTTTGCCGAAGCGCGTGAAATCCCTGCCGGGGCCATGGCCCCGGTGGCGGTCTGAGGAGGGCGCCATGAGCAAGCTGAGTGGATTTGAGGATCTGCCTAAACCTCTGGATGAGGCGGCCTTTTTAGAGCGGGTCATTGCGGGCTACAATCAAGGCTGGGGCGAAGACGGCTTGCCAGCTGACTTAGACAGTGCCCGCAGCATCATTCCCGCAGGCACGGGGGCTTTTCGCGATTTCAGCTACATTGCGCCCGAGATACCCCGCTTTGCGCAGGCCAACTGCGTAGCCTGTATGGATTGCGTCAACATCTGTCCTGACACGGCCATCTTGGCTAAGGTCACGCCCGAGCCGGAATACGAAGCGGCTTTGGCCGCACTGCCCGAGGGGCCCGCGCGCGAAGCCTATCGCGCCCACTTCACCAAGCACGCCAAGTATTACAATGCGCCCAAGGCCAAGGGTAAGCCGGGCGGCTATTTCTCGATCGTGATCGACCCCACCAAATGCAAAGGCTGCGCTGAATGCGTCTTGATCTGTGGTGAAAAGAACGCCTTGGCCATGCAGGTTAAGGACGCTGAAATTTTAGAAGAAGCTCGCAGTTCATTTGCCCATTGGCGCAAGCTGCCTGACACACCTGAGGACTATCTCACCAAGGCACCCGGCGACATGATGTTGACCGAGCGCTCGCAACTTTTTGTGGGCGGGGCTGGGTCTTGCATGGGTTGTGGCGAGGCTAGCGCTATTCGCATGGCTTTGGCGGCCACGGGTTTTGTGCACGGCAAGCAAAGCATGGGTGTGGTGGCCTCAACCGGCTGCAACTCGGTCTATTCCAGCACCTATCCCTTTAATCCTTTCCTCACCCCTTGGACCAACTCGCTTTTTGAGAACGCGCCCACTTATGCCATGGGCATACGCATGAAATGGGACCAACATGGCTGGGCTGACAAGAAGCTTTGGGTGATAGGTGGCGACGGGGCTATGAATGACATCGGCTTTCAGGCCTTGTCACGGCTTTTGATGAGCGGCATGGATATTAAAGTTTTGGTCCTAGATACCCAGGTCTATAGCAACACGGGTGGCCAGGCTTCGACCGCCAGCTTCACGGCCCAGAACGCCAAGATGTCGCTGCATGGCAAAGTTCTGCATGGCAAGACCGAGTACCGTAAAGAGTTGGCTAACATCGCGATGATGCATCCCAACGTCTATGTGGCCCAGACCATTTGCGGTAATCAGAATCACTTTTATCGGGCAGTTTTGGGCGCCATTGAATTCAAGGGCCCAGCGCTTATTAATGTCTTCACCACCTGCCAGCCCGAGCATCAAGTGGCGGATGACGTAGCTTTTAAGCAGGCCAAGCTGGCCGCTGATTGTCGCGTTTTTCCGCTCTTTATTTATGATCCGCGCAAAGGCGAGAAGATAGCTGAACGACTCAGCTTGCAGGGCAATGTGGGCGTGGACAAAGATTTTTACAGCAACCCTAAGACGGGCGAAGTGATGGATTTCATCACCTTCGCGCGTACCGAGGGCCGTTTCTCTAAGCATTTTGACAAAGACGGCAAACCCAGCCCAGAGCTTGAGGCCGCCAACCACGACCGCCTGCATAATTGGCACTTGCTGCAGGAATTGGCAGGACTGAGGTAAGAGTCAATTTCTTGCCCCCTCTGTCGCGCGTAGCCTGCCCCGAGCATCGGCGCGGGGCGCGACATCTCCCCCGCTTCGCGGGGGAGGCCCATGGAAGTTACATTCTGCAAGTAAGTATTGGTTTGTCTGTTTTCTTGCAGAATGCTGCCACCAAAAGGCGCCCCCCGCGAAGCGGGG
>CAZFUM010000159.1:0-4185 GCA_964521965.1 uncultured bacterium | reverse complement strand
TATGGAACGCCTTTTGCCTCTGCTCTTCACCGAAGCCATTCAAGAAATTCGCCACAGCCCTAGCACCCCGACAGAAAGGCGCGTGCTGCGTGCCCTGCGCCTACTCTGGGCCTCGCTTTGGCGCGGCCCCCGCTGCCAGGCCTTGGCGGTTCAGGCTTGTAAGTTGGTTTAATAGTTAAAGTCGGGCCAGACCCATCAAATAGCCCCCCGCATGCGTGATCCAATCTTCGTCAGTCAACGATGTGGGTGCATCTAATTTCTTAAGCGGCGCGACATCATAAGTAAATTGCGCGCCCGCTGAAAAACCGTTGCAGACCGAACCCTGAATCGTAGTCCAATTCCCCGCTGTTCGATGGCCTACATCATAAATCATGCTCACAGGCAAGGCCTGGCCTTTAGGGACGACATGTTTACGCATCACGCAGCCCAAGTCTGCAGCTTCTTGAGTCAGCCCAACATTCAAGCCACAAATCCACTGCAAATTTCCTATCGCAATTTGACGCCAAGCCGGATCAGGCAGCAACTTTTCAAATTCAAGGGCTAAAGCAGCAGCCTGACCATAGAGCGTATTGCAACCGTGCCAAAGACCTGAAAAATGCAGCAAGCCTTCTTTGCCATAGACCCCACGCGGCGCCAAGTAAAAGGGATTCGCTGAGCAAGCGGGTTTGAAATAACCTAAAGCAAATGACTCAATACTGCGCCGCCATTCGCCAGCTAATTTATGTTTAGGAAATAATTGCAAGCCTTCGATAAAGGCGTGCAGAGGATAAGCAAAGACCGCACCCATGTCAGAGCCAAAAACCTTATTCTGGCCGTTCTGATGGGGCGGCATGCCATGGCTCCAGCCTTTTTCTGTGATCTCTTCGCCTTCGGCATCATAGGCATAAAAATGACCCCAATAACCAGCTTCAGCCTTCGACATCGGCACTTGGCGGGCCAAAATCTGCCGCGTCAGGGTTTCAATGCGATCTTCACGATCACGATGACCATCGGCCTTAAGCAAGAGTTCACACCAAAGGGCCAGCATCAAGTAGCGCGTCATCCATTGCTTGGGCCAGGGTTTGCCCTCGGGCCAGCCTTGGTTCCAATTCATGTTATGAGTCGCGTCGACGGGCTGCGCTTCTTTTTCAATCCAATCTAAAGCATAAGCTGCGTTGACTGCAAAGAGCTTAGCCAAGAGAGGGTGTTCTGCCTGCAAGGCAGCGGCAGCTTTGCACCAAGCTATCGCAGCCATAAAGGCATCGTTGCTGCAAACACGGTCGGGTGCTTTAGCTAAATCATGTACGACCGCCCCGTTATAACCCAGCTGCTGGGCCTTAAGCTGGCATTGCCAGAGATAGCCCCCGCCATTTTCTAAATGCATATAGAGATCATTCTTTTGGCTGCGCGTCAGACGCTTGCCGGCCTTAATCAAAAGATCGCTTAAGCCCACGATGCTGACGGCATGACTAGGCACTTCTTGCCACAGCATGCCCGCGTCAAACCAACCTGGACTCACCTGGGCAAAGACCGCGCGCAGGCTATATTGGCGCAGCGCCACAGGCTCAAAGGTCTCTTTAAACAAAATACCTTTGCCGATCTTCAGCTGCTCGCCGCGCAACTTAATTTTCTTACCCTCGCGCACGATCACGTCATAACTGCCGATTTTTTTGAACGCGCTAAAATCCGCCACCCACCAGGCCGAGCCCCACAGCTCGCCCCAATAAACCAAGGGGCCTTTCCACGCGGTTTTGCCTTGGTCTAAAAGCAGCAGCTGGGCTTTTGATGTCAAACAACGCTTGGGCCCGCGCACGAGCACGCGCTTAGGCGCGCCCGCGTCATAGCCGACTTGGGAATAAAGCAATCCAATGGGCGCTCTCATAAGGCTATTTTAGGCGCAATTGGCCGTGCTTCAAAGGCATGAAATGCCCTAAAATACCGCCCATGCCTGAGCCTGTGATTCTCGCCCTCGACTTTGAAACCGCCAATTATGACGCCCATAGCGCCTGTCAGATTGGCGTGGTGCGCATTGAAAATTGGCAAGTGAGCAAATCGCAGGCCTGGCTCATCAAGCCTCCGAGTGATGACTTTGTCTTCACCTATTTGCATGAAATTTCATGGAACGATGTGGCTGGCGAAGCCGACTGGGCCAAACTTTGGCCTGAACTCAAACCTTGGTTTGACGGCGCTGACTATCTCGCAGCCCATAACGCGCCCTTTGACCGGGGCGTGCTGCAAGCAGCTTGCAATCACTATGGCATTAACGCGCCCGCTACCCGATTTTTAGACACGGTATCAATTGCCCGCAAAGTCTGGAACATTTTTCCTACGAAACTTAATTTAGTTTGCGAAAAATTAAAGATCGAATTAAATCATCATGAAGCACTGTCTGATGCCAAAGCCTGCGCTGAGATTTTAATTCAAGCGCGGGCCACCGGATGGACACCCTAAAGGACTATCTAGCTAAGAATCCTTTGGCCACAATTCCCTCATTTCGAAGGCGCATTTGTCCTATGCCAAACCCTAAATATTGAATAATCTAATGTCCTAGAACGTCTCAACTATTAAGGAGCTTTCGATGAAACGACTTATCTTATTTTTGGCTGCTAGCAGTCTGCTTTTACTCACAGCTTGCGGCCCCCGGCGTGTAAACCTTGCTGCCCACCGCGCCACGTATGACTACTACCCACCCCTCATCGACAAAATGGAAGCCGACTACCAAGTACAAACACAAAAGGTTAAAGAGATCGTGGCCGCCACCAGCACACCCAAAGCTGCGCCCTACCCACAATTGAACGCCTTTCTCAAAGAATGTTACCGGGTCTTAATTGAAATGCGAGAAGGCGAAAAGAAAATAGACGCCTTTAAAAAGCGCTACGATGCCTGGGCTGCAGGCAAAGGTGAAATCAACTCGGACGATGCGGCCTCTTGGAACGACTTTAAAGCCGTGCAAGGCGAATACGATGGCATCGCCGCAGGCATGGGCAACTATGTGCAGCGCTATAACCAAGCTGTGAATAGCATCGAACAACAGCAGCAAACTTTTAACATTGCCAAGACCAGCCACTCAGCCATCAAAACTGAAGCCGACAGCTTGGCGGTTCAAGTCACCCAAGGCGTCAAAGACATGGACGAACAAATTGAGTCACGCGGCCAAACTCTGCTGCTGGCCGGTGCATCGGGCCTTAACCCACTCACAGCCGGTCAGAAAGCCCTGCTCTTGGTGCAACTCAAGAATCAAATGCCTGCTGCCAAAACTCTGGCTGAGGCGGCTCGCCAAAGCGGCGCCAAGGTTAAAATGCCCAGCAAAGATGCCACGGTCTGGCTAGGCCCGGGCATGAGCGGTGACATCGGGCCGCTGCAAGAACTGCGCGACATCGCCGCGCGCTATGTTGCGGTCAAGAAAAACTTCGACAAAGTCGCAGCTGACTTTGACCGCCCCCCGGCCACGCCCGTGCCTGCGGCAGTGACTCAACCCTAAGCTTCAACCTATTCTGGAGTCTTACTATGAAGATGAAATTTGCCGCCTTGAGCCTGGCACTAGGCTTTGCCTGCAGCAGCCTGCCAGCCTTTGAGGGCGTGGTGGAGTATCAAATGACCAGCGGCATGAAGAGCGTACCCGTGGCGTACTCTATCAAAGACAAAAAATACCGCATGGATTTTGAGAATGAAAACCAAAAAGCCAGCATGATCCACGATGGCGCCGCCGTTTTCATGCTCATGCCTAAGCGCAAAATGGCTATGAAAATGGATCCGGCCAAGTTAAAGCCCAAGGGGAAAAAAGCTGGCAAGCCTGAGGGCAAGATGAGCAAGACCGGCCGCGTCGAGATCATTGCAGGCCAGAAGGCCGAAGAATGGCTGTGGGAAGGCAAGTCGGGCGTCACCGAAATCTGGGCCAATGAAAGCATGGGCGCCTTCATGGGCTCACAGCAGCAAGGTCAGGGCGAGCCGCAAGCATGGGAGGAAGCAGTTAAGGGCAAAGGCTTTTTCCCTTTAAAAGTTAAGAGCCGAAAGGGTAAACCCTTTGAAATGCTCGCCACCAAAATCGAGCCCGGGGGGCTTTCAGACGATCTTTTCACCGTACCCAAAGGCTATAAGATTATTGAGGGCATGGGCGCCATGATGGGCGGTATGAGCCCGAACGAAGAAGATGAAGGCGCACCCAGCACGTCAAAAACAGTCAAGCCTGCTAGAGCCGACAAAGCC
>CAZFUM010000158.1:0-4187 GCA_964521965.1 uncultured bacterium | reverse complement strand
AAACCACAGTCATGCTCAAGCCCAGGCATGAGTGGCGCGAGAAAAAGCGCTGGTATTCGCCCTTGCCTGAATTTCTTAAACCGCTCTTTCGCTGGGCTTGGGATGATCGGCCTACGACACTCGAATTGGCCCGTCAGATGGATAAGGACCTGAAGTTTGCAGGCATACCCAACATCTGGACCATGCCGATCAAGAACCGTTTAGATATGCTTTCTACAGGGGTGCGCACGCCTTTAGGAATTAAAGTCTTGGGCCCAGACCTTGAAAGCATTCAAATTACGGCCGAGGCTGTCGAAGCTGCGCTCAAGCCGCTCACCGGCACGGCTACGGTTTTCGCCGAACGCGCCACGGGCGGCTATTTTGTCGATGTGGAATGGGATCGCGAGCGCCTGGGCTTTTATGGCCTTTCGATTGAAGAAGTCCAAATGACCCTGATGGCAGCCATGGGTGGCGATTCGGTCACGACCATTGTTCGTGGCCGCGAGCGTTATGGCGTGGGCGTGCGCTATCAGTCGTCCTTTCGCGACGATATGAGTGATCTTGAGCATGTCATTCTTAGGCCCATGAGTGGCATGGGTGCGGCTCAGATTGCTTTGGGATCGGTGGCTAAAGTTCGGCGTCTCAAAGGGCCTGCGATGATACGCAACGAAGATGGGCAGTTGGCAGCCTATGTCTATGTCGATGTCGAAGGTATCGACCTGGGCTCCTATGTCAAAAAAGCTAAAGAGGTGGTCGAACGCCAAGTCACGCCCCAGCCTGGGGTAAGCGTGCGCTTCTCAGGCCAGTACGAGCAGATGCAACAAATGTGGGACACCCTGGCCTGGGTGCTTCCTCTGGTCGCCCTACTGATCATTATTTTACTTTACCTTAACAGCCGATCGTGGACCCGCGTTGCTATTATTCTTTTGGCTGTGCCGTTTTCACTGATCGGCGCTTATTGGTTCCTTTGGTTGCTGGGCTACAATATGTCAACGGCTGTAGTGGTCGGCTTGATTGCCCTGGCTGGTTTAGATGCTGAGACAGGTATGTTCATGCTGCTTTATCTCGAGTTGAGCTATGACGATGCTCAAGACAAAGGCCGCTTTAAGAATTTGCGCGGCCCCGCAGCGCGTCAGGCTTTAAATGCAGAGCTGCGCCATGCTGTGCATGATGGCGCAGTCAAGCGTCTGCGGCCCAAGGTCATGACGGTCGCAACCGCTTTTATCGGTCTCTTGCCGGTCATGATGGGCACCGGTTCTGGGGCTGATGTGATGCGGCGTATTGCCGCGCCCATGGTGGGCGGCTTGGCTTCGTCCTTCTTGCTTGAGCTCTTGGTCTATCCTGCCGTGTTTTATCTTTGGAAATGGAAATGTGATTTAGAACCGCAAGTCAGCGAACGCCCGGCCCAGGGCTTCTGGGCTTTTGTGAAACGCCTGGGCTGAGCCCAAGCAAAATCTAGGAGCGCATATGAAAAAAGTGATTTTAGTGGCAACGATTTTCGGATTAGGTCTGGGACTGGGTTTGATGGCCTGTGGCAAGAAGGCCGATGCCCCAGCCGTTGACGCTGCCAAACTTGAAACTCATAGCAGCACAGGAGTGATTAAAGAAGTGAAGTCAGAGGGGAAGATCTTGGTCATCGATCACGCCGAATTTCCTGGCTGGATGGGCGCCATGGTCATGCCCTTTGAAGTGCGTGATCTAGGCGTCACCAAGGGCTTTAAAGCGGGCGACAAAGTGGCCTTTAGTGTGACGATGGATGCCAATGGAGCCTTTGTGTCAGCGATGACTTCTGCGGGTAAATAATATAGAAAAAAAGGTGGGGGGTTTCAGATTCCCCCACCTTTGACCTTCACGCGTTCAGGCAGGCCCAAGAGGGCTGGGGTTTTGCGGCGAGACTCGGGCAAAAGCTTCCATGATTCGAGGGCGCGGCCCCAGGCCTTGCGGGCTTTCGCGCTTTTGCCTAAATCATTCAAGATGTCACCCAGGGTTTCGAGCAAGAGAGCCTGCTGGCCTTCAGATTTGATGCGCGCCTCATGCCAGGCGAGGGCGTCTTTGAATTCTTTTTTGTTGCGCGCCAGGGAGACTGCAGTTTCTAAGATAGCTGCCAAATCACCTAGGCGTTGGCGCACACCTTCTATTTGTTTTCGAGTTTCGGGCCAAGCCGAGTTTGAAGCGGCGCAGCGAATCCAGGCTAAGGCCATGTCGGGACTGGGTTCCAGGGCAAAGGCTTGGCCATAGGCCACTGTGGCCGGGGTCATTTGGGTTTGTGATTGCAGGGCCATGCCCAATTCAAAGTAAGCTTTGGCCTGCGGTGAAATTTTGAGCGCTTCGCGCGCTGCGGCTTCAGCTTTGACGGCCTGGCCACGGCGATTGGCGCAATAAGCCAAACCCAGCCAGGCGGCCTTATCTGGCGATTTGAGCTGAGTGCTTCGTTCATAGGCGCCCAAGGCCTCGCCTAGCTCGCCATGCTCAAGCAGCAGCTCGGCCAGAGTCAAGTGAAGCTGGGCATCTTGGGGCTGGGCTTTTGCGGCCGTCTCGGCTTGGTGAATTCGCGGATGCAAGGCGCCGTGGGCGGCGAGAGCCGAACTTAAGGCGCAAAACCCTGTCGTGAGCCATAAACCTTGTCGAATTTGCATGTCTTATTTTACCATACCGTCTGTCATAGGAAATCAGGCTTAAAAAATTTAAAATATCACCGTGATTAAGTTTAAAGGTCTTAGTAGCGCCCAAGCCGCCGAAGGTCTGGCTCGTTTTGGGCCCAATGACATACGCCCCCGCCACCGCTTCGTTTGGCTTAAGCGCTTCTTTGAGGTGCTGTCAGAGCCTACCTTGCTAGTGCTGGTGGTGGTGCTGATCTTTTATATAAGTATGGGAAGCCGTGGCGAGGCCATCTTGCTCTCGGTCTTTGTGGGCTTGGTGGTGGTCATCACCTATGTCGAAGAAGCCCGCACCGAAGGCGCGGTGGCTGCACTCTCAGCCTTGGCCAGCCCTCGCGCTTTAGTGTTACGTGACGGGGCTTGGACACGTTTGAACGGCCAAGAGCTGGTGCCCGATGACCTCATGCAGCTCAATGAAGGCGATCGCATTGCCGCCGATGGTGAGATCGTCGAGGCCCACGACTTAAGAGTTGATGAATCGCTGCTGACTGGCGAAAGCCAAGGCGTGTGGAAGAACGCCCTGCCCGATTCGCCCTTAGTCGAGCGCCAGGTCTTTGCAGGCTCGCTCATGCTGCAGGGCCAAGCCTTGGCGCGCATCACGGCAACAGGCCTCTCGACTCGCGTTGGTCAAATCAGCCGACATCTCAGTGATATTGAACCTGAGAAAACACCTTTTCAACGATCGACTGCCCAGTTGGTGCGCGTACTGGCCGGCGTGGCTGTGCTGGCCTGCCTCACCGTCATTTTCTTGGCCAAGGCGCAGGGCGCTACCTTGTCGCAGGCCATCTTGCAGGGCTTGACCCTGGCCATTGCTACCGTGCCCGAAGAGCTGCCCGTGGTGCTGACTGTCTTCTTGGCCATGGGTGCGCGTCGCATTGCTCGTGAAGGCGTGCTGGCTTCGCGGGTGCCTGCCATTGAGACTCTGGGCGCTATCACCTTGTTGGCCGTTGATAAGACCGGGACGCTCACGCGAAATGAAATGCGCCTGGCGGCCAAAGTGCCCGCACCCGGTAAAAGCGAAGCGCAATTGCTCGAAGCCGCTTCGCGCGCTAGCGAAATCGAACCCTTTGATCCTATGGAGCGCCAGATTCGCGAACACTTCGCCCGGCCTGCGGGCAACATCGCCATGGATTATTCGCTCTTTGGCCGCCCGCCTCGCATGGGGCATATTTGGGATGATGGCCAGATGGCGGCCAAAGGCGCGCTCGAAGGCGTGTTGGAACATTGCCTCATCGATGACGCCACCCGCACTTGGGCCATTGAGCGTGAGCGCGACTTAGCGCGTCAGGGCCTACGCGTGCTGGGCTGCGCCCATGGCGAGCACGCGGGGCCCGCGCCTGAATCTTTGCCCAAGAATCTAGATTTTGTGGGCTTAGTGGCATTTGAAGATCCACTGCGCGAGGGCGTGCCCGAGGCCATAGCCGAGGCCAAGCGTGCGGGCATGCGGGTGGTCATGATGACGGGCGACTCACTTGAAACGGCTACGGCCATTGGCGCCAAGCTGGGCATAGGCCATGGCCTGGGCCCCGTGAGTGGAGCCCAGATCGATGC
>CAZFUM010000157.1:0-4445 GCA_964521965.1 uncultured bacterium | reverse complement strand
GCGCCCAAGCCCGAGCCGGCGCTGGTGATCGGCGGGCCGGGCATGGGCAAGACCCACAGCGTGGCCCGCTTGCTGGCGCTCTTGCTCGATCAAAATCCTAATCTTCGTTTCGCGCTCAGCGCGCCCACAGGCAAAGCCGCCCAGCGCCTGGGCGAGAGTGTGGCTCAGGCTGCCCAAGACCCTCTGGTGCTAGCCGCCTTGCCCAAGGTTGCCCCGGCCCTGGCCCTGGCCTCGACCCGCTCGTTCACCTTGCATCGTTTGCTCGAGTGGCGGCCCAGCCAAGACCGCTGCGGCCGCGACGCGGATCACCCGCTTGATCTTGACCTGCTCATTGTTGACGAAGCCTCGATGCTCGACCTCATGCTCTGGCGCGCGCTCTTGCGCGCCCTGCCTGAGTCTTGCCGCTTGGTGGTCTTGGGCGACCCCTATCAGCTCGAGAGTGTCGAGGCCGGCCGCGTGCTGGGCGATATGGTTCAGGCCGCGAGCCAAGAGCCGCTGGCGTCTTGCTGGACGCGCCTCGAGACCAACTATCGCTTTCGCCAACGCCCTGCCATCGGCCGCCTGGCTCTAGCGACCTTGGCCTACCAAAACGCGCCCGAGGGCGCTGACTATCAGGCGCTAGATAGGGAACTGCTCGCGGCCGCGCCGCTTTACACTCAGGCTAGCGAGCAAGGCGACCCAAAGAACGCGTCGCCCGAGGTCGCCCGCTTTGTCTCTGACACGCGCGGCCAAGGGCTTAAGCAAGCTCTTGAGCAAGTCTGGCCCTTGATTTTGAAGCTAGCCCAGGCCCAAGACGCCGGCCAAGCCCTGGCCAGCCTGCAGGGCCTGCGCCTGCTTTGCGCCCTCAACGAGGGCCGCTATGGCGTCAGCGGCTTGAATGAACGGGTCGAGGCCAAACTCGCCTCGCTCGGCCTGGGCGCCTGGTGCCGCCCCATCTTGATCACCCACAACGACCCTTCTAGCGGCCTCTTCAACGGTGACTTAGGCGCCCTGCTACCCGCGAGCGCCAACAGCGCCGCCTACGCTGTCTTCGCCGGCCCCCAAGGCCCCCGCGTCTTTAACCTCTCGCAACTGCCGGGCTACGAGCTGGCCTGGGCCAGCACCACCCACCGCGCCCAAGGCAGCGAATACGAGCACGTTTTGTTGGTTCTGCCCCCCGAAGCCCACCCCCTGGTCGGCCCCGAGCTGATCTATACCGCCATCACCCGCGCCAAGGCGAGTGTGCTGCTGCTGGCGAGTGATGAGGCCTTGGTGAAGGGCTGTCAGACGAGGCAGGCGAGGGTGACGGGGTTGGGGCATGAATTGAGAACGGTGGCGAAGTTGTGATTTCAGGGAAGCATTTTTAAACGAGGTCAAAAGATGAAGCCAGAGATTGGAATCTATGAAAAAGTTCTTACCCAAGCCCTTCATCAAGCCCTGCAAAAAAATGATGGCGGGGACCTCGTTCAGAATGTGAAGCTGAATTCGTTGGATGATGTCGATGAATATCTAGTTGATCACCTTGTCCTTTGTCTGCGTCGAATTCTTTCTGATACGTCAGATATTGATAAAAAGATAGAAATTGCCCGGGCCGTTGCAAGCGAATTGGTCAAGCGTGGGGGCCTTGAAAGCTCTGAAATCAATTTTGAAAATTTGCTCTTGGTAGCGATCAGCCCTACGCTAGGCACAAACTACGAGAAAAAGGAAAATCGCCCTAAGATTTCGACTTTAGACACAGGCCTCATCACAAATAGACGGGGCGAAAGCATTCATGAATACATTGAAAGCGAGTTTGCCAGCGCGGATAAGATCGACCTTCTGTGCAGTTTCATTAAGTTGAGTGGACTACTTAAGTTTCAAAAAGCAATAGAACGACACCGTGCTCAGGGCCGAGAATTTCGGGTTCTTACAACCACTTACATGCAGGCTACCGAAGCCAAGGCTATAGATCTATTGGTTCGCTTAGGGGCTAAGGTCAAAATATCTTTTGACGAGACTGCCACCCGCCTTCACGCTAAGGCATGGATCTTTCACCGCAATTCGGGTTTCTCGACTGGCTACGTGGGATCGTCTAATTTGTCCCACAGTGCCCAGACCGATGGCCTCGAATGGAACGTTCGTGTCTCTCAGGCCACACAGCGTGACCTATATTCGCGAATGGCCGAAACTTTCGAGAGCTATTGGCATGACCAAGACTGCTTCGAAGAGTATTCCGGGGATGAGCTTCAGCGCAAGCGTCTGGCGCGAGCGCTCAAGAAGAGCGATCCCGAGCACCGCCTTAGAGAAGTTGAACCCCGGTGGTGGCAAAAACCCATACTAAGAGAGCTCGAACTATTCCGAAAAACAGGCCGCAATAAAAATTTGATCGTCATGGCCACGGGCACTGGCAAAACTCACACTGCAGCTTTTGATTATAAAACCCTGCGAGAGCAGCGCCGAGCCGACACTTTCCTCTTTGTTGCTCACCGCAAGGAAATTTTGGTTCAAGCAAGGGATGTTTTTCGAGACGCCCTTGGGCTCAAGACATTTGGTGAGCTTTGGGTTGACGGCAATCGGCCCGAAGACTTCCGCCATGTTTTTGCTTCAGTTCAGTCACTGAATAATAATTTCACATTCAAGGCAGAGCACTTTGACTATGTTGTTTTCGATGAAGTGCATCACTCTGCTGCTGATTCTTATCAAACGATACTTGAGAAAATAAATTCCAAGCAATTGCTTGGCTTAACAGCCACCCCTGAGCGAGCCGATGGCAAGCAATACGAAAAGCATTTTCCAACCCCTTACGTGGGCAACCTCAGAATCTGGGATGCCATTGATCAACAAATATTAGTTCCGTTTCGCTATTTTGTTTTGGATACCGACGTTGATTTGTCAGGCCTAAGTTGGCAGCGTGGCAAGTATCGCGACGAAGAGTTGTCTGAAAAACTTATCGACTCAAGCGATGCTTGGCTCACCACGACCAGTCGAGCACTCGATGAATATTTGGCAGATAAAGGCTCATTGAAGGCCTTGGCCTTTTGCGTTGATGTGAATCACGCCAAAAGAGTTGCCGATGAGCTTAAGGCAAGGCTCGGGCTCAAGACAGAGGTGTTGACCCATGGCAGTGATGCCGCGATTCGCGATCAGGCCAAAGAACGCCTGGCCTCCGGTGATTTGCAGGTACTTTGCGTTGTAGACCTGTTCAACGAAGGGGTCGATATCCCTGACGTGAATACGCTTTTTCTTTATAGACCGACCGAAAGCGCCACGATTTTTCTTCAGCAGCTTGGTCGTGGGCTAAGGCGTTCGGGGGGCAAAGATATACTTTCGGTCTTCGATATTACGGGGCGCCAGCATCCCTCGTTTCGGTTTCAAAGGTATCTAGAAACGCTCGTTGAAAAGACACCTCGCGAATTCGCTGAGTTTGTAAAGAACGGCAGTGGTGCGCTGCCGTCTGGCTGCCTTGTGCAGTTTGAGCAAAAGTCGCAAGAGGATCTGCTTCGGCGAATTCAGAGTGATATTCCGGTGACACGAGGTGGCATAGAGAGTGCGCTGCGTTCATTTGTGAATAGGCAGGCAAATCTGAGGGAGTTCTTGATTGAGACAGGTATTGAGCTAGGCGATCTCTATCGGCGAGACGTGTCATTCTATAAATTGAAAGCCGAAGTGTTTCCCGGAGATTTTCGGATACCTGCCGATGAATTAGAAACCTTGGGCAATATGCATCGACTGATCGCAACAGAAGATTGGTTGCGCCTTGAGATGTATCGCAAGTTTGCTTCGGGTGGGTCGCCTGAGGGCGAAGTTGAGAAGCGAATTGCATCGATGCTACTGTGCAATCTTTTTGGAAATTTCTTAGATGGTGACTACTTGAAGGTCTTTAAAAAGTGGCAATCTTCTACTTGGGTTAAAAAAGAAGTGCTTGAGTTGTTAGACGTGCTTGATCAAAGGCACGATGGCCTTTTGAAACGAGAATTGTTGGCAGGCGAGTTTCCCCTGGTGATGCATGGCATCTATCACCCTATGGAAATTTGTGCTGCCATGGATGTTCGAACCCAGACAACGGGTTTGTATCGCGACGCATTTTATACGGGCGTCGAGGCGGTGAAGAACGGCAAGTATGACCTTATTTTTGTCACCCTAGTGAAACCTGCAGGCATTCAAGCGCACCTAAAATATGAAGATTTTGTGAAAGATGAGAATACCTTTCACTGGAAATCAAAGAGCGGAACGCGGCCCGAAGACAAGCAAGGCCAGCGCCATTTGAATCCAGATCGCCACGGTGTGACGCCCTTGCTTTTCTTACGTGAGACTAAAAAGGATTACCGTGGAATGACTTGCCCCTATCGTTACCTCGGCTCAGTTCGGCCCCTTTCTCACTCTGGCGAAATGCCTATTGGCATTGATTGGCGCCTTGAGGAGCCACTTCTGATGGACTGGGTTAGGCGATGGCGCAATGTGGCCTAGCTGGGGTGGTGAAGACGCTG
>CAZFUM010000156.1:0-4462 GCA_964521965.1 uncultured bacterium | reverse complement strand
TGGGCGCCATGATGGGCGGTATGAGCCCGAATGAAGAAGACGAAGGCGCACCCAGCACGTCAAAAACAGTCAAGCCTGCTAGAGCCGACAAAGCCAAAAAGGGCGGGCCTGGCATGGACATGCAAGAAATGATGAAAAAAATGATGAATGCCTCGCCCGAAGAACGCGAGAAGATGATGAAAGAAATGCAACAAATGCAGGGCGGCCAATAGAGCAGGCTAACCCATTTGTAGGGGAAAAAAGAAGAGCGTTTCCCTACTCTCCTGCCGACTTCACGCCATAAATCTCAGCCGCAGCGCGCAAATCAAGCAGACGCCCCTGCTCGCGGGCCTTAGCAAATTCAACAGAATTCAAACTTTTAACCAATTGCCCAAGCTGGGCTCGCGATCTTTGCTTCACCTGCGCTTCGCTAGCCTCAGCATTCACGCAGGCCACTTGAATGCGAACCGCCAGTTGGGGATCTACATTGCCATCGAGTTCAGCCAGACGCGAGAGGGCGCGGCAGACTACGGGCAAGGAACCAATGCCTGCGGCACGGCGCAGGGCCCAGAGATAGGGCTCGCGCGCCAGGTCGGTCTCACCACGCGCCAAGAAACATTCGCCCAATTCAATCTGAGCCAAAGCCATACCGCGCGGCACCTGAAACGAAATGTACTCACTGCAGGCTTTTTCAGCTAGCTCTAAGGCCTTTTCGAGATGCCCATCGAGGCGCTCAGAGCGCGCTAGCCCTAGATCGTCCGAGGCCAGACCTGGGTTCTCACCCAGCTCTTGATGCAACTCGCGGGCCAGTTTCAAATTTTCAATAGCTTGGGCGGTCTTGCCTTGGGTCAGCAACATAAACGCCAAGCGATTGTGCCCCCAAGCGATGCCACGCCGGCGGCCGGCCTCGACATTAAGGTGCAGGCTCAAGCTCTGCAACTCGATGGCCTTATCCCCCTCGCCCAAAGCCAGCAAGGCCTGGGCCAGATTTTCTTTAAACCAAGCGCCTTCATCTGAAATCAAACTGGCATCGCGCAGGCCTTGTTCGCAAATTTCGCGTGCGCCATGAAAGTCGCCCTGCACCATGCGCAACTGAGCCAACAAGTTCATGGGCCAGCCCAAATCTTGCGAGCTCTCAGGCCTGCGGGCAGGATCGAGAGATTGCTGTAGAAAATCTTGGGCCGAGCCATAGTCACCCAAAGATATAAGCACCTGAGCACTAAGATTTCTTAGTGAAAAGGCCATTTGAGGGCCGCGGCCCATGCGAGCAAAAAGCTCGCGACTGCGCTCGATAAAGTGGCGCCCCTCACGGTAGCTGCCCTGCAGTTCGGCGATGCTGGCCAATTGCAGGTAAGCGCTCGACTGAGCCCAAGCTGAATCTAAGGGCCGCGCCGCGTCAAGCTGACGGTAGCAAAGGGCGCGCGCGTCTTCAACATCACCCAGCTTAAATGCCACTTCTGCCAGCGCGCCCATGACCCAAAGCGAGCCTGAAATGTCGTTAACCTGCTCATAGCCTTGCAAAGACTTTTGCCCTGCCTCGCGCGCGGGTTTAAGCAGGCCTTGGCGCAATAAGCCCAGAGACTGCTGACCGCACGCCCAGGCCTGCCCCTTCACATCGTCCAAACTCTTAAAGATTTGCCCGCCCGACTCGGCATGAGCTGCCTGGGCCGAAAAATCGCTGGCATAGCCCGCGCTGTTGGCCAAGTGGCAGAGGGCTACGGCTTCTTTTTTGGCGTCACCCACTGAGCGCCAATAATCTAAAGCCAAGGTCATGAGGTGCAGGCCCTCGTCAGCGCGACCGAAATAGGCCAATGAGTTGGCGCGCTGCATGTAAAGCTCGGCCAGCGCCCGGCTGCGGCCATTGGCTTCCATGCGGTCAATGGCCAAACCATAGAGATAAGCGCCTTCGCGGTTGCGATTACGAAAGTCTAGATATTGCCCCAGGCTGGCAGCCGCCGAAGCTAAGAGCTCATAAGCATCGGTCTCACACGCGCGCCGCCAGGCTTCGCGGAAATTGCCAAAATCTTGATCTAAAACCTTAATCAGACCGGCCTTATAGTCGCCACCCTCGAACTCTTTGGCGTGTTCGTGCAAGAAACCCATGTAGTAATCGCGGTGAGCAATACCCACTTTAAAGCGAGCACCTGCCTCGACGCCCAGTTTCACACGCGCTAGGCGGCGCAGGCTGGGCGAAAGTGAAAAGCGACCGCCTTCATGAATCAGCAGGCCACATGTCTCGAGCCGCAGCGCCATGCTTTCATCCATCCCAGCCACGGCCTTGGCCGCCTCAAACGTGAAGCCGGGATGAAAGGCCGAAAGCTTGGCAAAGCACTCTTGCGTGCGTTCATCTAAACCACGCCAAGACGCTTCAAAGACGCTACGTAGACCCAAGTTTACGCCGGGCGCATCCTTTTCTTTAATCACACTCTTAGGATTAGCCATCTCGTTGGCCAGGGCTTCTAGGCCCAGGTCCTGCTGCAATCCAGCAGCCAGGCGCAAAGCCAATGCGTTGCCTTCGAGCGAGCGCAATAAGCCTAAGGCCTTGCCATGCTCGCCCAAACTCAAATTTAAATTTCTACGCGCCAGCTCAAACTGATAGAACTGCAAAGCTCCACCCTCAGGCCCGTCGCTCAAGCCTGGCAACTCAATAACTTGCTCGTCTTTCAAACCGAGAGGCACGCTGCTCACGGCCAGTACCGCCAGCGAAGGACAGCGGCTTTTCAAAAGATTGAAAAAGTGAGCTTTGCTGGCCAAGCGATCGAGGGGGTCAATCACCAGCAATAATTGTTTTTCTGCCAAAAATTCAATGACTAAGGGTTCGGGATTTTGACTATAAGCCGAGACGATGCCCAGGGCCTCGCCCACCACGCGCGCCAAGGTGTCGCGACCGTCTTCGGCGCTGAGATCAACATAGGCTGCGCCATCAGGATAACGGGGCGCTAGATGGCGGGCCAACTCTAAGGCAAAGCGGGTGCGTCCACTGCCGGGTTCGCCCATGAGGGTGAAGACCCCGCTGTCTTGCGAGCGAAGCAACTCGGTGGCGTCGAGCAATTCCTTTTCACGACCCCGGAGTGGTTCACTGGGTTCGGGCAGAGCAAAATGTTGGGCCTCATCACTACTGACAGCCCGGGCTTCGCGCTTTTCGAGATCGGCGTGCACGAGATAGTGCAGGCGTTGCGGCTTATCGATGCCTTTAAGGCGAAAAACACCCGCGTCTTGCGCTTTGACGCCGGGGGCAACTGGCCTTCACGCAAGGCCTCGCTGCTGATCATGACTTGACCGCCTGCCGCCTTGCCCATGACACGCGCCGCACAGTTGATAATAGGGCCAAAGAAATCGCCCACGCGTTCTTCGGCCTCACCCACATGCAAGCCCGCGCGCACGCGAAAATGCGAGAAAGGTTCCCAGCGAGCGCGACGCATGCGCCGTTGAATATCAAGCAAACAGCTGAGGGCTTTTTTTGCGGGCAGCACGGCAAAGACGCCGTCGCCCATATGCTTCACGATGCGGCCACCCGCCGAGCCAATGGTCTCACTTAAGATGCGATCGTGCTGCACCAGGGCGCGGCTCATGGCGCGGTGGTCGGCCTCCCATTTCGAGGTCGAATCCTCAATATCGGTAAAAAGAAAAGCCTGAAGCGCCACGCCACCCCCACTTTGACCCGGGTCAAAGTATCCCTAAGCCAGCCCATCTAAGTTAACAAAGACGCTTGCAAAAATGGTGAGAAAATCGACACTTCCATCATGATGCATATCATCAGGCGCGACTTTGACCTTTGGCATGCTGAGGTCAAATAGGAGGCCCGCCGTGAACCCCATGCCTGTCCCAGACCACGTTCAATTCTTTGAGTTTGTTCACTATCCCGCCATGGAATTCTGGGGGCTCATGATGGTACTGGGCGCGGCCTTTTTAGGCCTACTTTATGCCTGGCTACTCATAGCCCAAGTCATGTCGACCAGCCGTGGCACGCCTCGCATGCAAGCTATCGCCGATGCGGTACGCGATGGCAGCAACGCTTACTTAGCAGCTCAGTTTAAGCGTCTAGCCGCTTTCATTATCATCATCACGGCCATCCTCTTTTTTACCTACTCGGGCACTGAAAACGCCTTTCGCATTGGCCGGACCATCTCTTTCTTAATTGGCGCCCTTTTCAGTTGGACCGTGGGCTACGTGGGCATGAGCTTCGCCACCGATGCCAATGTACGCGTGGCTGAGGCTGCGCGAACAAGCTATGGTCGCGCCCTCAAGATCGGCTATCGCGCCGGCACCATCACCGGCATGTTGCTCGATTCGCTGGGCCTCTTGGGCGGCACCATCATCTTTTTAATCTTTGGCGAAAAAAGCTACGAGGCCCTGCTCGGCTTTGGCTTTGGCGGTACCCTGCTGGCTCTCTTCATGCGTGTGGGCGGCGGCATCTACACCAAGGCCGCAGATGTGGGCGCTGATCTCGTAGGCAAAATCGAAAAGGGAATTCCTGAGGATG
>CAZFUM010000155.1:0-4484 GCA_964521965.1 uncultured bacterium | reverse complement strand
GTCCTTTGTGGCCGCCTCCCAGCAAGGCATAGCCATACTCACCGTGCGCGCCACCCATCATGCCAAACAGCATGGGCACGGACAGGTAAGTGTTGATCTTGCTGGCCATGGCAGCCTGCTTAGGCAAGGCCGGGTCTGCTGCCGGGCCGCCCTGCATGGCACCAATGATCTTCTTTTGGCGGGGCCAGATCACAAACCAGACGTTGAACCACATGATGGTGGCAAAAGCCACGCCCATGGCCATAAAAAGGCCACGGTCGGTGCTCAAACCGCCCACCTTGCTAAAGTCGAAACCGTGCACGATATAAAGCAAAATCAAACCGCTCAAAAACGTAAACATGGCGCCCCAGCGAAACATAAAAAGGGCGCGAGCGAGTATAGGCGGATTAACCTGCTTCTTAATATCAGCCGGAATCTCGCCCTGGGCATTGATGTTCACGAAATTGAAGAAATAAAGATGCCCAATCCAGAGCACGCCTGCGACATAATGCACCCAGCGCGAAAGCACCTGGATTAAAGCCGCTGCATCCATTGTCCATACAGGCGCCGTCTCAACCACGCCCTGAACCACGGCAGCCACCGTGGGAATTATCGTAGGTTCAGCCACAAGGACCTCCTTGAAAGCAATAAAGTCAAAAGTGATGAATGTCATCCTAGCGAATCTCGGCTTTTTTAAACAGGACTTTTTTGTAAAGATTGCCCCATGACGCTGCCCATTACTCTTAAATCAAAAATACAGGCCCCGCACGCGGGCCTCTCGGTCATCCAATACCTTAACCAACGCTATCGTTATAAAGACGAAAAGCAGTGGCGCGAAGAATTGGCTGCGGGCAAGCTCACGCTTAACGAAAAAATTGCCAAAGGCACTGAAATTTTAGCCAAGGGCGACTCGGTGGCTTACACCACCCTTCGCGAAGAGCCGGCCGTCAACACCGACATCAAGATACTTCACCAAGATGAATGGTTTCTCTGGGTCGACAAGCCTGCCCCTTTGCCTGTTCACGCGGACGGCGCCTTTGTGCGCCACACCTTGATTTATGTTTTGCGTGAGCGCACGGGATCCGAGTTGTATTTAGGCCATCGTTTAGATCGTGAGACATCGGGCGTCATGATCTTGGCTAAATCAAGATTAGTGCTGGGTGCTCTCATGCCTTTATTCGAACGGGGCGAAGTCGATAAACGTTATCTCGCCATCACGCGCGGCCAGCCTAAAGAAGACAGCTTTGATGTCGAAGGCGGAATCAAGCGCCACGACAACAGTACCCTCACCATGCGCTGGAAGCTTTTTCCCCTAGGCACACCTGACACCAAGCCATCTAAGACAAAGTTCAAAGTCTTAAAACGCTTTGAGAAAAACGGCCAGCCCTTTGCCTTGGTCGAATGCCAACCTCTCACGGGCCGCACCAATCAAATTCGCGTGCATGCCGAAGCTGCAGGCTTCCCCCTGGCTGGCGATAAACTTTATGGCCGCACCGATCAGGAGTTTTTAGATTTTATTGAATTTGTGAAAAACGGGGGCGACTCACGCTTCGGCGGCCGCCTCGAAACAGAACGTCACATGCTGCACGCGGCTTCACTTGAATTCGAACACCCCATCACGCAGGTTCCAATTAAAGTTGAAGCTGAGCCGCCGCAAGATTTTCAAGATTTTCTGTCCTAAAGGTTCTATCGCCTATGTTTTGCCCCCCGGTCGGCCCTGCGTCGAGGCTAAGACAGGCTAGCCGGCCTGGGGGGCAGAGTGCCGGCTTAGTTCTCTTTATCTTTTCTCTTTCTCTCTCGCTCTTCGACCATGGGCTCTATCAACACAAACCAAGCCAGCCATATTAAAAGCAGGGCTCCGGGTACCGCAAAAACCAAACCCTTGAGCCAATTCCCTTTTGAAATATGCGGTATGCCTAGCGACAAGAGCATCAGGCCTAAGGCAAAAACGATAGGGATTTCTATCAAAGATCCGCGTTGGTCTGACATGCTGCCTCCGCAAAACGGGCGCGCTGCTGCGCGCCCCTACAAGTTTAGGGGATCTTCAGGCCATTTATGCCTAGGATATTTACGGCTCAATTCGCTACGCACGCGCGGGTATTCCCGTTCCCAAAAACCGGCCAAGTCATTGGTGACTTGCTGCGGCCGCAGATTAGGCGCCAGTAGGTGCAGGGTCAGGGGCTTGCCGTTAATGCTAGGCGTGTTGCGCATGCCAAAAAAATCCTGCAAACGCGAAGCCACAAAAGGCGGTTTGCCTCTTTCATATTGAATCGAGGCTTCGCGACCTGAAGTCAGCTTCACGCTTTTGGGCGCCGAACGCTCAAACTGCTGCGCAATATTCGCCGGCAGTTTAAGCATGACTTGCCTGAGCGGGTCGAGCTTGCTCAGGTCATCAAATGACATAGCTCCCTGCTCACATAATTCACGCAAGATGACCCATAACCCATCTTCATCTGGCAATGCTTCGGCCTTTAACCCCACGGTGACGGCGAAATCCCTGCGGGCCAAGTAACGGTCGGGCTGGCCTTCACCGCAAAAGTCAGACAGGGGACGTTCATGCGCTGCTTGCCACAAAACATCTGCAATCTTGGCCCTTGCCTCAACATTCTGAGCCGGACCTTCATCTAAAACCAATTCGCCGAATTTCATGCGTGTATCAGCTTTGACAGCCTTTGAACCCGCATCAAAAGCCACACGGTTTTCTTCTGCCAGCCAGGTCGGGCATTCATCTAAGAGCCAGCCTTCTTCTAATTTCAGAACACAAAGGACCTTGGGCTTGAGGCCCATACTGCCCTGATGCTTCTGCGACAAGATGCTCAACAAAAGATAATAACCAGGCTTGAGATGGGCAGTCTCGTCTTTGACAATGGCTTCGCCACCAGCCGCCAAGGCAAACGAAGCTTCGCCACGCTTGTCAGAGCCTTTTTTGGTGAAACCCACAAGATTTGGAAAAGCACGAAGCAAGGCACGAACCAGGCGCTCGTCACCCTCGCCTTGGGCACGAGCTTGGGTTGGCCAAGTGCCCGAAACCTCATTGAGCCATCCAGCGCATTGGTCAATCAAGCGCTGGGTGTCGCGAGTCATCTCGTGAATGCGCAGCCAATGAAAAAAGTCGAGATCCTTGGGGCGTTCTTCAGACAAAAGCACCACGGCCTTGAGAGCCCGAGCCTGCTCGCCTGGCGTGGCGCCACAAGCGGCCGCGCCTAAAGCTAAACCTAAACGCGGATGCATGGGTGCTTTAGCCAATGCTTTGCCCAACGGCGTGAGACGGCTTGCGTTGTCTAAGGCCCCGCAATCGAAGAGCAGCTTCTTTGCGCCCGCAATGGCGTTCTCGGGCGGGGCCTCAAACCAAGGCAATTTCTCAAAATCACCCGCGCCTGTAGCTGCGCTTTGCAGCAAGGCGCTGGCCAGATCAGCTCGCGCTATCTCGGGCGTCTCATAATCTGGCCGGGCTTGATATTCAGCGCTAGAGCCAAAACGCAGACAAAAGCCCGGCGCTTCGCGACCTGCACGACCTGCGCGCTGCGTCATGGCGGCTTTGCTGGCTGGTGTCGTCAAGAGGGTGCTAAGACCCGTGTACGGATCGCTCACATCGCGGCGCGAAAGGCCTGCGTCAATCACCACGCGTACGCCCGGCACGGTCAATGAGGTCTCGGCCACCGATGTGGCAATGATAAGCTTACGTTTGGCAAAAGGCCCTAGGGCTCGGCGCTGTTCGGCTGAGCTAAGCTGGCCATGCAAGGGCAGCACTTCGAGTGACGCAAATTCAGGGTCATTGGCAATGCGACCGGCGCAACGCCGAATTTCTCCCGTGCCCGGCATAAAGGCGAGTATGTCGCCCTCGCGATCCATCATTTGGCGCAAGGCACGCGCAAATTTCTTTTCAACAAATTCAGCAGGATCCGACCTATCTTTTTCTAAATATCTAATTTCGACATCATAACGCTTACCCGGGGCATGGATCAGGGGCGCCTGTCCCAAACTTTCGCCCACTGCATCGGCATCGAGCGTGGCGCTCATCACAAGAATCTTTAAGTCTGGGCGATCTTGCACCCTAAGACGCTTTAACAACGCCAAGGCAAGATCACCATCTAACGAACGTTCGTGAAATTCATCTAAAACCACACAAGCCACTCCGCTCAAAAACGGATTGCCTTGTAGGCGCCGCAAAAACATACCCTCGGTCAAGAAAAGCAGACGCGTGTCTTTGCCTTCTTCCCGCTCAAAACGAAAGTGATAGCCCACTTCGTGACCTAGCTTGAGTCCGCGTTCATCGGCCACACGAGCGGCAGCGACATAAGCCGCCAAACGTCGAGGCTGCAAGACCCAAACTGCCTGATTCTTGCACCAATCCGTTTCTGTCAAAGCCCAGGGCGCACGCGTGGTTTTGCCCGTGCCCGGATCTGATGTCAGCACCGCTGCGTTTGAATTGCCTAAAGCCTTGAGCAAGCCAGGCAGTTGAGCATCAATGGGCAGATCAATCACGGAAGACTGACCTGCTTTTC
>CAZFUM010000154.1:0-4496 GCA_964521965.1 uncultured bacterium | reverse complement strand
ACCGCTTGCGGCCTAAGCTGGCGTAAATGACTTCAGCCACTCGATCGAGATGGGCTGAGGTCAAGCCCGGGTAAACGCCCACAAAGAAACCATCATTCATGACCTTGTCGGTATTCTTAAGCTCGCCCACAACACGGCGAGGCCAACCTTGATAAGCTGGCTGGCGCAGTAGGTTGCCGCCAAAAAGCATGCGGGTTTGCACGCCCGCTGCCTCGAGGTCTGCGACGATCTTATCTTTGGTGGCGCTGGCACCGTTACGAAGCGTCAACATAAAGCCGAACCAAGATGGCTCAGAGCCAGGCAGGGCCTCGGGTAAAATAAAGACATCTTCGAGCGGCTTCAGCAATGTCTTGAGATAGGCATGGTTCTCGCGACGGCGGCGTGTGAACTCTGGCAGGCGCTTGAGCTGCTGCAAGCCGATGGCCGCTTGAATATCGATGGGCTTGAGGTTGTAGCCCACGTGCGAATAGATATATTTATGGTCATAACCCTTGGGCAATTCACCCAACTGCCAGTCAAAACGCTTGCCACAGGTGTTGTCTTTGCCACCGGCACACCAGCAATCACGACCCCAATCACGAAAACTCTCAGCCACGCGCTTGAGCTTGGGATCTGACACCAAGACAGCGCCACCCTCGCCCATGGTCAAGTGATGGGGTGGGTAAAAGCTTTGCGTGGCAAGATGCCCGAACTGACCCGTTAGCTTGCCTTTCCATTCAGAGCCCAGTGCGTCGCAGTTGTCTTCGATCAAATATAAATTGTGCTTGTCGCAAAGCGCTTTGACCGCATCGATGTCAAAGGGCACGCCTAATGTGTGGGCCATCATGATGGCCCGAGTCTTAGGTCCCACAGCCTCGGCCAGACGCTCGGTGTTGGCCGTGTAATGCCCCAGCTCGACGTCAACAAAGACTGGTACGCAGCGATGCTGCAAAATGGGGTTGATCGTTGTGGGAAAGCCCGCAGCTACAGTCAGCACCTCGTCGCCGTCTTTGAGGGGGCGTTCTAGCAAAGGGCTCGTTAAGGCCGAGAAAGCGACCAGATTGGCGCTGCTGCCCGAATTCACGCCCAGGGCGAACTTCACGCCCACGGTTTTGGCCAATTCCCTTTCGAACTTCTCGCCGTAAGGACCCCAGGTCAGCCAAAAGTCGAGAGAAGCGTCGACCGCAGCTTGCATTTCTTCAGGCCCAAAGACGCGGCCAGCATAAGCCACGCGTTGCCCGCTTTGATAAGGCTTAGGCTTGTGCTTGACCTCGTAAAGCTCGGCCGTTAGCTTGGCGATCTCGGCCCGGATTTCGGCCTCGCGCCCGACATTTTTATCTTCAGCCATTTTTGATCGCCCAGTCATAGGGGATGGTTTTGCTGAAGGGATCTAACCTTTCGATTTCAGCCGGATCATGGGCAGCGGTCGCGCAGTTGGCCACCAGGGCAGGCTCGCTGCTCACGCCTTTGAAGCCGTTCCAAACGCCATGGGGCACGTGCACGCGCTGATAGTTCTCGGGCCCGATAAAGATTTCCATTAATTCGCCCTTGCTGGGCGAACCTTCGCGCGCGTCATATAGCACCATCTTAATGCGGCCCACCACACAGACATAATTCGGGTCCATGATTTTGTGAATATGCCAGGCCTTGATTGCGCCAGGCATGACCTGCGAGAAATAGACTTCGCCAAATTTTTCGAAGCCCGGCTCATCACTGCGCATAAAGTGCATGATCTTGCCGCGCTCGTCGACAAGCTGGCGCAAGGGGGTGAGCGTGACGCCCTGAATCATGATTTGCCTCCCAGAAACTCTTTATACCAAGCCACGGTTTTTTCTAATCCTTGATCGAGGGTGAAGCGCGGCTTCCAGCCCAAGACTTTGCGCGCCTTCTCAGCCGACAAGTACTGATGCTTAATCTCATGCTTGACTTCATTGAGTATCACCGGCTTAAGCGAGCTTTTTCCCGTGGCAGCCAAAATCTTTTCAGTCAATTGCAGCACCGTCACTTGAATTTCGTTTGAAAAATTAAAGGCCTGGCCCTTGAGACTCGGATCCTTGGCTAAAGCTTCAGCCAAAGTCATGTAGGCCTCAGCCCCATCTTCCACAAAGAAATAATCGCGGATAAAGCTGCCATCTGAACGCAGTACGGGCGCCTCGTTCTTCAAGGCGCTGCGGATGGTGCCTGGCACGATACGGTTCCAGTTCAAGTCGCCGCCGCCATAAAAGTTGCCACAGCGGGTGATGACCACGGGCAGACCAAAGGCCTTGGCATAGCTGGCCCCGATCAGGTCTGCGCAAGATTTTGAGCAGTCATAAGGATTGATGCCCTGCAGGGCTGTGTCTTCGGTATAGGGCAGTTTTTCTTGGTCGCCATAGGCCTTGTCAGACGAGGCCAGCACGACTTGCTTCACCTTAGGCGATCGGCGACAGGCTTCGAATAAATTCCAAGTCCCCCGTACGTTGCTCTCAAAAGTGCTCAGTGGATTGCTATTGGCGATGCCCACAATGGTTTGGGCCGCCAGGTGTATGACGGTTTCGATTTCATATTCACCCAGCCAGGCCTCGAGCGCCGTGGGGTCGCTTAAGTCGCCGCGCACGGCCGTGACCTTTTGCAGGTCGCCGCCGCGCACCAGCTCGCTGTGCGGCACCCAGTCGCGGATCAGGCAGACCACATCGGCCCCCTGCTCGAGCAGGCGCTTCACCAGCCAAGAACCCACCAGGCCCGTGGCTCCGGTCACGAAAACGCGCCGGTCTTTCCAGAATCGCTGATCCAAGGCTTACCTCTCTTTTGAAGACGGGCTCAGTCGCCCTGCCAAAGTTTCCAGGGCGCTTTGCCCGAATCCCACATCTGGTTCAACATTTGATATTCGCGCAGTGTATCCATGGGCTGCCAGAAACCCTCGTGCGGGTACATCATCAGCTCGCCATCATGCGCCAACTTGATCATGGGGTCGCGCTCTAAAACAAGGCTCTCGTCGTTGTTCAGGTACTTCTCAAGGAAGGCGCGTTTGAAAATCATAAACCCGCCATTGATATAGCCCTCGCTCACCTGCGGCTTTTCGTTGAAGGCCAGCACACGACCCTGCTTGTCGAGTTCGAGCTCACCAAAGCGGCCTGGCGGCCGCACACCCGTGACCGTGCCGATTTTGCCGTGGCTTCGATGAAATGCGAGCAACTTGGCGATGTCAATGTCACCCAAGCCATCGCCGTAGGTCACCATAAAATCTTCGTCATCGACATAGCGGGCTGCGCGGGCCACGCGCGCGCCCGTCATGGCGCCCAGGCCCGTGTCAGCGCAGGTCACGTTCCAGCCACTTTCTGGCACGCTGGAATGCAGGGTGATGCCCTGCTGCGCGCCCAAATGGGCCGTGAAATCAGCCACCATAGGTTGGTAATTCAAAAAGAACTGCTTGATCTGCTGGCCCATGTAACCCAAGGCCAACACAAAGTCCTTTTGACCATGATGGGCATAGAGCTTCATGATGTGCCAGAGTATGGGTCGGCTGCCTATCTCAAGCATGGGCTTGGGCTTGAGCTCAGAGGCCTCGCGAATGCGCGTGCCTTGTCCGCCGCAGAGAATCACCACTTTCATGCTCGTTCCCCTTTATGCTTGAGCGCCCAGGCCTGGCGACAAAGCGCCAGATGCTTGCGGGCGATCTTTTCCCAACTATAATTTCGTGCTGTGGCTAGGGCGCCTTTGGCCAAAGCCTTGCGCCGTGTTTCATTTAAGACATAGTGCTTCACTGCTTTGGCAATACTGGCTCCATCCCGCTCGATGAAAGCGCCATTCTTGCCTGGCTTGATCAAGTCTTCAGTGCCGTTGGCGCGCGTTGCCAAGAACGGCAACCCACAAGCCATCGCTTCAATGCTGACCATGGCAAATGCTTCGTAAAGTGTCGGAAACACAAAGGCATCTGCGGCTTGGTACCAACCCAGCAGATCACTCTTGCGCCCCAAAAATTCGACCCGCTCCCCTACACCCAGCTGACGCGCCAAACCCTTGTAAAACTCGGTGGGGATCACATCAACGTTGTCCCCGATGACCCAGAGCCGAGTGGCCTTCGGCAGCAAGGGCATGGCACGTATCGCGCTCTCAAGCCCCTTGCGGTGGAACTCGCGACCTATGAAGAGCAGGGCCCTGTCATGGGGCTTAAGCCCACGCTCACGACGCAGGACTTGGCGCTGCCTGGTCGTAGCCGGATGGCGCTGACGGAGGTCCACCCCGTTGCCAAATACGGCTAGCTTAGGCCCTAGCCCTGGGCAAAGGAACTCAAGCTCACGGGCGATGCCTTGCGAAGTGGCTACCACGCGCTTGAGCGCCGGGTGGCGATAGTTGTAAAGCGCCAGCCAGTCGGCCAGTGGCGAGAGCGTGCGCAGGTGATAAAGCGCGCGACGAAACGCGCTGGGCTGAGAAGCGAGCACGACCCGCGAACCCACCGGATGCACGCTGTGGGTCACCATCACATCTACGCCCGCTAGCACCGGCACATGGGCCTGGCTCAACTCGGGCCCAAGCCG
>CAZFUM010000153.1:0-4526 GCA_964521965.1 uncultured bacterium | reverse complement strand
CCGGCCAATTGGCGACGATAATCCAGTTTGCTGACGCGGGCCAACGAGCTGATGCTTCCTTTTTCAGGAAAATCGACAAAGTCTTCATAGGTAATATTCTCAAGCACAACGTCAGCCAAGCTGGCGCTCTTGCTCTCGACTGTCTCGCTCACGCCATTCGGTCCTGACACGCTGCGCTCGCTGGTCTCAGCCACAATGCGAACGCGTATGGCGGACGCCAAAGCCGCGCGTGCGCGCTCTTTGGCCGCCGCCAAAGCCTTCAGGCCATCGCCTTTGAATTCATCTGACTTGGCCAGTCCTTCGCCCACGAAAAAGTCTGAATCGTCCTTAAGATTTAAGTAACGCTTACCGGGACTTGCGGCCACAAGCTGAGAAACAAGCAGGAAGGCCACTAAGAAAAATTTCATGCTAAAACCCCGCCCAAATGATTCCAAATTCTAGATGCCCGCCTTCGAGATTACGTGCACCCACAGCGGCTATGCTGTTAGGCGCTTGAATAGAAGGGATGTCGATGGCTCCCCTCAATTTGATGTGTTGCGAATAGCGAGCGTCAACTGCCAGTGAATCAATGATCCACATGCGCAATCCCGCCCCCACTTTCAAGCCAAAGACCATGTGCTGCACACTGTCATAGCCTAGCCAGCTGGTTTCAAAGCGCAGCGGCAAGTAGGGTTGAAAGCGCCAATTAAACGGTGCCCAATCATAGCCTGCTTGCAAAGAGGTGGCCGTAAAAGCATACGAACCTGCCTTGTCAGGTTGGGCGCCGCTTGAGACCATGAACCACCCATTCACGGTCATCGATTGGTAATCCAATCCCAGCACAAAACCCTTATAGAGAAATTCGAGACCCAGGCTTGGTTCAAAGGGCGTAGCTGCTGGCGCTGTCATGTCCCAAGAAGGAGAGGGGCTAGCCATGGATGCCGGCAAGGGCGCCACCAAGTCGCGGTAGGTTTGAATCCAAGGCAGGCTGCGCATGCCGCCAGAAAGGCGCAAGCCTTTTTCAATCTTCCAGACTCGCACGCCTTTGCCCGCCATTTGGCGGCGGTAGTCTTCTTTGCTGACCGTGGCCAAGACCGTGTACTGACCCAAAGCAGGAAAATCGTCAAAATCTTTAAGTTTGATGTTCTCTAGCACCACATCGGCGATTGAGCTGGTCTTGCTCTTGAGCTCTTCACTGACTTTGCCATCTTTAAGCTCAGTCTTTTCAGTGGTCTCGCTGCTGATTTTGGCGCGCACACTCTCAGCCAGAGCCGCCTTAGCTCGGCTGCGGGCAGCTTCTTTGGCCTTGGCTGCGCTGCCTTCAAATTCTTTGGCCTCAGCCAATCCCTCGCCCACGAACAAGTCGCTGTCGTCCTTGGTGTAGATGTAAGAGCGCATGGTCTCAGTCTTGGCTTTGCTGTCTGCGGACCACGCGGGCACGGCCATGAGCAAGGCAAGCAGGACTATTTTTATCATCTCAGAACCCCGTCCAGGTGAGGTTGACTTGCCATTGGGCTGCGCTCAAGCACCAAGCCACATTGCTGGCTGGGCCGGTTGAAATGGGCCGGCCCTGGCGTTGCAGCTCAGCCCGATTGAGCGATTGCACATAGCGGCCGCTGAAATCTAAAAAGAAGCTATCTGAGGCCCAGTAGCGTAATCCCAGACCCGTGGCCAGGCCGGTCACCCAGGCATCGTAGCCGCCTAAGCCAACATGGTGCAGGCGCGCGCGCAAAGGCAGGTAGGGCTGCAGGCGCAAGGCCCAGGGCGCATAGTCCCAGCCCAGCTCAGCCCCGATGATCTCAAGATTCTTGGTCTCAAGTCCATACTGACCCACCGTTGAGTCATAGGTAGCGACCGTGAGGCCTTCTATCAATTCATTGCTGATCAAGAGGCTGAACTCGCGATAGCGAAATTGCAGGCCTATTCCCTGCACGCTGTCGGTGGTGGATCCGCCAGGTGTGTTGATGCCCGGTTTCAAGATATAAGCGCCGCTCTGAATTCGACGGGACTGTTCTTTAAAAAACTCATCGAAATAAAAATAAGTACTGAATTGATAAACCACACCCAGGCCCCATTCTGGCCTAAAACGGCTGGCGCGCTTGCCAACTAACTGGCGCTCGTAATCAGCTTTGCCTAAGCTGGCCACGACCGTAAGCTGGCCCTTTTTGGGAAAATTCTCGAAATAGTCATAACGAATCTCTTCGACTTCAAGATCAGCGATGCTGACCGATTGCGACTCGATGGTTTGTTTTTCGCCGCCCGGCCCTGAACTTTGCGTGTCCTTCACCTGGCTGACAACGCGCACCTTGATCGACTCAACCAGGGACGCCCGCGCCCGCTCCCGCGCCGAAGAACGGGCCTTGCCCAGGTCCGATCCATACGCGTCCAAAGCCACGATGCCCTCGCCTGTATAAAGCGCCGAATCGCCCATCAGGCCTTGATAGACCTTTTCGTTTTCGTTAGCCGCTGCGCCAAGGCCGACGCTGGCAAAAGCCACTAGCAAAACAAAAACTGCTTTCAAAAGCCGTTCCACAAAATTCCCACCGTCACCTCGGGTCCCGTGGTCTCAAAAGTGCCGGGTTCGCCCGGACGGAAAAGGACCGTCTTGCCGCTTCGGTCGACCAGATCGCTCTTGCTCAAGCCCTGGTGCCACTTGCCTGTCAGGTCAAAAGCCACGCGATCGGTACTCCAATAGCGCAAGCTCAGGCCCCCTGAGAGCCCGAAGCCGGAAGAGAAAAAGGGATCCCAGTTAACGATGGCGTACTCGGCTTGAATGGGTAACGCGACCTGAAAGCGCGTGGCCCAGGGTGTCCACTCGTAACCCAGACGGGCGTATGACACCGACCATGGATTATTTACGTTCTTATAAGTAATGGGCAAAGCCTCAACGGCGGTCACAGGCGTACGCCCCGTGGTTACGGCCGCGCCGACCAAGAATCCATTCCAGTAGAAATCCGCTGCCAAGCTGATGGGAGCCTGCGAGTCACTGCTGCTCTGGGATCCATTAAGAAAAACCGCGCCGGCGGGCGAGCCGCTGTATTTGTACATGTAGTCGCTAAACGAATTGGTTGAAATCGTACCGCCTGAGAGCCTCAAAGCCCGCAGGGGCCGATAACCCAACATCCGCTTGTCACTCTGGCGCTGATATTCTTCTTTGCTCAAAAAAGCCAAGACTGTCAGTTGCCCGTTTTTGGGATAGTCATCTAAATATTTGTACTGGATGCCCTCTAGTTCAAGATCGGCCGTGCTGCTGCTTTGAGCTTCGATATTTTCTTTGCTGCCGCCCGGGCCGCTGCTTTGCGTGTCGGTGGTCTTGCTAACAATGCGCACGCGAATGCTTTCAACCATGTTGCCGCGCGCGCGTTCACGGCCCGAAGCCTTGGCGCGGTTGATGTCGCCGCCAAAGCTGGCCAGCGTGACCACGCCTTCGCCGGCGTAGATGTCGCTGTCGCTCATGATGCCATCGTAAACTTTTTGTGCTTTGGTTTTAGAATCATCCGCGGCCCATGCGGCCTGGCCCCCGCAAAGCAGGGCCAGGGTCAGAATCAGCGCTCGCATCACTCAGGGTCCGCCATGGGCTCAATAGGCGCTGCGGTTTGCGAGATGCCCAGAAGAGTGACGGCATCAAAGCGCTGTTTTTGCAGCTCTTTGTCAAAGGCGGTCATTTCTTTATCGGTGTCGATAATGTTCTTGGTGGGACCGTTCTCACGCAACGCGCGAGTGAGGTTGTCTTTGAATGAGCCATAAAAACCGTCGTTCAGATCAAACTTAGCCAATGAGTAAAGCTCGCCACTATTAGGGTCTTCCCAGTAATCTAAGATTTTGCAATTGGCCAGCTCAGCATCGACGACGCCCTTGGCCGTGTAGTTGATGACTTCTTCGCTCGTGGCCTTGCCCTCGGGCTTGAAGTAGTCGGCGTGATGCTCTTGAAAATCTTTAGTTAAACTTTGCACTGAGCTCTTGAGCACTGCCGCCACGCTTTCACGCGCGCGCAAGTCAGCCGATTTACGCTGCAGACTGGCGTTGGGCATGGCGCTGGCGATACCTAGCCCATAGATCAGGGCGCTGTCTTTGCTCTTAAAGGCCCCGGGGCCGCGCACCGCCCACTCAGGCTTAGGACGCGGCTTGGCGGCTTTGTCTAAACTATGGGCACAGCCAAGAGCCAACACGGTAGCCAAACCCACAACGATGATGCTTGTCATAGAACGCTTCATGCTTATTTTCCCCCTTTAAGTTTTTTCACACGATCTTGGTAGGTCTTCTTAACTTTGAAAACTCGGTCTGCAAAAGCCTTGCGCAATGCCGCCATCTCAGCCGCGTCCATTTTACGAGGCGGGCTTACAGCCTCGCCCGTGACCATCGAAGCTTCGCCTGCGGCCACGGCGACGGGGGATCCCCCCAAATTGTTGCTGAGCTCGACCTGACCTTCGAGCACTTTGAGCTCAGCACCCTCAGGTTTGGCTTCTACCTGAAGTTGAGTTCCCTTAACCGCACTCACCGAGTTGTCGGTGGTGACGTGAAAACGCTTGGCACCCTGGGGGCTGACC
>CAZFUM010000152.1:0-4620 GCA_964521965.1 uncultured bacterium | reverse complement strand
ATGATTATAAACAAGAAAGCCCGCCATGTGGCGGGCTTTCTTTGAATGGCGGAGCTGGCGGGACTTGAACCCGTGACCTCCCACGTGACAGGCGGGCGCTCTAACCAACTGAGCTACAGCTCCATATATCCTGAGGGCTGAAAAGCTTCCTCAGGGCCGCAAACTTTACCAAAACAGCCCATTTAGAGCAAGGGCCAGAATGCAGGCCAAAAGATTATAGAAACCCAGCCCGCAGCTATCCCGTATAGTCAAAAGCATGAAATATTCCATCTGGATGCTATTACGATTTTTAGTGCCCATGCTCAGCATGGTGGCAGGCGCAACGTATTACACAGGCTACCGTTGGGCTAACAGTGTGCCCTTGGGACACCCAGCCCGGCCTTGGCTTTGGATATTAGCCATCACGCTTTGGGTCTTTCCCATCACCCGCTTCATCCTCTTTCGTTATGCTGAACACGGTTGGCTCCAGAACATCGCCTTTTTCTTAATTGGCGTAGCCGGTACCCAATTCTTGCTGCTTTTGGTGGGCCAGCTACTCAATGCCCTGCTGCCTTTGGCTGGACTCGCCCTACCTAAAATTTGGCCCTTGCTAATCTTTGGCATCAGCATCATCGCCTGTTTAGCTGGCCTGGCTCAGGCTCTACAGCCTGCTACCGTTCGCAGAATCGAAATTAAATCGAGCCAGCTGCCGACTGAATTTGACGGCCTTAAGATCGTACAAATCTCGGACCTGCACGTCGACAACATCTATGACCGCCAACGCGTCAGCGGCATCGTAGATCAAGCCTTGGCTGAAAAACCGGATCTGATTGCAGTCACGGGCGACATGGTGGACGGCTTGCCCTCGAAGTTAAGAGATGAAATCGCACCATTAGCATTGCTCAAGGCACCTTTAGGTATCTATTACGTCACGGGCAATCACGAATATTACTGGGACGTAAATGGCTGGCTCAAAGAATTCGCAGACATTGGCTTTCACAATCTGACCAACGCGCACCAATTGATTGAATATCGCGGCCGCAAACTGCTGATCGTCGGCTTCAATGATCCCACGGCCAATCAAATGGACAAGGGCCAGGGGCCCAATCTTGAGAAAGCCATGGCCAACGCGCCCCAGGCTGACTATGTCATCAGCCTAGCGCATCAACCTCAAGTACATACTTTTGCAGAAGCAGCCGGTTCAGATCTATTTTTAACAGGCCACACCCATGGCGGCCAATTCTGGCCATTTCCGCCTGTGGTCTCGCTCTTTCATAAATATTTTAAAGGTCTTTATCAGCACAATTCAAAAATGCAAGTTTATGTTCACACGGGTTCAGGTTTTTGGGGGCCACCTAATAGGTTGGGAGTGCCGCCTGAGTTGGCGGTGCTGACGCTAAAGAGAACGTAATATGGCCTAAGCCACCGTGAGCCTGGCCTTCGGGAACCCGGCAACAAAATATGGAATCCTCCTCAGGCCAGGCTTTTTCCCTTCCCAAGTATTAAGAGACTTTCGAATGGCCAAATACTTTGTCTATCTAATTAGAAATGGCACCTATCTCTACACTGGTTCCACAGGCAATCTCCCACGCAGAAACCGGCAGCACTTTGAAAACTTTGGGTCTTCCCCGCCGGAATACCAGGAAGAATTCGCTACACGAGAAGAAGCTCTAAACCGTGAGAAGCAGATCAAAGGCTGGACGCGGGAAAAGAAAGAAGCGCTGATTCAAGGCAGGGAAAAAGATCTGCTGTCTCTGTCAGAGCGGCGCAGCCAAATTAAAAGGAAGAGGAAAAGCCAGCCCTGAGGCGGCGGCCCCATTTTGTAACCTGGTTCTCGAAGGGCTGGCTCTACGGGGCCAAAGCCACAATGAGCCTGGCCTTCGGGAACGGGGCATCAAATTAGAGCGACGCCTCAGGCCAGGCTTTCTTCTTTGTCAGACTTCAAAGCCGCCTTCTTCAATTACGCGCTTGTACCATTTGCCTGAATCTTTTACAAAGCGCTTGGATGAAGCGTAATCCACATAGATCAGCCCAAAACGCTTCTTGTAGCCAAAGCGCCATTCAAAATTGTCCATGAATGACCAAACATACCAGCCCTTTAACTTTATGCCCTTTTGAATGGCGGCATGGGCACTGGCGAGATGCTGTTTGATGTAATCGAGCCTTTTAGGATCAGCCACGCGGCCCTGCTTATCGGGCTCGGGGTCATCAAATGCTGCGCCATTTTCAGTGACATAAAGAGGCATATCTGGATAGCGCTGACTGACTTCACTGAGAATTTTTTCAGCAATGGGCGGATAGATTTCCCAGGCGGGCATAGCTGTCGTGGGCGTGCCAGCTCCAGGCTTGGGCCATTGAATCTCAGACTTTAAGGGCGTTGGGCCGGCTTTGATGCGGCAGGGAAAATAGAAATTCAGGCCCAACCAATCGATCTTTTGATGAATCAATTCCATATCGCCCGGCTGAACATCGGGAGCCTGGCCTGCCTGTTGCTGCCAATCCCAAACAACTTTGGGGTAAGCGCCTTTAAGCAGGGGCTCGAACCACCAATCGTTGATGGCCATACGGCGCTGCTCGGCAGCAGCGATATCGGCCATATTTTCGCTAGCTGGGTAAATCGTCTCGGGAACTAGAACTATGCCAGCTTGAAACGGCTTACTTGCTGCAGCGCGCATGGCCCTGATTGCCAGGCCGTGAGCTAATAAGATGTTATGAATCACTTGGTTTACGACTTTGGGTTTTTCTTTGCGGCCCGGCGCGTGAATGCCGCTGCCATAACCCAAATTAGCCACGCATTGGGGTTCATTGAAAGTTGACCAAGAACAGCCACGGTCGCCTAAACGCTTTAGGCATACCGCTGCATAGTCAGCGAACGCTTGGGCCGTGTCACGAGAAGCCCAGCCGCCTTGGTCTTCTAAGACTTGGGGCAGGTCCCAGTGATAGAGCGTGATATTGGGATGAATTTTATTTTTGAGCAGTTCGTCGATCAAACGTTCATAAAAATCGAGGCCTTTTCTATTTTCAACGCCACGGCCACCCGGAATAATACGAGGCCAAGCCAACGATAAGCGATAGGATTTAAGTCCGATATCACGCATGAGCGCGATGTCTTGCTTGTAATATTCATAGTGGCGGCAGGCTGGCTCGCCTGAGACGCCTTCTTCGATCATGCCGGGTATGCGGCAAAATTTATCCCAGATCGATTCACCCCGGCCGTCTTCGCGGGTGGCACCCTCGATTTGATAAGCGGCCGTCGCTGCGCCCCAAACGAAATCTTTAGGAAATTCGAGGCGCGCCACGAGATTCTAGGACCAGCCGTGGGTTTTAAAATACAGAATAGTCTGGCCGATTCCCTTTTCGATGTTTACGCGGGGTGCCCAGCCCAAGACTCGCTTGGCTTTGGCCCATGAAAGATAGTTAGCCTTAAGATCGCCCGACCGAGATGGGCCAAAATTAGGCTTGAGTGGCGCCTTGAGCTGTTGAGCAATCACTTTATAGAGTTGCAGCACCGAGGTCGGCTTGCCCGTGCCAATATTAAAGGCCTCACCCGAACCCTTGCGTAAAGCCAAAACGTTGGCGCGCGCAACATCAGCCACGTTCACATAGTCACGAATAATCGAACCATCGCCAAAGATAGTCGGCAACTCACCTTTCATAATCTTAATAATAAAGATGGCCACCACACCGGCTTCGCCATGGGGCATTTGGCGGGGCCCAAAAACATTCGAATAGCGCAGCACCGTGTAGTCCAAGCCATGTTCCAATTTATAGAAGCGCAGATAGTCTTCGCCAACAGCTTTGGTAATGCCATAGGGTGATTCGGGCAAAATAGGGTACTTTTCGGTAGCGGGCAGCTTCTTAGGCGAGCCATAGACCGTGCCGCCCGAGCTGACGTGAATAAACTTGCGTACCTTGTGGCGGCGGCAGGCTTCTAAAAGATTGATCACGCCCAGGCAATTGATATCGGCATCGTGCCAAGGGTCGCGCACGCTATCGGGCACGCTCATCTGGGCCGCATGATTGTTCACGACTTCAAAGCGCTCTTTGGCGAATAGCCTCTCGACCCCACGACGATCTCGAATGTCTATTTTTGCAAATTTCGCCTTGGAATTAATATTGCGGCGGTAACCGCCACTGAGATTGTCGAGGATTACAACTTTGTGACCTGCCGCAATATAGGCGTCAGCCACATGGCTGGCGATAAAACCAGCACCGCCGGTGACAAGGATTTTCACAGCTGCTCCCTAGATCAGGCCTGAAAGGCCTCTACTTTAACATATTTTGTAGCCGCCTGCCTCAGGTGCTAAGATAGCGCCATGCAGCTCAGCGATGCCCTTTTATTTGCACTGCGCCAGGCCTGCGGTCCTGACAGCGTGCTTTGCGACCCGGCCCAAACCCTAGCTTATGAAAGCGATGGGCTGGGTTTTTTGCGCCGTCAGCCTGATTGCGTGGTGCTGCCGGCTCATGTTTCTGCGCTCAGGCAATGCGTCGATGCCTTGCGTGCGGCGGATGTTCCCTGGGTGGTACGCGGCGCAGGCACAGGCCTTTCGGGTGCTTGTGTGGCGGCTCAAGGCGGAGTGCTGATTCACTTATCCCGCCTCAAAAACATCTTATCGATCGAACCCGAAAATCTGAGCTGCT
>CAZFUM010000151.1:1233-4729 GCA_964521965.1 uncultured bacterium | reverse complement strand
CAGGCAGGGCATCTTTCGACGTGGTTTCGCATCAAGCTTGGATGAGGCCCAACCCAAAGACTCGGCCCGACTTAAGCTTTCAGCCCATTTAGGCGTTTTTGCCGAGTTTGGCCTAGGTCAAGGTAGGCTCGGGCCTGAGGCGTCAAGATAGGGCTTTCCTTGACGCGGAGTCTATATGTCTTACGCCGAACAAGTCCCCGACGAAATTTTCAAAGCGTTTTCAAGCAGCATGCACAGCCTCAGAGCTGGCGAAATTCAAGACGAAAGCATCAAACCTGTGCGCCTGCTGGCCGGCTTGCATCGTCAGCGCGGTGGGGCAGGCTACATGCTTCGGGTGCGAGTGCCTGGAGGTCGCCTCAGTGCTCATGACTTTATGCGTGTGGCGGCTGTGGCCCAGCAGGCCTCTAGCAGCGGCCGCATTCATGTGACCTTGCGCCAAGACCTGCAGATTCAAGATTTGAGGCTCGAGGCCGCTGAGCAGGCGGTGGGCGAGCTGCGCCTTTGGGGGCTCAGCACCTTTGCTTCAGGCGGCAACTCGTTGCGCAATATTACGGCTTCGCCTCATGCTGACCTCCAGGAATGGCAGGGCTTTGATCCTTATCCCTACGCCCGGCAACTTTCTGAGCGTCTTAGCCGCGGCACTTTTTATATAGGGCTGCCACGAAAATTCAAGATCGGCTTTGGTGGACCCGGCCCCGATGAGGCCCAGGTTTGGCTGAATGACCTGGGCTTCATGCCGCTTCGCCAGGCCGGTGAACGGGGCTTTCGCGTGATATGCGGTGGGGGCCTGGGTGCTGGCCCGCAGAGCGGCCAAGTGCTCGAAGAATTTATTCCCGCGCGCCGTTTGGGCGCCACGGCCGAGGCCGTGCTCGCCTATTTCAGCGAGGTTAGCCCCCAAGACCGCCCGGCCAGCAATCGTTTTAAGCATACGGTCAGAGCTCAGGGTTTGGCCTTGGTCCGCCAGCAGGTGAGCCAGCGGGCACGGGGCCTGGCAGACGATCCGAAGCCCGGAACTTATTGGGGTAGTGAGCCCAAAGGATCCAAGTTATGGGTGAGCCTAGCGCAAGGCGATTTAACCTCTGATCAGGCCCTTGCGTTGGGGGCATTGCTTGAATCGTGTGGCGTGCGCCAATTGCGCATCACCTTTGATCAGAGGATTTTGCTCACGGGCTTGGATGAGGCTGCGGCGTTGGTCTTGACCCATGCCATGCGCCGCCTAGGCTTGACCGCGTCGGGCCTGCCCGGTGCCGGCCGCTTGGTTTGCTGTGTTGGGCCCGAGACTTGTAATCGCGGCTTGGTGAATGGCAGAGCCTTGGCCAAAGAGTTGGAAAGCCTTGAAGAGTTACCTTGCGAGTTGCATATTTCAGGCTGCCAAAACGGCTGCAGTCAGCATGCCATTGCGCCGCTCAGCCTGCAGGGCACGGTCAAGTCGAACCCAAGAGGAAAAGTTCCCAGTTACATTTTGCGCGCTGGCGGTGGCCGCCATGAAGACGGGCTGCACTTTGGTGAAAGCTTGCTGACGCTGCCCGCCCGCCAGGTTGTGCCCGCCTTGAAATGCTTGGTCGCAGCGTGGAAGTCGGGCGGGGCTTCGGGCGATTTTTCTCAATGGCTGGTTTACAAGGGCGGCCAAGGGCTGGAAAAAATTTTGGGGGCGCGCCTGGCGCTGAGCACAGATGATTTTAAAGATTGCGGCTCGGATCGGCCGTTTGAATTAGAATTAGGCGGCTCTGAGTGCCATTGAGGGCCTACAGCCCGGTGTAATAGCCTGCCCGGGCGTAGCTTTCGTCGAGCAATTGAATGACGTGCTTGGTGTGATAGGGGCGTTTGACTAGGCCGGTCCGTCCAGCCGAGGCCCATTGCTGCATGCAAACATGATTTGAAGTCGCCAAGACAATGTCGTGTTCAGGGGCCGAGTTGAGAAACTCGGCTTTTTCTTTGAGTATGGCTTGCGACTCTTTGGGGTGCGTGGGGGCAAAGGCTCCGCCTGAGCCGCAGCAACGGTCTGAATCAGGTGCTAGAGCCCAGGCCACGCCGAGGCTATCTAAGACACGACTCGCAGGCTTTTTGATGCCGAGGCCGTGTACGGCATGGCAAGGCAGATCGACATAGATTTTATCGTAAGGCAGAGCCGCGCCTTTTTTTAGCTCGCCGCTATTTAAGAGGTCCACCACGTCGCGCTGCGCTTCACCCAGCGCTGCGCGCAAGGCCAAGCCGCAACCCGATGAATTGGTGGCCGCGATACTTAAGCCCTTGAATGCCTTTTGATTTTGCGCGTCGCAGGCATCTTTGCCACTGAGGCCCGCATGCTCGTGAATGCTGCCGCAGCAGGTCTGGCTTGCGGGTACTTGCACCTGGTAACCATTCACAGCCAAAACGCGAATCGTTGCAAAGTTAATCTCGCGAAATACGCCTTCCATCAAGCAGCCGCTTAAGAGCCCAATTTCTGTGCCTTGGGGTTGAAGGGCCGCGTTTACGCGTCGGGCATAAGCAGCGCTATCTAAAGTCAGCTCGGGCTGACCTGAAAATAAGAGGCGGTGAGGCAAGATGGCTTGGCGTCGCAGCCAACGCAAGGGCAGGGTTAAGGCTTGAAAGAGTCTGGGTTTGAGCGCAGCCCAGGCGGCTAGACGTACACGCCAATCAGGCTTATGTCCCAATTTGACTTCGTGAGCCCGCCGTTCGACCAACAATTCGCCGTAAGGCACGTTGGCTGGGCAGGCTGAAACACAGGCCATGCAGCCCACACATTGGTCGGTGTAATGGGCTATCGTGGGGCTTTCTTCGAGCCTGCCTTCCCAAGCTGCCCGCCACAAAGACAAACGCCCGCGCGGCGAATTGTTCTCGTCACCCGACATGCGATAGGTGGGGCACTCGTCCAGGCAGAGTCCGCAATGCACGCAGTTCAGCAGCTTGTGCGATTCTTGCGTCATGAGTTGTTCAAAAGTTTTCATGGCAGTGCGTTCCAGGCGACTTGCAAAGCCGCGCTATGGGCATGAGGGGTTTGCACACTACGTTCAAAGGTGCTTGAAATGAGATGGCCTTGACCCAAAAAACCGGTCAGGCGGGCGTGGGGCTGGCTCGTTTGGATGTTCTGCGCCTGCGCCAGAATCTTAGTCAATGCTATGGCCGGGCTTTCTGCACCCAGGTGCAGGGGCAGTGGGGCTTCGCTGAGATTGAGGTCAAAATCTCTGGCCATCTTGCGCATCGCGCCTTCGTAAACCGGCGCCTCGGTTTTACCGCAAGCATAGGCCATGGCGATGCGGGGGCTCTTTTGAGTCCATTCAAAATCAAAGGCATCCAAGGCGTGAGTCCAGGGGCTGAGCGTGATCTGGGCCCGCAAGCCTTCGAGCTTTTCTAAGGGCCCCTCAAAGCTCCATTCTTTGCGCACGTCGGGCAGGGGCCGTAGGCGTAAGACTAAAGTCTCGACCTGGCCCAGGGCCTGACCGCTGCCCGCGAGATAGCGAGTCAGGTCAAAGCCTACGACATTTTTAACAACCCG
>CAZFUM010000151.1:0-1133 GCA_964521965.1 uncultured bacterium | reverse complement strand
TTGTCTTCGCCGATGCCGTGTTCGCCTGAGAGCGTGCCACCTGCCTCGAGCACGGCTTTCATCAGTCGCGCGCCAGCTTCTTTGACTTTAGCCAGGCTGACGGGGTCGCGTGAGTCGAACATAAAGTTGGGGTGCAAATTGCCGTCACCCGCGTGAAAGACATTGATGACGGGCAGATCAAGTTCTTCGGCGGTGGCATAAATTTTGGCCAGCACTTCGGCAATCTTGTTGCGGGGTATGACCGTGTCTTGAATCATGACATCGGGACTGATTTGGCCCACTAAGCCGCCCGCAGCTTTGCGAGCTTTCCAAAGCTTCAGCCGCTCTTCGCTGTCAAAGGTCGAACGCAGGTCTTGGCAGCCAGCTTTTCTTAGGAGACTTTCAATGCCGGGGGCTTGAGCCTGCACGAGTTCGAGAGGCCCATTGATTTCAACAAGTAAGACCCAAGACCCTTGGGGAAAGCCAACTTTCATAGGCGAAGCTTCGACCAGTGCGATTGTATTCTTGTCGAGCAATTCAATGGCCACGGGTATGCATGGGTGATGGACAAGATCCACCACGGCCCGACTCGCCGACTCAAGATCGCCGAACGTGGCTAAATAGGTGCAGGGCGCGCCCGGTAGCGGCTTGAGGCGCAGCCAAATGCGGGTGATGACACCGAGTAAGCCTTCTGAGCCCACGATGAGAGCGCGCAGATCAAAGTCATCGTCTTCTGAATAGGTCTTCATCTGGCCATCGGGCAAGAGCAGCTCGACGGCTTTCACGTAATGGCTGGTGACGCCATACTTAAAGCAGCGAATGCCGCCTGCATTGGTAGCAACGTTGCCACCTAAGGTGCAGGCAAAGCCACTCGACGGGTCGGGGGGATAAAAGACACCCAGCGGTTCGAGCACTTTATTCAGGTGGTTGAGCACCACGCCAGGCTCGACGCAGCAGCTCAAATTCTCAGGTTCAATGGATAGAATGTTCTTGAGGCGTGATAAATGTATCAGCACGCCCCCCTGGGCTGCGACGCAAGCGCCCGAAAGGCCGGTGCCGGCGCCCCTCACGACCCAAGGGATTTCGGCCTGCCTTAGCGCGTCAACACAAAGCCTGAGGGCTTGAGTATTCGGGGGCAGAACTACGCAATCAGG
>CAZFUM010000150.1:0-4796 GCA_964521965.1 uncultured bacterium | reverse complement strand
CCGCCAGGCCCAGCAACGCCAAAGCCCCATACATCTGATATCGCGCGCCAGTCTCGACCCAGGCCAAAGCCTCGGCATCGAGGACTTTCTTGAGCCCATGCGCGCCAAAAGCGCCGATGGCCACAGACATAAGGCCGTGCGCTGCAGCCCAAACCAAACTATTGTCGCGTTTCAAGCTAGCACCCCAAATACCCGGCGCGATGCTCAACGGCTTGCAGCTTCAGCCCCAAACCTTCGAGGAAAGATTTAAATTCAAGGTCGTTATAGGTGTAATGAAAACCATGCATGCCGATGTCGGTGGCAGCCTGGGCATTGGCAGCGACATCATCGAGATAAACAATCTCAGCAGGCGGCAAGTGCAGGGCCTTAGCTGCCCGGTGGTAAATTTCAGGGTCAGGTTTGCGCAAGCCTTCGAGATGACTGGCTGTGAAGCCCTCAAAAACGTCAAAAATCCTGAAGGTCCTGCGTACATGAGCGAGGTGCTCAGTGTTGGTGTTACTCAGGGCCCAGAGGCGCACTTTAGCCAAGACAAGTTTGGCGACCAAGACATCCATGGGACGATTGGGCTCGAAATAATTGTTCCATTGATTCAACCATTCGTCATAGCCCCAACTCAGGCCAAATTGCTTCACCAAGTGACTGTGAAAACTCGGGCCATCCATTTGGCCTTTTTCATAGGCGATATGGGCTGTGTCAGGGTCGCGCAATTCGCGCAGCATCGTGGCGGCATCAAGCTGGGGGCAGGCAAGAGCCACGCGCTCTAAGAAATCTTTCGTCTTGAGCTTGACCACGACATGGCCGATATCAAATAAAACCGCGCTTATCAATTTAAGAGGCCTTTCGTAAAACTGTGTCTTTGGCCCACTGCTTGTCGTCACGTTTGGGCGTATCGAGGCTAAAATGCAAGCCACGGCTCTCGCGCCGTTTCAGGGCCGAGCGCACAATCAGCTCGGCCACCGAACAAAGGTTACGTAGCTCGAGCAGGTCAGGCGTTACAAGATAATCCCAATAATATTCGCGAATTTCATGGCTGAGCAGGTCAATGCGAGCTAAGGCTCGCTTCAAACGCTTGTCAGAGCGCACGATACCCACATAATTCGACATCATACGCCGCAACTCATCCCAGTTCTGGGCCACGACCACGGCTTCGTCTGAAGGCACCGCCTGGCCTGTTTGCCAACGCGGGGCCTTAAACCAAACTGGCAAGGGCTTGCTCTGGGTAATGGCCTGCTCTGCGGCTCGATGGCTGAAGACCAGGGCCTCAAGCAGGCTGTTGCTGGCCAAACGATTGGCACCATGCAGGCCGGTGCAGGCCACCTCGCCCACGGCATAAAGACGCTTAAGGCTTGTGGCAGCATGCAAATCTGTCTTCACACCACCACATTGATAATGCGCCGCAGGCACCACGGGAATGCGCATACGCGTGATATCAACGCCAAAGCTCAGGCAAACTTTATAAATGCCAGGAAAGCGCTTCTTAAGCCAAGCTGCGGGCTTGTGCGTGATGTCAAGATAGACACAGTCATCGCCGGTTTCTTTGAGCACGGTATCAATAGCCCGCGCCACGACATCACGTGGGGCAAGATCTTTCATGGCATGAAAGCGAGACATAAAGGCCTTGCCACGCCGGTCGCGCAAAATGCCGCCTTCGCCACGGACCGCCTCACTGATAAGAAAATTCTTGGCATCAGGATGAAAAAGGCAGGTGGGGTGAAACTGCACAAATTCCATATTGCTGATGGCAGCCCCAGCACGCCACGCGAGAGCGACGCCATCGCCCGTGGCCACGTCAGGGTTGGTGGTGTAGAGGTAGACCTTGCCTGAGCCTCCGGTGGCCAAAACTGTGGCTTTAGCAATATGCGCCCGCACTTGATGGGTGCCCGCATCGAGGGCATAGGCGCCCATGACTTCACCACGCCGCGTGATGAGATCTAAACCGTGCTGCCATTCAAAGATTTCAATAAGCGGGTGGCGACCCGCTCGAGCTGCCAAGGCGCGTTCGATTTCTGCGCCCGTCAGATCTTGACGGTGCAAAATGCGCCGGGCTGAATGGCCGCCTTCGCGTGCCAAATCAAAATTGCGTTTGCCGCGGCCTTGCGTTGAAAAGCGCACGCCCCAACGCAATAAATCTTCAATGCGCCCCGGGCCTTCACTGACCACGGCCTCGACCACCTCAGGCTTGCAAAGGCCGGCCCCAGCATTGAGGGTGTCTTCAATGTGGCTGGCAAAGCTGTCATCGCTCTGCCACACCGAGGCAATGCCCCCTTGCGCATAAGCGGTGTTGCTATCTCGCGTCAGACGCTTAGTCAGCACGCGCACTTTGTGCCCAGCTTCGGCCGCCTTCAGGGCAAACGAAAGCCCGCCGATGCCTGAGCCCAGGACTAAGAAGTCAGTTCTTGCTTTCACGCCACATCCTTGAATTGCAGCTCAACCAAAGAGCGGTAAAGCCCGCCCTGACGCATAAGCGCCTCGTGATTGCCCTGCTCAACCAAACGACCATCGTTAATCACCAATATCTTATCAGCACTCATCACCGTCGATAGGCGGTGGGCAATGGTGAGCGAAGAACGGCCTCGCATGAGCACCTCGAGAGCTTGATGCAGCTTTTCTTCGGTTTCGGTATCTACTGAGGCCGTGGCTTCGTCGAGCACAAGCAAAGCAGGATCAAAAACGAGCGCTCGCGCTAGGCTGAGCAATTGCTTTTGACCTGTGCTGAAATTATTACCGCCTTCACGAACTTCACTTTCATAGCCCTTGGGCAGAGTCAGTACCCACTCGTGCAGGCCAGCCTGGCGGCAGGCCCATTCCACCCGCTCAGGCGCCACACTGGGGTCTGAGAGCCTTAGATTATCTCGCAAGCTGCCTGAGAATAAGAAGGGGTCTTGCGGCACCAGAGCCAATTGCTGCCTAAAATCACGACGCAGCAAGCGGTCTATCGGCAGGCCATCGAGGTAGATTTGACCTTTTTGAATGGGATAAAAGCGGTAAAGAGCCGAGACCAGGCTGGTTTTGCCAGCGCCCGTAGGGCCAACCACGGCCACGCGCTCACCTGCCTTGACCTCAAAACTTAAGTCTTTGAGCACCCAACGCTCGTCAGCATACGCAAAAGATACATTTTCAAAGCGCAAGTGGCCTGTCAGGCGCGGCAGGGGAATTGGGTCGACGGGATCTTGAATTTCATCTTTGGCATCGAGCAAGCTGAAAATTCTTTCAGACGAAGCCATGGCTCTTTGCAGAATATTAAATTTGTCAGCCAAGTCGCGCAGAGGCTCATAAAAACGCTGAATATACATCACCGTGGCTACCAGCACGCCAAGCTCTAAGCCATGCGCCAAATGGCGCATGCCACCATAAAAAAGCGCGCAGGCAATGGCAAGCGACGATAAAATTTCTGCCAAGGGCATAAAGACGGCGTTAATACGAATCTGATTCAAGCCTAAGAAAAGCATACGGTCATTCAGGCCATCGAATTTGCCCAGATTGCGTTCTTCACGATGAAAGAGCTGCACCGTAGCCATGCCGCTGAGATTTTCAGCCAAAAAGCCGTTCAAACTGGCTTGTTGAGTGCGCTCTTCTCTAAAATTTGCCCGTGCTCGCTTTCTAAATATAGCCGTGGCCAAGGCCATCAAAGGCAAGAAGGCCAGGGCGAGCAAGCCCATGCGCCAGTCCATCCACATCAACAACGATGTCGCCACGAGCAAGGTGAAGAAATCTTGAAAAACAGCCGAAAGCCCCGCTGTGAAAAGTTGATTGAGATTTTCAACATCGTGAATGACGCGAGTCATCAAACTGCCCACCGCATTCTTATCAAAGTAACGCATGGGCTGACTATGCACCTTGGCAAAGAGATCTCGCCGAAGGTCCATCATCAACGATTCGCCCATGCCTTTAGTTTGTATGGTCTGCCAGATCTGCAGGCCAAAAACCAAGGTCACTGAAAAGGTCAAATAGGCCAAGACCCAATAGCTAGCGCCCGCCCAGTCACCCTTCATAAGATGATCATCAATGGCCCGTTTTAGAAAATAGGGCTTCGATTGCTCGCCGAGGGTGATGAGCAGCAAGAGCAGAGCCGCTAGCAGTAAGCTAGCACGATAGGGTTTGGCATAAGATAAAAGACGCTTGAATAAACGACGGTCTAAGCCGCGCTCATCCAAAGGTCCGCCAGACCCCATATGCCCCATCATGTGAGACCTGCCTTGGCCGCCATTTGCTCGCGCCGCGTCATGCTGAAATACCAACCCTCGCGCTGCATAAGGTCGCTATGTTTGCCTTGCTCGCTGATGACGCCAGCCTCTAAGGTCACGACGCGGTCGCAGAGCCGCAATGTCGAAGAACGATGCGAGATGAGAAGCACACTGCAGCCCGGCAAAGATTCACGCAGGCCCGAAACAATTCGCTCTTCCGTCGCGGTGTCCACGGCTGAGAATGCGTCATCTAAGAGTAAGAGGCGGGGTTTGAGATAGAGCGCGCGAGCCAGGGCCAGGCGCTGCTTTTGGCCCCCTGACAAGTTCACGCCCTTTTCGCCTAACAAAGTGTCATAGCCCTGGGGCAAGGCTGCCACCTGGTCATGCAGGTCTGATAAACGGGCACAACGCAAAGCCTCAGACAGTGAGGCTGCACCTGCGGCCGCTCCAAAGGCAATATTCTCAAAAACCGTCTCACTAAAGAGCGTGGGTTCTTGCATCACGACACCCAATTGGCTGCGCAAGTCTGGCAAGGACCAGGCTGGCAGGGGTAAGCGGTCTAAAAAGATTTGACCCCTCAAGGGATCATCTAAACGGGCGGCCAAGCGCAGC
>CAZFUM010000149.1:0-4856 GCA_964521965.1 uncultured bacterium | reverse complement strand
AAAAAGAACAACGCTTCGCCATTCGCGAAGGCGGCCACACAGTGGGCGCCGGCGTTGTTACGGAAATCATTGAGTAAACAAGGAACGGGACGCCCGTCCTGAGCGAGGCCGAAGGCCGAAGCGAAGGACCGGCTTCCCATATCGAGGTTAGCCATGAACGAAATGATCACGCTCGCCTGCACTGAGTGCAAAGAGCGCAATTACATCACCAAGAAAGATAAGCGCAAGAAAACGGAGCGCCTTGAGCTGAAGAAATTCTGTTCAAAGTGCCGTTCGCATAAGCTTCACCGCGAGGTGAAGTAAGACGATCCGGCATGAGCCGGACCGTGTAGGGGCGTAGCTCAATTGGTAGAGTACTCGTCTCCAAAACGAGTTGTTGCAGGTTCGAGTCCTGCCGCCCCTGAATTCATTTGGTGAAGAATATGGCAATTAATCCCGTGCCGTTCCTGAAAGAAAGTGTTCAGGAACTCAAGAAAGTCAGCTGGCCCGGCCGCAAAGAAATTGTGGCTTCGACGGTGGTCGTGTTGGTGGTTGCGGTGGTGTTTGTGGTTCTTGTCACGATTATGGACAAGATCATCCATTTCGCTCTCAACTTCATTCTCAAGTAAGCGGGGGCCTGGTGGCGCGTAATTGGTATGTGGTCAACACCTATTCGGGCTTTGAGAACAAGGTCAAAGCCAATCTCGAGAGCCGTATCAAGGCCTTGGGCATGGGTGAAAAAATCTTTCAAGTGCTGGTTCCCAGCGAACAGGTGCAAGAAGTTCGTGGCGGCAAAAAGCGCCAGGCCAGCCGTCGTTTCTACCCGGGTTATATACTCGTAGAAATGGACCTCAGCGATGAGAGCTGGTATCTCGTGCGCAACACGCCTAAAGTCACGGGTTTTGTGGGCTCGGGCAACACGCCCACCCCGCTTGAGGCGAATGAGCTTGAGAACATCTTGGGCCAGATGAAGGGCGCTAAAGAGCGTACCGTGCTTAAGGTAGACTTTGACAAGGGTGATCTTGTCAAAATTAATGAAGGCCATTTCAATGGCTTTTCAGGCAAGGTCGAAGAGATTCACCCAGAACGAGGCAAGCTTAAGGTGATGGTTATGATTTTCGGCCGCACCACCCCGGTTGAATTGGACTTCACCCAGGTCGAAAAAGAGAAATAAACTTTCTATAAATAGAGGCGGAGCACCATGGCAAAAAAGATTAAAACACTGGTCAAGATCCAGATTCCGGCTGGCCAGGCTAACCCCGCGCCCCCTGTGGGCACGGCTTTGGGCCCTCACGGCGTCAACATCATGGAATTCTGCAAGGCGTTCAACGCCAAGACGCAGAAAGATGCTGGCTTGGTGATTCCTGCGGTCATTACGATTTACACCGATCGCACGTTCACCTTTATCACTCGTACCCCACCTGCCGCTGTCCTGCTCTTGAAGGCCGCTGGCTTGGCCAAGGGTTCAGGCGTGCCCAACAAGAATAAAGTTGGTAAGGTCAGCAAGGAACAGGTCAAAGAGATCGCCACGACCAAGATGGCTGATCTGACGGCAGGCAGCGTTGACGCGGCCATGCGCATGGTTGAAGGCACGGCCCGCAGCATGGGCATCGAAATACAGGGCTAATCGCCCCATCACCCCACAGGTGGAAGCCCGGGCACAACGCAGGCGACCAGCGATCTAAGGATCGCCCCACCACCAAGGAGACACACCATGGCACTAAGCAAAAAGCGTAAAGAAATCACCAAGCTGATCGAGGCTGGCAAGTCCTACTTGTCGCTCGACGCCCTTAAGATTATCAAAGCGTCGGCTAAAGCCAAGTTTGACGAGACCGTTGAATTGGCGGTGCAGTTGGGCGTAGATCCCAAGCAAAGCGATCAGCAGGTTCGCGGAACCGTTCAATTGCCTGCAGGCACGGGTGTAAAGCGCAAGATTTTGGTCTTTGCCAAAGGCGCCAAAGAAGCCGAAGCCAAAGCGGCGGGCGCTGATATCGTGGGTGGCGACGAGCTGGTAGAAAAAGTTAGCAAGGGCTGGGTCGATTTTGACGTAGCCGTGGCTACGCCTGACATGATGCGTGAAGTCGGCAAGCTGGGCAAAGTGCTCGGTCCTCGTGGTTTGATGCCGAATCCGAAGACGGGCACGGTCTCGATGGATATTACCAAGGCCGTGGGCGAGATTCGGGCCGGCAAGATCGAATATAAGTTGAATGCCGAAGCCGTGCTGCACACCCGCCTTGGCAAGGCCAGCTTCAGTGTCGAAGATTTAGAGAAGAACCTTAAAGCCGTGATGGACGCGGTGGTGAAAGCCAAACCGCCTACATCTAAGGGCCAGTACCTTAAGAGCGTCGCCGTGTCATCGACTCAGGGCATCGGCGTGCGTTTAGACCTGGCTCAGTTCGCCGATTAAGTAACGATTTTTAAACGACAGCCTGAATTTTCGGGCTGTCGAGCAAGCCAAACAACTTAGCTGCTCGACTCAAAGACAGCCGGTATCTAGCCACCCGTGAAGATTTAATGCCGCAAGGCGCCTGCCGAGAGACGAGCTCTGGCGTTTCTTCTGCGCCCAGGGCCTCTCGGAATCGTCGAGAGGCTTTTTTGTTGGCGCAGAAGGGAGGTGACACAGTATGCCCACTAAAGAAAAAGAACAACGCATCGTCGAAATCCGCGAGATTTTGCGCGGCGCCAAGGCCGTCTATGTCTCGCATTACAGCGGACTTTCGGTTGAGGCCGTCACAGATCTGCGCAAGCGGCTCCGTGGCGTGCAGGCGACCCATACCGTGGCCAAGAATACATTGGCCATCCGTGCGGCCAAAGAAGAAGGGTTCGAAGCTCTTGCTCCTTTGCTCGTTGGTCCTGCGGTGATTACGGTCAGCAAGGGTGATGCCATGGCCCCGGCCAAGGTTCTCATGGCGTTTGCCAAAGAGAACGACAAGCTGGTGGTTAAAGGCGGCGTGATCGATGGTAAAGCGGCTTCTACCGCTGAAGTCTTCGAACTGGCGAGCTTGCCTACGAAAGACGAGCTCATCGCCAAGTTGCTCGGCACCATGCTCAACCCGCTCAGCGGCCTGGCGCGTGTTCTCAGCGCGATTGCCGAGAAAAAAGCGGCGGCTCAGCCCGCCCAAGCGTAAGCAAGATCAAACGCCTGGGCATGTGGCTTGGGCGATTTAAAACATTCAAAAGATCGATAGGAGTTTTATCATGGCGTTGACTAAAGATCAGTTTGTAACCGAGATCGAGGCGCTTAGCGTCAAAGATCTGGCAGAATTAGTGAAAGAACTCGAAACCAAGTTTGGCGTGTCAGCAGCGGCCCCTGCGGCAGCAGCTGGCGGCGCAGCCGGCCCTGCCGCCGAAGAGAAGACCGAATTTGACGTGATCTTGGTGTCGGTGCCTCCCGACAAAAAGATTTCAGCCATTAAGGTCGTGCGCGAATTGACCGGTCTAGGCTTGAAAGAAGCCAAAGATCTGGTCGATGGCGCTCCTAAGCCCATCAAGGAAGGTGTGTCGAAAGACGAAGCCGCCTCGATGAAGAAGAAAATCGAAGATGCCGGCGCTACTGCGCAGGTGAAGTAAGAAAGCTTTTAAATCAACGTAAAAACAAAAGGGCCGCCTGCAAGGGCGGCTCTTTTGTTTTGGGGTTAAGTTGCCTAGAATAAGTACTTGCTTGAGGAGGCGATGATGTTGAGTCGGGGGAAACGAGCTGGGATCAGCTTGGCTGTTCCGTTAGGCGTTTATGTTTTCTTGTTTGTGACGGCCTTGCTTAGTCAAGAGTTAGTGAGGGGCACGGCCATGTTTCTGCTAGCGCCCTTGATGTGGTTTGACGGGATAATGAGCGGCACGGCGATGTCAGATTCTCAATTTGCCTTGCTCATATTATTGGTTTTCCTTTATTTGGCGAGCGTTGCCTATTTTATCTTGAGCCTTAAGCGGCCGTGGCGGTGGGTGGCTAGCGCAAGTATTTTTTCGGTGCATGTCCTTTCATTCTTTTTTGCCAGACATCTTTAATGCTCAAGTTAGTTCTTATCACGGGTGCTAATGACGGTATTGGTTTTGAGACTGCTAAGCAGATGGCTGCCAAAGGTTATCGTGTCTTGCTGCATGCGCGTAATCGTGCCAAGGCTGAAGTTGCGGTGAAAAAGCTGGGTGGGGAACAAGTCCCGGTCTGGGGCGATCTATCGAAGATGTCCGAAGTTTTGACTTTGGCAGATCAGGTCAAAAAGGCCGCCCCAATGCTAGATCTTCTTATCAACAATGCCGGGGTTTATGAAGACAGCCGCACGATGACGGCAGACGGCTTTGAGACAACGATGGCCATCAATCATTTTGCCCATGCGCTCTTGACTCTGAAGCTCAGAGATAGTTTGAAAGCCGCAGCCCAGTCCCGAGTTTTGATGGTCAGTTCAGGGGTACATATCGGTGCGCGCCTGGATTTTGGTGATTTGGATCTTAGCAAGGCCTGGAGCTCATATGGTTCTTATGGGGCTTCTAAGTTGGCCAATAGCTTGTTTGCTGCAGGCTTGGCCCTGCAAAAAGATTGGCAAGGTGTCTGGACCTGCAGCCTGCATCCAGGGGTTATTAGTACCAAATTGCTGCATAAGGGATTCGGTAAGGGGGGTGCGCCCTTGGCAACTGGGGCTAAGACTTCGGTCTTTTGCGCTACTGCTAACAGTATCGAGGGTTATCGAGGGGGCTATTTCTCAGATGAGAGGCCTGCCCAGGGTAATATCCTGCTTAAGAACTCCTTGAAAATCCTTGAATTTTGGGCTTTAACCGTGAAAAGCCTGAAAAAGTGGCTATTTTAGTGGTTTTTGAGGATGTGAGGGGTAAGCAAGTTCTAGGCCAAATAGAGGTTTTTTTATACTATACAAGTTGACCTTGAC
>CAZFUM010000148.1:0-5111 GCA_964521965.1 uncultured bacterium | reverse complement strand
CGAGCTAAGGCTCACGCCTTTTGCTTTGCTTTCTTGCCCCGAGCCTTGCGGCTGTGGCTGGCTGCTACTAGCAGGAGCCGGCATAGCTGTCTGCGCGACCGGGGCTGATGGAACGCCTGCGGGGCTTGGGACAGTCGTGACGACACTTGCCTGGGCACGGCCAACTTGAGGACCTTGCGCCGAATCACTCGCTGGGGAGCTTGTTGCGGTCACCTGAAGAGCAGGAGCATTTGATACGGTTTGCCCAGCGAGCGGGCTAACACGTGTCTCTCCTTGCCCCGCTCCTTGGGTACGCGTCGAAACCAAGGCCGGAGCCTGGATCTGCGCCACGAGGGCCAAAGGAACGATAGCAATCGCATTTCCCTGCGCCTCGTCTTGGTTCGACGTTTTGCGTGGGGCTTCGCGATCGATATGAATATCAGGTTCGCTGTTTAGGTTCGGTGGCGTCACCGGGCTCCCTCCTTGCGGTCCGGGATTCGCCTCGGGTATGGCTTGGGATGTCGCCGCCACGATTGCCTTGTCATCAGCTTGCGCGGGCAGAACCTGGGGGGCTTCGGCCTTGACGCGAGCAATAACCAGCGTGACCAACGAACGAAGCTGCTCAGTCTCTTGCGAGTCGAGCGAGAGCGCCTGCGCGACCTGATTGATTTGCTCGGAACTAGGCAGTTGCGGCAACGGTGATGGGGCTACCGTATCTGTGTTGCCTTGCGTTGCGCCTTCGAGCAGGCTCTGAAAAGCGGCCTGAACTTTGGGCGACACCGCAACCTCGCCTGCTTTTTCACCGCCGTTACCGGCAGCAGATTGGGCTGGTTTGGTCATTTCGAGCAAGAGCAGGTCAAATCTTGGGCCTGAGGCTTGGACGGGCGAAGAAACACCCGCCTGCTGCCAGGCGCCAAGCAGGGCTCCGATTGTGCTTGTCTGTTGGGTCATGATCATAAGTTTTCACCTCCCTTCTATTTTTTTATCTGGCCTGGGGCCAGAGCTGCGAGTTGCAGGCGCCTTAGGCTGCGCTGGCACTGAGGTGCTGTGCCAGTTCATCTAAGAACAACTGTTCCTCTTTGTGAACCTTTGCGAGGTAAGCCTTTTTCTGAGCTTCCTCAATCTTTTCGATGACGGCTCGGTCGCGCGAGGCTTCGACGAGTTCGAGCCGTTTGCGTTCGAGTGCTATATCAGCTTGGTGCAGGGCCAACTGGGCCCCTAAAACTAGATTACGCTGGCCTTGGCGCTGGGCTTCAAAAAAAGCCTCGTTCGCTAAGTTCACCTTCTGACTTTTCTGCCTGGCCGCTGAACGATCACGGTTGAGGGTAGCCAGGTTTTGTTCGAGCTGTCCGAGTAGCAGCAGCCTCTGAGTTCTGTCACGCAGCAGGGCTGAAAATTCCCGCTGAATCATTTCTTCTTTGCCACGCCTAACCTTGAGTACGGCCTCAAGGGTAAAGCGAAATCTCTTCATCTATTACGCTGCCACTGCTTGGCTGAGCCTTTGCACCGCACCAGCCATTTTGTCTTTTTCGTCAATGCCCTGCCGTAAGCACTGGTTGATCGCATCGACGTGCATCAGCGAACGGTCAATGCGCGGATCTGAGCCTTTGACATAGGCGCCGATATTAATTAGGTCTCTTGCGCCCCGGTGGGCTGCCAGCATGTCGCGTGCATCGGCAGCTGCTTGCTTGTGTTCAGGGGTAGCCAAATCGACCATCAAGCGGCTGACACTTTCGAGCACGTCGATGGGTGGATAGTGGTTTTGGGAAGCTAAATCTCTCGAAAGGACGATGTGACCATCCAGGATGGCCCTAACGGTATCGGCTACGGGATCGTTTAGGTCGTCGGCTTCAACCAGTACCGTGTAGAGACCCGTGATGGAACCGCGGTGAGCCGTCGTGCCTGCACGCTCGAGCAGCTTGGGAAGCAAGGCAAAGACCGATGGAGTATAGCCTTTGGTCGTGGGTGGTTCACCGACCGCCAAACCGATTTCGCGCTGCGCCATTGCAAAGCGTGTGACTGAATCCATCATGAACATTACCGTCTTACCTTGGTCGCGAAAGTATTCGGCAACCGCCGTGGCCACCAACGCGCCTTGGCGCCGGATGAGCGCGGGCTGATCTGACGTGGCAACAATGACGATGCTACGGCGTAGACCTTCTTCTCCGAGATCTTTTTCGATGAAGTCGCGCACTTCGCGACCGCGTTCGCCGATCAGAGCGATCACGTTGACATCGGCATCGCTGTCGCGGGCTATCATGCCCATCAAAGTACTTTTTCCAACGCCTGACCCGGCAAAGATGCCGATACGCTGACCGCGGCCAACAGTAAGCAAAGCGTCGATGGCGCGCACACCGGTTGAGAGAGCTTCTTTGATGCGGCGACGCGTCATGGGGTCAGGTGGTTCACGATGAACAGGTACAAAGGCATCTGAATCAAGACGACCTTTACCATCCATAGGTCGACCGAGACCATCGATGACTCGTCCCATCAGCTTCATGCCGACGGGCACTTGAAAATCTTTGCCGGTGGGCTTCATGATGCTGCCGGGGCCAATGCCTTGAAGTTCGCCGAGGGGCATGAGTAGAGTTCGCTGATTGCGAAAGCCCACAACCTCAGCTTGAATGGGCACGCGGCTACCCACAGGATACACATCGCAAATCTGACCCATGGATGTTGAAGGGCCGCTTGCCTCCATCACCAGACCGATGAGCTGTTCAATCTTGCCCATGACCCGTATTGGTTCGATGCGATTTAGTTTTTCAAAGAACTTACGCGTGTCTTCGAGGGGACCCGCGGCCGGTGATTCAGTCGGCATGGTAGGCTTCTTCTAAAAGCCCTTTGGCAATCTCAGCCAGCTGCGTTTCTAAGCCGGCGTCGATCGTTTCACTTCCGCTTTGCAGACGAACTCCACCCTTCATGATGGATTCATCGGCCAGAAACTCGATCTGTTTAATTCCCGCTACGCCTTTTAAGCCTGCACCACCAGCTTCTAATACCCGATTTAAGTCATCGGGATTAAGGCGGACTATCAAATTCGCTTTATCTGACGCCTTGCGAATGGCTTCGCGCACCAAGAAGGCTACATCTTCCGGCTTGGCTTGTATTTCGTGAGCCAAGATTTTGGCCGAGATCTTCAGAGATAGCTCGACCAGAATTCGTTCCCGATCGGCCAGATAATGCTTTTTCTCGTCGACCGTGGCATCGAGCAAACCCTGCCAGCGGCCCAGTAGTTCTGCCCAGTGGCCCAGGCCTTCTTCTTCACCTTTTTTTAGGCCTTCATCGTAACCCTCAGTGCTGCCTCGGGTTAGGCCTTCGGCATAAGCTTCTTGGCGGGCTTGTATGGTCTGTTGCTCGATCTCAGTTTGGGCTTCGCGAACCAGGCTCTCAGCGGTTTGGCGAGATTCGGCTAGTCGCTGCTGTGCCTCGTCGAGTAGCTTTTGAGCCTCAGCCCGCATCTTGAGCACTTCTGGATCGATGGGCGTGGGTTTAGTCGCTTCGGGCTTGGCGATAGATTTCTTGCGGAGAGCTTCGAGTTGGGCTAAGAAGTCCGCCCCCACTTGTTCGATGGGGTAGGCATTCCCAACCTGATAGCGATCGGGCGAAACCACGCCCGCGAAACTCTTATACAAAGATCTCCTCCTCGCCGCCGCGGGCCACCACGATTTCGCCCGCTTCTTCTAACTGGCGAATGGTGTTGACGATCTTTTGCTGCGCTTCTTCGGTGTTCTTTAAACGCACAGGGCCCATGACTTCCATTTCTTCCATGATGAGGGCACGAGCGCGAGCAGACATATTTTTGAGGATCTTAGCCTTGACCTCTTCGCCGGCGCCCTTGAGCGCCAGGATGAGATCTTTTTGGTCAACTTCGCGCAAGATCTGCTGAATCGAACGGTCGTCAATGAGCAAGATATCGTCGAAGGTGAACATGAGGCGTTTGATTTCGTCGGCCAATTCAGGATTGGTCTCTTCGAGTTTTTCCATAAGCGTTTTCTCGGTCGAACGATCTACACGGTTGAGAATTTCAGCTACGGCGCGCACGCCGCCAGCGGCAGTCATCTCTTGCGTGAAGACAGAAGCGATATTGCGCTCTAACACTTTCTCGATTTCCATAATGATATCGGGGGTAGCGCGTTCCATTTGGGCAATGCGCTGCGCGACATCAACTTGAATCTCAGCCGCCAGCGCAGACAAAATGGTCGCTGCGTGTTCGGGGTTGAGGTGGGCCAAGATCAACGAGATGGTCTGGGGATGCTCGTTCTGGATAAAGTTCAATAGTTGTTGCGGATCTGTTCGCTTGATGAAGTCAAAGGGCGTCATCTGGAGCGCGCCCTGCAGGCGGTTGATGATCTCCATAGCCTTTTGGTCACCCAGGGCTTTTTCGAGAATCTCGCGCGCATAATCAACGCCACCCTGCGAGATGTATTCTTCGGCCATAGAGAGCTGGTAGCACTCTTCCATCACCGCATCTCGTTCTTGGGGCGTGACCTTCTTCATGTTGGCGATTTGAAGCGCGACTTGCTCGACCTGCTCTTCTTTGAGTTCTTTGAAGACTTCAGACGAGATGTCAGGTCCTAATGAAATCATTAGGATCGCAGCTTTTTGTTCGCCGGACAGTTTAGGTAAAGGCTGGGCCATCGATCGCGACTCCTCTCAACCTTTGTCTTCCATTAACCAACGCTTGATTAGCATGGCAATGGTTTTGGGCTTCTCGCGCGCCAGTTTGGCGACCTGCTGACGAATCTGGGCGCGGCGTTGATCTTCTAACGCTTGCTCGCTAGGCCTACCGGCCTGGTCGAGCGGAATAGCGGCTTCTTCGGTCGTGAGGGCTTCTTCTTCGCCCACACGAGTGATTTCACGTATCAGACGTTCTTGAACGCGTACCACGCGTGGCTTGAGAATACTGCGCAAGAAGAGCAGCACCACGATGACGAGGGCTAGCACGAGGGCGCCCTGTAAGAGAGCTGTCCACAACTCTTGCTTCTTGGCGGTCAGTTCAGCCAACTCAGCTGCGCGACGCTCAGAAGTATCAAAGCTGATGTTCTCGACGGCGACCTGATCTCCGCGCGCAAGATCTAAACCCGCCGCCGCGAGAGTGGCTGATCGGATTGATTCGATTTGCGGGGGCTGAG
>CAZFUM010000147.1:0-5329 GCA_964521965.1 uncultured bacterium | reverse complement strand
AAAGGTGACTGGGTGGATGTCGACACCGTCATCGAAGAAAAGCAGGCCCGTGAGCTGATTCCTCGTCTCAAGCGGGCGGGGGCTCAAGGTTTGGTCGAATACCCGCTCAACAAGGTTATCTACTAAGCCCGTGTCAGCGCAAGATCTCAATAAGCAAGGCAGCGAGCACTACCGCGAAGGGCGTTTAGACCAAGCCTATGCCTTTTTCAAACAAGCTGTCGATGTCGACCCCAAACACTTTCCCGCGCGCCTGAATTTAGGCATCGTGCTTTTTCGTCTCGGCCAACTTGACGAGGCCATACGCCATTGCCTCAAAGCGGTTGAGCTAAACTCGGCCCATCCCCAAGCTCACTATCATTTAGGCAACGCCTACTTTGCCAATAATTGGTGGGAAGAGGCCCTGACGGAATACGAAAAAGTACTTGAGCTTAAGGGCGACCACAGCGGCGCCTATTTTGGCTTAGGGGGCATCTTCCTCAACCGCGGCTGGGCTGACCGCGCCATCGCGGCCTGGGAAAAATTTCTTGAGTTAGAACCCCAAAGCCCCAAAGCCCAATACGTGCGCGACAACATCGAGACCGCGCGCGCCAGCAAAATCAACGTCAAAAAATACTGATGCTGCGCCTGGCTTTGGTCCTATTTTGCGTATCTGCCCATTTAACGGCAGCTGAAAATATTGTAGGGGCGCACGGCAGTGCGCCCTCTAGCGTGACAGTTATGGCATCGGTTGCACCCGAAAGCGTAACAGCGCAGGCCCAAGCCATAAGCCCCACCGCCCTAGTACCCCTGACCCCTTTTATGCCCGAAGCTGACAGCGGCTTTGAAGATTTTGCCGTCACCTCTATCATTTCCCTACCTTTTACGGCTCTTTGGTCGCTATTAGGCTGCATGGTGGTGACATCGCTGTGGCAACAGAAATTCCCACCCGAATTGGGCGACCCAGAATTGATTGGCGCAGCAACGACGGCGCTAGGCGCGTCGATCAGCATAGGCTTGATCAGCGTGAACTGGGGCGGCACGAAGAAGCGATGAAGACTGCACTGGTCACCGGCGCATCCGGCTTTTTGGGTTCTAATCTCAGCGTGGCTCTGCGCGACGCTGGCTGGCAAGTTTGGGGTACCTGGCACCAACACGAATTCACTCTCAAGAGTGTCCAGGCCCGACGCTTAGACATCTGCATCCCCTCAGCCATCGCAAGCTTGATGGATGAAGCCAAACCTGACGCGGTCTTTCACTTGTCGGCTTTAGCTGACCCTGAACTTTGTGCGGCTGATATTCCGGCATGCCGCCAAATCAATGTGGCGGCTAGCAAAAGCATGGCTGAGGCCGCTGAAAAGCGCGGGGCCAAGTTCATCTTTAGCAGCACCGATCTAGTCTTTGGCGGTGGCAAGCAAGATTTTAGCGAGAGCGACACAGCAAAACCCCTGGGCGCTTATGGCAAGAGCAAGCTCGATGCTGAGCAGGCAGCCCTGGCTGCCACGGGCGGCAAAGCGCTAATCGCGCGCGTGGCCCTCAGCTATGGCTGGGGCCGGGCCGTGGGCCGTGGCTTTGCCGAGAATTGGATCAAAAGCTTTCTTATGGGCCAAGGCATACGCGCCTTTATGGATCAGTGGCGCAGTCCCATTTATGTGCCTGACCTGATCAGCCAATTGCTTAAAGCCGTCGAGCTTGATCTCAAAGGCGTTTATCATGCTGGCGGGCCTGAACGCCTGAGCCGCGGTGACTTTGCCCATCGTTTGGCTAAAGAATTTCAATTCCCTCAAGAACTGATCATCCCCTCGTCGATGAACGATGTGGTTTTTCGTGACCCACGTCCTGACGACGTGTCACTGAATAGCAAACGCCTGGCAGCAGCCACGGGCCTAGAAGCCGCAGCCGTGAATGCCGGGCTGGCCCGCATGCATCAAGACTTGCAAAACATCACCCCCAACACCAAAGGATAAGACTCATGCCCAAGCTGGCCCCTTTTCAGGCCCTGCGCTACGCGCCCACCAAAGCCACCCCCTTGTCGGGCGTGATGGCCCCGCCCTATGACATCATCTCGCCCGCTGATCAAGACAAGCTCTATGAAAAGAACGCCTTTAATATCGTGCGCATTGATTTTGGCAAGGACTTGCAGGGCGACGACGGCAGCCGCAACCGCTATACGCGTGCAGCCAAGATGTTTGAACTCTGGCGCAGCCAAGGCATTCTCAAGACCGACAAGGAGCCTGGCATTTATTTAATCGCTCACGACTATGCGACGCCCGAAGGCAAGAAAATGAGTTTTATGGGATTTTATTCGCTATTAAAAGTCGAAGATTATAAAAAAGGCTCAGTCAAACCTCACGAGCGGACTCTGAGCAAGCCCAAGAGCGACCGCTATGACTTGACGCGCGCCACAGGCGCCAATCTCTCGCCCATATTCTTTCTCTTTCCAGACAAAGGCAAAAAAGCCCTGGCCTGGATGAAAACCCAATCTAAACGCAAGCCTGATTGGACCTACAGCTATGACGACCCTAAGGTGGGCGGCAGACACCGACTTTGGATCATCACCCAAAAAGCCGCTATCGCGCGCTTACTCAAGCCTTTAGCCAAAGTTCCGGCCTATATAGCCGACGGACACCATCGTTACGAAACCATGCTGCGTGTTGCCAAAGAAGACAAAAAGGTCCCGGCCGCGCAATGGACCATGGCCTGCCTCACGCCCTTTGAAAACCAAGGCCTCATCATTTTGCCCACGCACCGCATGATCGAAGGCATGCAAAGCTTCTCTACTTCGACCTTGCTACAAAAACTAGGCAAAGACTTTGACATCAAGAAGATGACCGATTTAAAGGCCCTCAACACCGCCCTGGCCAAGGCTGGCGCTGCTCCCAAAAACAAAAAAGCCCCCACCCCGCACGCCTTTGGCCTGATCACGAATCAAGGCGGCCTGACCCATAACCTCTTACTGCTCAAAGCCAACATAAAGCCCGTCAAAGCCGTGCTGCAAAAACGCTCTTTGGCCTATAAAGATTTAGACGTCTCGCTGCTGCAGGCCTTGGTTTTAGAGAAAGCTTTGGGCATGACCGAAGAAGGCATTGCTGCTCAAGAGAACATCTATTTTGAAAAAACAGCGGCTAAGTGTGAGCAAGACGTGGTCTCAGGCAAAGCCCAAGCTGCCCTGCTACTCAATGCCACGCGCCTAGACCAGCTCAAAGCAGTCAGTGATGCCAAAGACGTGATGCCGCAGAAGAGCACCTATTTCTTGCCCAAATTAATTACGGGCATGGTGCTGAGAGAAATTAAGTAATCAATGGATCTCTTTGACCCAGCCGAAATTGCCCAAGCCGCCTCAGCCAATGCGCCCTTGGCCGAGCGTATGCGGCCGCGCCAGCTCGATGAAATTTTAGGACAAGATCATCTTCTTGCCCCCGGCAAGCCCCTGAGAACGGCCATCGAAAGCGGCCAACTTAGCAGCATGGTCTTTTGGGGCCCACCTGGCGTTGGCAAGACAACCTTGGCCCGGCTCTTGGCCCAGCAAGCTGCTTTTAGATTTGTGACTCTATCCGCCGTCAGTTCTGGCGTTAAAGATCTTAAAGAACACATCGAAACAGCCCGGGTGCTGCTCTCAAATAAGGGCAAACGCACACTGCTATTTATCGACGAAATTCACCGCTACAACAAAAGCCAACAAGACCTGCTCTTGCCCCAAGTCGAGAGCGGCATTATCACGCTGATCGGCGCGACCACCGAAAATCCCAGCTTTGAACTCAACGCGGCTCTTTTGTCACGCTGCCGCGTGCTGACACTTAATTCAATCGATGCTGAATCAACTCTTAAGCTATTAAGAAGCGCGCTCAGTGATGGCGAACGCGGCCTGGCCGCACTCAAGCCTTTGGCTGATGACGATGCTTTGCATGTCGTGGCGAGCTTATCGGGTGGCGATGGCCGCCGGGCTCTTAATTTGCTCGAAGCCTTAGTTAAAGCGACACCCTTAAACGAAAAGGGTGAGCGCGTGCTAACGGCGCAAGCTGCTCAAGACTTAGCCCAAAAACGGGTATTGCTTTACGATAAAGACGGCGAGCAGCATTACGACATTATCTCAGCCCTGCACAAAAGCGTGCGCAGCTCTGATCCTGACGCTGCCTGCTATTGGGCCACGCGCATGCTTGAAGCAGGCGAAGATCCCCTCTATCTCTGTCGCCGCCTGACGCGCATGGCCAGCGAAGACATTGGCAATGCCGACCCGGGCGCCTTACGCGTTTGCTTGTCTGCCAAAGATGCCTATGATTTCTTGGGCTCACCCGAAGGCGAAGTGGCTATTATCCAAGCCGCCATTTACGTCGCCTGCGCGCCCAAGAGCGATGCCTCGTATCAGGCCTATAACCTAGCGCGCGCAGAAATCGACGCGACAGGCCATTTGCCAGTACCTATGAATCTGCGCAATGCCCCCACGAAGATGATGAAAAATATGGGTTATGGCCAAGGATATCAGCATGCCCATCAAGTCGAAGACGGTGTAGTCGATCAGCAGACCCTGCCCGAGGGCATTAAAACCAAAGAGTTTTACCATCCGGTTCAGCGCGGCCGCGAAAAACAGGTCATTGAATATCTAGACTGGCTAAAGGCCCAAAAAGCGGCAAAAGCAAAGAAAAAGCCGGAATAAATTGGCGTAAGTGGGCTTAGCCGAATAAAATTAAGCATGCGCCGCATCATGCCCTTCTTAATAGTAGCCAGCAGCCTGCTGGCCCTTTTTTTGGCCAGCCCCCTACGCTCTGATTTTCTGGGCTGGCTCGATGGCCCGGCTTATCGCAGCAATCCCAATGACCCTCAATCGCCTTGGTTTCGTAGCCCCACCCCGCAACCTTATAGCCCCACCATCAGTCCCACGGCTTCGCCGACGTCGATGAATTCAGCCACACCCACACCCAGCGTGACCGAAACTTTCAGCGCCTCACCGACTGAAACAGCCAGCCCCACGGCCACGCCCAGCCCAACCTTTTCGATCACACCCTTTGTTTTCTATGACGGCGATTCACCCTCAGCGGCCTACAGCACGGGCGCGCGCGTCGCCTTTATGGTTACGCCGGTGGGCGTGCCGGGCGGCACCACCATCCTGGGCGACATTGAAACTTCATCAGGCGGCGCGGCCGAGGGCAATTTCATGGCGCGAATCAACATGCGCACTTTAGGCGTGCCTATACTTGGCGGAATTTCACTTTCAGGTTCGGCCTCGGTTGATGTCTCGGCTTACCCCGCGCTTTCACTATGGCTGCGCAGCATCGATGGCTGCTTTGACCCTGTGGTGATGATTCACTCGCCCGGCGGCACCCTCGCCACCAACACGTCGGCGGCCGTGACTGCC
>CAZFUM010000146.1:1709-5353 GCA_964521965.1 uncultured bacterium | reverse complement strand
CGACCGTGAGCTCGAGCGCCGCATCAAGAACGCGGTGCGCTGGAACGCCATGGCCATGGTCACCCGAGCCAACCGCGATAGGGCTGCGCCCGGCGGCCACATTAGTACCTATGCCTCATCCGCCACGCTCTACGAGATTGCCTTCAACCATTTCTTTCGCGCCCCTAAGCGCGAAGCTGGGTTTAGCGGCGATTTAGTTTTTTATCAAGGTCACGCTAGCCCCGGCATCTATGCCCGCGCCTTTGTCGAAGGCCGCATCAGCGAAGAGCATCTCAATAATTTTCGGCGCGAACTCAAAGCTAAGCCCGGACTCTCGTCATACCCTCATCCTTGGCTGATGCCCGATTTCTGGCAGTTTCCCACGGTCAGCATGGGGCTGGGCCCCATTGCCAGCATCTATCAGGCACGCTTTATGCGCTATCTCGAGCATCGCGGCTTGATCAACCCTAGCGACGCTAAAGTCTGGTGCTTTGTGGGTGACGGCGAGTCTGATGAGCCTGAGACCCTGGGCGCGATTAATTTGGCTGTGCGCGAGAAACTCGACAACCTCATCTGGGTGGTGAATTGCAACTTACAGCGCCTTGATGGCCCCGTGCGTGGTAATGGCAAGATCATTCAAGAGCTTGAGCGCGTATTCCGTGGCTCAGGTTGGAATACGCTTAAAGTCATCTGGGGCAGTGATTGGGATCCCATTTTGGCGGCCGATGACGGTGAGCTAGTGGCTCGCATGGGCGAAGTCGTGGACGGAGAATATCAAAAGTACACGGTCTCAGATGGCGACTGGGTGCGTCACGCTTTCTTTAACAGCGAAAAACTGCGCGGTCTGGTGGCAGGCCTCTCGGATGAGCAAGTGCAAAAGATCAAACGCGGCGGCCATGATCCCGAAAAAGTTTACGCCGCTTATTTGAATGCTGTGAAGACCACGGACCGGCCAACGGTGATTTTGGCCAAGACGGTCAAAGGCTATGGCTTGGGCGAGGCGGGTGAAGGGCGTAATGTTACGCATAACAATAAGAAGTTGAATGAAGATCAGCTTAAAGAATTCCGCACTCGCTTTAGCATACCGATATCCGATGAACAGGTGGCAGACGCGCCGTTCTATAGACCGGCTGAAGACAGCGCTGAGATGAAATACATGCGCGCGCGGCGTGAAGCCCTGGGTGGGGCGATGCCACAACGACTTGGCATGGCCAAGCCCATCACAGCGCCCAAGATGGATGAGTTCACCGAGCTTACGGTAGGCAGCAAAGGCCGTGAAATCTCTACCACCATGTCATTCAACATGGTTTTGGCCAAATTACTGAAGAGCAAAGAGATTGGCAAATTAGTCGTGCCGATTATTCCTGACGAGGCCCGCACCTTTGGCTTAGACCCACTCTTTGCCCAAGTTGGCATTTATGCTAGTCAGGGCCAGCTTTATGAGCCGGTGGACGCTGACAATGTCGCGTTTTATCGTGAAGCGAAGAACGGTCAAATTTTAGAAGAAGGCATTAACGAAGCCGGCGCCATGGCCAGTTTTGTGGCCGCAGGTACGGCGTATAGCACCTACGGGGTTAACACCATCCCGTTCTATATTTACTATTCGATGTTTGGCTTTCAGCGCGTGGGTGACCAGATTTGGCTGGCGGCTGACAGTCGTTGCAAAGGCTTCTTAATCGGTGGCACAGCGGGTCGTACGACACTGAATGGCGAAGGCCTACAACACGAAGACGGCCATAGCCATTTGGCGGCTAGCGCGGTGCCTAATCTGATGGCCTATGACCCGGCTTTTCAATATGAGATTGCTACGATCATTCAAGACGGCATTTACCGCATGTATGAAAAAGACGAGCAGATTTTCTATTACATCACCGTGGGCAACGAAAATTACATTCAGCCGGTGATGCCAGCCGGTGTTGAAGAAGGCATTAAGCAAGGCCTTTACAAATTTAAATCGATCGAGACTAAAGGTAAGGGTCGCGTGCGGCTCTTGGGTTCGGGTTCGATACTCAACGAAGTCATTCGCGCTGCCGATATCTTGGCTACAAAATATGGCGTTAGCAGTGATATCTATAGCGCTACGAGTTATAAGAATTTGCGTTGGAAAGCTCTTGAAGCCGAGCGCAAGCAACAGTTGGCAGGCGACGCTAAGGCCACTTGCTATCTTTGGGATTTGACCAAAGACTGGAAAGAGCCGGTCATCGCGGCTTCGGACTATGTGCGTTTGGTGAGCGAGCAGATTGCGCCTTGGATCAAAGACTATACAGCCCTAGGCACAGATGGTTTTGGTCGCAGTGAGGGCCGCGAAGAGCTGCGCCGCTTCTTTGGCGTGGACGCTGAGAGCGTGGTTCATGCCAGCCTGCTTCGTTTAGAAGAGCGTGGAGAAGTCGAAAAGGGAACTGCGGTTAAAGCTCTGAAAGAGTTGGGCTTGGACCAAGACCGCAAAAATCCGTTAAGGGATTAAACGTGTTGTAGGGGCGCACGGCAGTGCGCCCAAAGGTGGGGAATCGGATGGCCAAAGAATTTAAATTGCCCAATCTAGGTGAGGGTGTTGACTCGGGTGATGTCGTGGGCGTCAGCGTGAAAGCTGGCGATAGCGTCACCAAGGGCCAGAGCATGCTTGAAATCGAAACCAACAAAGCGGTCATGGATGTGCCTGCGCCGGTTGATGCTGTGATCAGCGAGGTGAAAGTAAAGCAAGGCGATAAGGTGAAGCCTGGGCAAGTGGTGGTGATGTATGAAGTGAAGGAGGGTGGGGCTGTTGTTGCCACTGCTAACAAACCTGCGGCACCTGCTTCTACCTCACCCCACCCCCTCCAGGAAAACATGCCCCCCGCCCCTATAGTCCCCACCGGGGGTGGGGTGAGGTCAGATAAACCCGTCCCTGCCTCCCCTGTAGTCCGCAAATTTGCTCGCGAGCTGGGCGTAGACCTGGCCAGCGTGCCCGCATCAGGCCCGCAAAGTCGCGTGCTTGAGCAAGATATTAAAGATTATGTGAGGCGCCTTTTGTCGGGCGGCACGGCTACCGGCGCCGGGACTGCAGGTGGGCCGCCGCCCAAGATGCCTGACTTTGGCAAATGGGGCAGCATCGAGAAATTCCCGCTTAAGGGCGTGCGTAAAGCTACGGCCGAGGGCATGGCGCGCAATTGGGCCTTGGTGCCTCATGTCACGCAATTTGATGTGGCCGATATTACGGGCACAGAAAAGGCCCGCAAGAATTTTCAAGATACGCGCAAAGGCCAGCCTGGCAAGATTACCATGACGATTCTGGCCATCAAGGCGGTAACGAAAGCTTTAGGCGAATTTCCACAGTTCGCGGCCAGTTTGGATATGACGGGTTTAGAGCTGATTCAAAAGAAATATCGTCATATTGGCATTGCGGTTGATAGTCCCTCGGGTTTGATGGTCCCGGTCGTACGTGATACGGATAAAAAGAATCTTAGTGAAATTGCTATCGAATTAGAGGGTCTGGCCGAGAAGGTGCGCAGTCGCAAGATCAGTTTGGATGAAATGCAAGGCGGGGTCTTTACGATTTCAAATTTGGGTGGCATTGCCGGTACTTTCTTTACGCCCATAGTGAATTGGCCCGAAGTAGCCATTCTGGGCATTAGCAAGTCGCGTCAAGAGCTACAAATGGTCGATGGCCAAATCGAGGCCCGCACCCT
>CAZFUM010000146.1:0-1609 GCA_964521965.1 uncultured bacterium | reverse complement strand
CGCCTGGCCTTCGAGGCCCAGCCCTCGAGGCCCGCATTCAGGGATTGCCTTCCGAATCAGCGGGCACCTCGGGCCAGGCTCACACCCCTCCCCAAAGTGGGGGGAGGCTGTCAGATGGCTCGCGCATCACCGGCGAAAAGCACCATGGCATGTCGCCTGAAGAATGCGCGAAATTTCACGTCGTCGTGATTGGCGCTGGTCCCGGTGGTTATGCGGCGGCATTTTATGCTTCAGATTTAGGCTTTCAAGTCACTCTGATCAGCAAAGAAGAAAAATTGGGCGGGGTTTGTACCTTGCGTGGCTGCATACCCAGCAAGGGCTTGCTGCATATCGCCAAGCTGATCAATGAATCGAAGCATTCAGCGGCTTGGGGCGTTGAGTTTCAGGCTCCCAAGATCGATATCAATAAAGTGCGGGCTTACAAAGATGGCTTTATAGCGACCTTGGCTTCGGGCATTGGCCAGGTTGCGGGAGCGCGCAAGCTCAACGTCATCAAGGCTAAGGCCCAATTTAAAGACGCGCATACGTTGACGCTGCTGCCTGGTGAAGAAGAAGACGGCAGCCCCAATGGCGCAAAGCCTGCCCAATCAGAATTGAAATTTGATTACTGCGTGATTGCCACGGGTTCGATACCAGCCATGCCGGGACCATGGAAAGCTTTGAATGACCCGCGCGTCATGGATAGCACGGGTGCGCTCAAACTCGAAGACATTCCCAAGAAGCTGCTGGTGGTTGGCGGTGGTTATATTGGCTTAGAAATGGCCTGCGTCTACGCGGCTTTGGGTTCAGAGATCACGGTGGTCGAGTTCATGCCCGGCCTCTTGATGGCAGCCGATCGTGATTTGGTGCGGCCTTTGCAAGCTAAGCTGGCTAAGCAATTCAAGACCATCCATCTCAATACTAAAGTAGAAAAACTCGAACCGCAAAAAGATGGCGTCAAAGTGACCTTTTCGCAGGATCCTAACGTGGATGCTGCAGCCAAGCACGCTTCACCGCTACAACCCGAGGTTTTTGATCGCGTTCTTGTTTCGGTCGGTCGCAGACCCGTGACCCAAGGGCTCGGTGTCGAGAACACCAAGATCAAAGTCGATGCTAAAGGTTTTATTGAACACGATAGCCAACTGCGGACTGCTGAGCCAAATATTTTTGTGATTGGTGATATCGCGGGCGAGCCCATGCTGGCTCATAAAGCTCATGCTGAAGCGCGCGTGGCAGTTGAAGTCATTGCAGGTCAGCGCAGCATTTATGATGTCAGGGCCATGCCCGCCGTCGTCTTCACCGATCCCGAATTAGCCTGGGTAGGCCTCACGGAACAAGAAGCCAAAGATAAGAATATCGAAGTCGAAGTTGCGCGTTATCCCTGGGCTGCCAATGGCAAGGCCCACGCCATTAGCCAAACCGATGGCGTCAGCAAAGTGATCGTTGAAAAGGGGACCGGCCGCCTACTAGGTGCAGGCGTCTGTGGCTGGGAAGCTGGTTCGATGATCAGTGAGTATGCCCTGGCTTTAGAAATGGGCGCTTTGGCCGAAGACGTCAGCTTGACCGTGCATCCCCACCCCACGCTTAACGAGACGCTTTTGGGTGCTGTTGATGTCTATTTGGGCCACGC
>CAZFUM010000145.1:0-5355 GCA_964521965.1 uncultured bacterium | reverse complement strand
TAATGTCTCGCCATCGCCGGCCTGGGCCTGATAACGGGCAAGACCCTGGCTCAGATCTGCCTTTTCATCGATGGGCCCGCCCACCCCGCAAGCCTCAACCTGGGCCATGAATACTCGCGTAATGTGCTTAGTGCTGTTGTAGTAAACCGGGTGAGTGAGCAAGTCGCCCCGCCAAGCGATGCGTGACCAATAGCCCACGCGCCAGCGCGCCCCGCTTAAATAAGCCATCATGGCCGAATAGCGCGTGAAGAACTCGAGATCAAACACCAAATCAACTTTGCGCGACCAGCACCACTTCAAGGCGCTCAAAGTGTCGGCCACCAAACCTAACAAGCTCTTAGATCTCAGTGTACGCACTTCGTCAAAACAACCCAAGCGTTCGGCCAGCAATCGGTTCTCTTCAAAGGTCAAGAAGAGCAACTTAGCTTCAGGAAAGCGTTTGCGCAGCTCGTTCACCATGGGCGTAGCCAAAGCCAACGAACCCAAGCCTAAATATTTGGTAATGAGAATGTTACGAGGATTTTTAATCGCTACAGGCTCAAGCAGCACGCGACGCAAACGGTCAAATAGATCAAGGACAAAGCAGGCAAAACCACCCGCCCAGCGATCGACAAATTTCATAAACTCTACACGCACTCAGAACTCCCGACGGCCACTAAAGGCTCGCGCTACGGTAAGCTGGTCAGCGTATTCAAGGTCTGAACCCATGGGCAGACCCAAACCGAGGCGTGTCACACGAACCCCCAAAGGTTTGAGTAGGCGACCCATGTATAGCGCCGTGGCTTCGCCTTCGACATCCGCATTGGTAGCTAGAATAACTTCGTCCACGCCGCCCAGGCCCACGCGTTCGACTAATTCCTTTATCTTCAAATCTTCGGGTGAAACACCTTCCATAGGCGAGAGACGTCCTAGCAGCACATGATAAAGGCCCCGAAATTCACCCGTGCGCTCGATTGCGCCCAAATCAGCAGGCTCTTCGACCACACATATTTGACTCTGGCTGCGGCGCGTGTCAGCACAAATAGGACAAAGCGGCTCTTGCGACAAATTATAACAACGCTGGCAGGGCCTGACCGAAGCGTGCAGCTCAGCAAGTGCTTTGGAAAGGTTTTGTGACAAGGTCGATGGAGATTTTAGCAAGAAAAAGGCCAGTCGCTGGGCGCTGCGCCCGCCCACGCCCGGCAAACGGCTGAGCTCTTCAACGAGGCGTATAAAGGCGACAGGATAAGAGGCCACGTCAAAAAGGCAGCTTAAGGCCGCCGGTGAGCTTGGCCATCTCTGACTCAGCGGTCTCACGTGCCTTGGCCATGACTTGACTACAGGCTGTCAGCACTAAGTCTTCAATCATGGCCTTATCGCCCGAGGCGATCAGATCTTGGCTGATCTCAACTTTCGTCACTTTAAAATCGCAACTCGCGGTGACGCTGACCGCCCCGCCGCCCGCCGAGGCGCTGACCTCGCGCGTACCCAGATCTTCTTTAAGCTTAGCCATGCGAGCCTGCAGCTGTTGCGCCTGTTTGAGCATGTTACCCATGCCGCCGATATTCACGTCGCATTCCTCCTAAGGCCGGCGAATTTCAATGATTTCGGCCCCGAACATATCTTGAATTTTCTTGATGGCCGGCGCAGCTGACAAGGCCTTGGCCACTTCTTCGGCGCTGGGCTTGCCTTGCACCTCTCTTACACTTGCCACGGCTTTGCCCTGAGCTTGCACCAAGAGTACTTTGACCTTCAAAGCCTTGCCCAAGCTAAGGCGAAGGGCATCTTGCATGAGGCTTAGGGCCACCTTGCCTTCTAATACTTCTTTTTGCTTTGAGTTGCGAACTTTGAGAACCAATTCATCACCTTCTAATACCGACAATTCTGCGCCACGCACGCAAGACCCGGCAAAGCTATCTTTACCCGTGACGGCCTCGATCACGGCTTCCCATACTGCCTGCACTTCTGCCAAGTCCAGAACTCCCTTGGGCGCTTCGGGCGCCACTGGCTCAATCTCAAAGCCGGCGCTAGGTGGTACTTCAAGGGACTTTAGAGGCGCGGCTTCAACAACTGGGTCGGACTCGCTCTGGGCAATCTTGGCCACGGGTCCGGGCAAGGCAGGCGCTGCTGCTACCGAGACAGCCTGGCCGCCCTGCGCCAAACGCTTTTCAAGCGCGCCCAATTCATCAAAGAGCTCACCCAGACTGGCTTGGGGCTGAGCCGCTGCGAGCTTAACTAAAAAAACTTCTAAAGCGAGCCGCGGATGGCTGCCAAAGCGCATGCGCGCCTCGGCTTCGTCCGCATGCTTAAGCAGGGTGAGCACGCGATTGAGTCCTACGCCCTCGGCGCCTAAGCGCAAAGCCTGCAGGGTCTCGGGCAGCAGCTCGCCTTGCTCGCTAGCCGCATCTGGTGCGGTCTTGATGAGCAGCAAGCCGCGCAAAAGATCTTGCAGGGTCTCAAGTGCCAAACGAAAATCAGCGCCGCGCTCATAGAGCTGGCGGGTCCATTCAAAGGCCCGGCCCATATCGCCAGCTAGGCCTGACATGAGAGCCGCAGCAGCTTGGCCCTCTTGCACCCCACCCAAAACTTGCAAGACATCTTCCGCTGTGAGCGAGACCGTACCCTGACTGCCTGCACCCGAATAACTAATGACTTGATCTAACAAGGTCTGAGCATCGCGCATACTGCCACCTGCAGCCCGCGCCACCATAAAGAGCGCGTCAGCGCTGCTGACTACGCCTTCGGCATCAAGAATCTTTTTGAGCTGCTGGGTGAGATCACGGGTCCCAATGCGGCGAAAATCAAAGCGCTGAGTGCGCGAAAGAATGGTGGCCGGCACCTTGTGGGCTTCGGTGGTCGCAAAAATAAAAATAACGTGGGCCGGTGGTTCTTCAAGCGTCTTGAGCAAGGCATTAAAAGCTTCTTTGGTCAGCATGTGAACTTCGTCAACAATATAAACTTTGTAACGATCCCGCACCCCTGCGTATTGCACTCGTTCACGTAATTCTCTTATGTCATCAATGCCGCGGTTTGATGCGCCGTCAATTTCAATCACGTCCACATTGGAGCCGCCTTTGACTTCGCGGCAACTGTCGCATTCGCCACAGGGCTGGGGCGTGGGGCCCTTAGCGCAATTGAGCGCCTTGGCCAAAATACGTGCGGTCGAAGTCTTGCCCACGCCACGCGGGCCTGTGAACAAATAACCGTGCGCTACGCGCCCCGACGTAATGGCGTTCTGCAGCGTGCGGGTGGCATGAATTTGCCCCACTACTTCTTCAAAAGTTTGGGGACGCCACTTACGGGCTAAAACAAGGTAAGACATGTTTCCTTTGCAGGGAGCTGCAGCGAGCCGGCCACTCGGCGGGCTGCTTCGCACCCGCCTCCGGGTACCGTTGCTCCCTTCCGGGCCTGGCGGGGTTATCGGTGCGTGGGTCGAGCAGTGCCCAATGGCCGGCTCGCTGAAGCCCCTCTAAAAATCAAACGCCTTTAGCCTTGGCAAGCCGCAGGCGCGCATAAGCCCATGCCGCCAAGCAAAGCGCGGCCAGCCAGACATAGCTGAGAGGACGGTCTATCATAAAGGCCGGTAAATAGCGGGTCAAGTTGAGGCCCAAGGGTGCTTGCAAGACCTTCAGCAAGGTATTGGCCCCATCTTGCTTGCTATAGCAAAGCCAGGGCAATACTTGAGTTAGCAGGCCAAGGCCAAAATGCGCTGCCAGAATCAGCACGAAGACCAGCCGCGCGCCATGCTTTCTAAGCACGCTGGCCACCGCCAAAGCCAAAAAAGGCGTGAGTTCTACGAGATAGCGATTAGGCGCCATGTCGCCATACCACCAGGGAAAGCTGGCCACCAAGCCCAAATAAGAGGCCAGCACGGCCAACAAGGCCCACTCCCTACCTTGGGGCCGACGCAAAGCAAAGACGGCTAAGGCAAAACCAGGCGCCAGGGGCAACAAACCATATTCTTGGTCAATCAAGAGACCCGAGGCATAACGCAGCATATGGCTTGGCTTCACCAAGTCGCTCAAGCTCAGCGAACGCTGAGCATAAGATCCCAAAGATCCGCCCTGATAGTGCAGATGATCTAGAAACAGAGCCGCGGCAAAGCTAAGCCCTGAAACAAAAAGAGGCAGCCAAGCTTTGTTACCCTGCTTGCGCCAAACCCAGACCAGGCTCAACGATGCTACCAAGCAGGGCAGATAAAAGCGCAAGCTAAGCCACGGCATACTAGCCAAAGCCAGCAGACCCCAAATGGCGCCCAACTCGCCTATGAGCGCGGCATACCAAAGTAGCAAGGCTAGGCCGCCGATCAATTCAACAAGAAAGACTTGGCTGTGAGTCCACCAAGCAGCTGAGAATGCCAAGATGGCAAAAGCCAACAAGGCTTGCTGGCTAGTCCAACCACGCCGTCGCGCCAGCCAAAAAAGCAAGCCCGCGCCAGCCGCGGCCAATAGGGCAAGCAAGGCACGCGCGCCCAAGGGGCCAGCGAGTGCGTAACCTGGCGCCACCAAAAGCGATAGCAAAATTTTGTGCTCTGAATATTGATGCGTACCCGAAGCAGGCTCCTGGGGCCCGAGTTCGCCCCGCTCATAAAAACCACGATAGCGCCCCTCGCCATATTGATTGGCCAAATCCAAATCTTGATCGTGAACCACCGAATCGGTGATGAGTAAATAATGGGGCGCGTCCCCGGTCATGTGCCAAGGCCCGCTCCAAAGCCCACTGACAAAATAGACCAGGGCCAGCAAGCAGGCCAAACGCCGGGCTTGCGAAGCAGGCTGCATAGATTGAAAAGCACGTGAAAAGGCCAGCCCCAATGTGCCGAGCAAGAGGGGCAGAGCAACGGCCAAGATGAGGATACCGCCCAAAAGGATTTCGATTTTGCGACTGGCCGCATCGTGCGGGGGCGGAATGGGCATCCTGATTGCCATGAACCAGAAAAAACCCAACAGCCCAGACAAACTACCCAAAGTCCCCAGTCTCAGGCCGCTGCGCCAGCTAAACCCAAAACCCCAACGCCACAGACCGGCCCAAACCCAAGCCCAGACCAGACCCACGACCGCGCTTTTAAGCCAAATACTTTCTGTGCCTGAAAACAGAGTCAGAGCCACTTCACCATTCAATCGTTGCAGCGCGAAGAAAGCTTCTCCCGCACCCAGACCGCCCAGACATGCCAGCAGGCATAAAGTCAGCGGGATCATCGCGCTACATCCTCATAGGCAGCCCAGGTTTGGCGCGCACTTTGATCCCAGTCATAGGCCGCTAGACGGGCAATGGCAGCCTGAGCCCTCACATCACGAGGCGCATCGGCCACTTCTACCAGACCCTCTGCAAGACTGGCATCGTCGCCCGCCCGGGTCAGACGCGCCCCCCCACCCG
>CAZFUM010000144.1:0-5366 GCA_964521965.1 uncultured bacterium | reverse complement strand
GGGCAGGCTGCGCGCCCCTACAACAATGGGGCTAAGGCCTTTACGCCCACCACCTCGCATATACCCCACACGGCAGCACACGCTCGCCGCGTTCGTGAGGCAAACCCACTTCGCCGCATTCGAGATGCCCGCCTTTTTTATGCGTGATGATCCGCACTAAATTCTGCAGCACCGTCGGCGAAAGGCCTGAGGTGTAAGAGTTCACCAAAACCAGCACCGGCTTATCACTCAGCAATTGGCCGCAAAGTTCGAGCAAAGGCCAAAGATGTTTTTCGATTTTCCAAGTTTCGCCAGTCGTGCCACGGCCGAAGCTGGGTGGGTCCATGACAATGGCGTCGAATTTGTGGCCGCGCTTAATTTCGCGGCGGCAGAATTTGATCACGTCGTCGACTAAATATCGAATCTGGGCTCCGCCCATTTGGTTGATGGCCGCGTTGTCTTTGCACCAAGCCACCATGCCTTTTGCGGCATCAACGTGCGCGACTGAGGCGCCGGCTTTGGCTAAAGCGATGGTGGCCGCGCCCGTGTAGCCAAATAGATTCAAGGCTGAGATTTTGCCACCGCGCGCTTGCACCTTTTCGCGCATCCAATCCCAATTTACAGCCTGTTCAGGGAATAGGCCGGTGTGCTTAAAGTCAGTGGGTTTGACCTTGAAGACCAGATCTTTATATTTGAGCTCCCATTGAGGGGGCAGGGTCTGTTTGAATTCCCATTGGCCGCCGCCTTCACCAGAACGGTGATAAATAGCCTGGGCCTTGCGCCAAAGCCCGGGTTCCATTTTAGGCCAGAGGGCCTGGGGGTCGGGCCGCGACAAGATCACTTGGCCCCAGCGCTCGAGCTTCTGGCCCTCGCCAGAATCAAGCAGGGTATAGTCTTTCCATGCGTCGGCAATGCGTATCATGGCTGGGATTCTGCAGTACTTAGCCCCTTCTGACAAGGCCGTAGGCATTGCCCACTTGCCTAAAAGCCCAAGGCCAGCGAAAATGTCCACCGATGGAATCTCATTCAATTCTTAGCCACTTGCTTCTCGAAGCCGACCGCCTAGGCACCTTCTGGGTGACCGGCTTTATGATTTTGTGCGTGGCGCTAAAGCCTCTATTGCCTGAGCAAGAGCGTCGCCGCGTGAGGCCGCTCTTTGTCGTGCTCATTGTGCATTGGCTACTGCTCGTCGTGGCAGCCATGGCTGCCCGTTCAGCAGCCCTAGAACCCTTGGTGTCGTTGTCAGCCGAAGAGACGGTGTCTGAGCCAGCAGCGAAGGCTCTGACAACGGTGCCTAGCTCGAAGCAGGCTCCGGCGACGAAAATCGCTGGCAAGGCAGCTGAAAAGATCAGTTCGGCCAGTCAAGACCCTAAGCCTCGCTTGGCCCGTCTGGCTGCGTTTTTCTTTGCGACGCTGGGCTATGTCTACGCGGGCTCGTTGATTATTTTTAGTCTCTTCTTGGCGCGCTTTCAGATGTTTGTGCCCATCGTGGTTCGCGACATCTTGGGCATCTTCGTTACGATCATCTTTGTACTTTTTGCTTCGGCCAGATTTGGGTTCAATCTCACGGGAGTTTTTGCAGCTTCTGCGGTGGGTGGCACGGCTTTGGTGCTGGCCCTGCGTGAGCCTTTCAGCAATCTGATGGGTACGATTACCCTCAATCTCGACAAGTCGATACGCGTCGGCGATTGGATCACCTATGACGGCAAGATGGGGCGCGTGGCTGAAATCAAATGGCGTTATACCGCGCTTGAAACGAATGATTGGGAAACCATTATCGTGCCCAATACCCAACTCTTAAACAGTCGCGTCATTGTGCATGGCCGCCGGAGCGATCAAGCGCGATCCTTGGTGCGTCGCTGGATCTATTTTTACGTCGACTTCCGTTATCCCGTGGCTGAGGTCATGGATATTGTAAGCCAAGCTCTATCCAGTGAGCCCATACCGGGCGTGGCTCGCCACCCTGAAGCGCATTGCTTGCTCATGGGGGTCGAAGAAAGTACAGCCCGCTTCGCCGCCCGTTACTGGCTCGAAGACATGACTCATGAAGACTTGACTGACTCACGCGTACGCGCGCGTTTGCTCTATGCCCTCAAGCGGCAGGGCATTGATGTGGCTATTCCCGTACAGCACGTGGTTTTTTCGCAGCAGAGCGAGGCTGAGGCGCAACAGGCTGTGGCCGACCTGGCCGCGCGTGAAAAAGCTCTGGCCAAGATGGAACTTTTTCGCCACTTTAGCGGCGAAGAGCGAAGCCTTATGGCCCGCCGCTTGCGCCGTGCACCCTTTGTGGATGGCGAGTTGCTTACGCGCCAGGGTGACGAGGCCCACTGGCTTTACCTTATTGAAAAAGGCGTGGTGGCAGTGCGGGTATCAGCGGATGGCGTTGAGCGCGAGGTGGCTCAGCTCAAGGCCGGTGACCATTTTGGCGAAATGGGCCTGATGACCGGCGAACGCCGCTCAGCGACGGTCGTGGCGATCGGGGCCGTCGATTGCTTTAGGCTTGATAAAGATGCCTTTGAAGAATTGATTAAGGGTCGGCCCGAGGTGGCTGAGAACTTGGCGTCTGAGCTGGCTAAACGTCGCATGGGGCTCGAGGCGGCTCGACAGGGCCTTGACGACGAGGCTCGCCGCCTGAGAGAAGCTGAGACCAAGAGCAAGCTTTTGGCCAGTATTCGCCACTTTTTCGGGATTTCGTAAGAGGAACCCCTTGGTACCTTGAGGCGTCTATCTCATAGGTAGAGCCCCTATACAGGAGAGCAACGATGCGTAAGCTATCTTTCAATTTTATCGTGGCCTTGGCGATCGCCCCGGCCCTTTGGGCAGAAACCAAATCTGCGGCAGCCCCACAGGCGAGCACGGTCACCGTGGCTGCAACTACGGCGGCGAGCCCTGCGCCTGTGGCAACACCCAAGCCCCTTTGGGTCGACTACACACCGCCTGATTGGGCCAAAGCCCACAAGCACATCACCTGGCAAGAGGCTGTGAGTTGGAGCAAGAAAAAGGGCTATGTCTTTTGTGATGCGCGCGCTAAGGCTGAATACGATCAGGGGCACATTCCGGGCGCTATTCCGCTGCCCTCGGGCGAATTTGACAAGTACTACGCCATGCACGAGAAGCGAATTAAAGCCGCCAAATGGCTAATCACCTATTGTCACGGCATTGGCTGCCGTTTGTCTGAAAAAGCTGCAAATTCGCTGATTGAGAAGGGACAAAAGCGTGTCGCTGTTTTCTTTGGCGGCTGGCCTCAATGGAATGAACATCACGACAAAGTTGAGACGGGTGATCCCTTTACGCCGGCACTGGACCTAACGGCAAGCCCGACAAGTCCTGCTGTTGTGGCGGCTCCCCTCGCCACGACGAAAACAGCAGCACCGAAAAAATAATCTTTTACGACGGTCTGACTCAAGGGGCGGGCCTTGGCCCGCCCCTTGGCGTTTGAAAGGACCCTGTGCCCGAGTTTCCGAAAAATCCGCAGTCGCTTGATCGTCTCATTCGGCTCATGGCCGGCTTGCTGGGCGATACCGTGGCCACGCAAGAAGGGCCTGAAGCGATTGGCAAGGTCGAGCAGGCGCGTCAACTTGCGCGCGATTACCGACGTGCCGGCGACGATAATCTAGTTAAAAAGTTGGCTGCCTTGGTGGCGAGCCTTAGCGACGATGATTTGGGTCTCATGGTCAAGGCCTTCACCCATTACTTTGGCATGGCTAATTTGGCAGAACGTATTTTTGCCGCTGAGCAGGGCCAATCAGGCGTCGAGGCCATGTCAGAAGCTTTGGTCAAGCTTAAGTCAGCAGGCCTTAGTGCGGCCTCACTCGGCGATTTCTTTGCACGGGCCTTAGTCATGCCGGTCTTCACAGCCCACCCTACCGAGTCACGCCGTCGCAGCACGCTGAAGAATCTGCATCGCCTCACCCGTCAAGCGGCTGGCTTGCTCGAAGATACGGCGCATCCTGCCGACGCACGCGAGCGCGAGGCCTTGCGGCGGGCTACGCTTGAAGAGATTGTCACACTCTGGCAGAGCGACGATGTACGGCGCGAGCGGCCCTCGGTCTTGGTCGAGAGCCGCCGTAGTCTTTTCTATTTTGAAGAATCCTTGTATGAAGCGGTCCCGCAGGTCTACCGGGCCTTAGAAGAAGCCCTGGCCGGCACGTTTGGATCTGGCGCGCTAACGCGCCCGGCCGCTCTGCTGCGTTTTGGCACCTGGATCGGTGGCGATCGTGACGGCAATCCTTTTGTCACGGCGGTAGTCACGGGCGAAGTGATCGGTGAAATGCGTGAGTCGGCATTAGGATTGCACCAAAAGGCCTTGGCCGATCTTGGCGAGCGCCTTAGCCTCTCGCTGACTCAGACCCGCATCAGCCCGGCTTTGGCTGCCTCACTCAAAGAAGATGGCCGTATTTTTTCAGATATTGAAGAGCAGATGGATGCCGAACTTTCAGCTGAGCCTTATCGACGCAAATGCTTTTTCATGGCCGAACGTCTGCGCCGCACCCTGCTGCGCACCCGGCAATTTAGGGGTGAGCGGCCTGGCAAGCGAGTCGAGGTCTTTGAAGGCACTTGGTACACTTCGCGTCATGCCCTGCTCGCAGATCTTGATTTGATGGATCAAAGCCTACGCCAGAACAAGGCCGAGGCTGTGGCGGATGGCGCCCTGGCAGACCTGCGTCGTCGTGTTGAAGTTTTTGGCTTGCAATTGGCTCGCATGGACTTGCGCCAAGACAGTGGCCGCCACCTCTTGGCCTTGGCCGAGATACTGCGCGAAGCTGGCGCCTGCCCTGACGCTGCCGCCTTGAGCGAAGTCGAGCGTTTGAAACTTTATGAGGGAGAACTAGCCTCGGCGCGTCCCTTACTGAGGCCTGGTCATAGTTATGAGCCGTCGACACGTGAGGTGCTCGACACCCTCGGGCAAGCTCGCCGTGTGCTTGAAGACTTAGATCCTGAGGCTTTTCACGCCTATATCGTTTCGATGACGCATGCGTCCAGTGACATCTTGGGCCTGCTGCTCTTAATGAAAGAGTGCGGGCTTTATGCGCCGGGAAAATACAGCCGTTTTGATTTGGCACCTCTATTTGAGACGCGTGCTGATTTAGAAAAGGGCTCGCAAATGATGGGCCAGCTCTATGACTCGCCGGCTTACAGCGATCACCTTAAGCTGCGCGACGATCGGCAAGAAGTCATGTTGGGCTATTCAGATTCAAACAAAGAAATCGGTTATGTGGCGTCCCGCTGGCACCTTTATCGCGCTCAGGTCGAGCTCACGCGCCAAGCTGCTTTGCGCAAGCTGAGTTTGACTCTTTTTCACGGTCGGGGCGGTAGCGTAGGCCGCGGCGGCGGGCCTGCCCATCGCGCCATCTTGGCCCAACCCCCGCATAGTGTTGATGGTCGCC
>CAZFUM010000143.1:0-5406 GCA_964521965.1 uncultured bacterium | reverse complement strand
GAGATGTTGCGCCTGACCCGGCCACGCTACTTTTTGCCAAGTCATGGCGAATTGAGGCATCAGATCGCGCACCGTGCCCTGGCTTATGACGAAGGCGTGACTCAAGACCGGGTTTTTGTGCTTGAGAACGGCCAGCCCTGGATTTTTGACGGTGAATCAGCCCGCATCGGCGAGGCAGTCACTGCGGGTGAAGTGCTGGTGGATGGCTTAGGTGTGGGCGAAGAGTTGGTGCTGCGCGACCGTCGCCATCTGAACGAAGCAGGTATGGTAGTTTGTATGCTGGGCATTTCGCGCAAGACGGGCGAAATTTTGAGCGGGCCTGACATTCTCATGCGTGGCGTGGCCAGCGAGGCCGATGGTGAGATTATCGATGAGGCGCGCGAAGTCGTACGCGCGGCATTGGCTGAACGCCAGCAAAATGATGCTCGCGATTGGGCCCTGGCTCGCGAGATTATCACCACGGCCTTGAAGCGTTATTTCAAAAAGCGTCTAGCGCGTAGGCCGGTGATACTGCCTGCCGTGATGGAGCTTTAGTCCAGAATAGGTCAGGCTAGGCCAGGCTTGCCTAGCCTGACGGTAAAGCTATCATTTTCCAGTGAGGTGAGTGTTGGCTAAAGCCAAAGCAAAGAAGCGAAGTGTGCGCCAGCGCAAGAGCAGCTGGGTAGAGCATGCTTGGGATCTAACCGTTGAGTTCACCCAAGAGCGCCGCGATGAACTAATCGGTTTGCTGGCCCTGGTGCTGGCCACAGCCCTGCTGCTTTCGCTGGTGCCGCTGGAACCCAATCTGCTAGGGCCCTTGGGCCGCGCAGCTTTTCGCGCCAGCTTTGGCATTTTTGGTTTAGGTTCATTGGCTTTGCCCCTGGCTCTGGGCCTATGGGGCTTTCATAAATTGACCCGCCGCGAAATGCGCGCACCCTCGGTCAAGGCTGCCGGTATGGGTTTGGCCTTGATGGGCCTTTCGTCTCTCTTACACCTAGCTTTTCCTGAGCGCTTAGAGGCCGTGGGTCTTGCGCATGGCCTCTATGTGGGCGGCCTCTTGGGGCGCGCTCTGGGTGGCTTTTTGGTTTCAAGCACTTCGGTCGTTGGCACGGCGATTATCAGCTTGGCCTTTTGGGCGGTTTCACTTTATTTATTTGAACGCGAGGCCTGGGTTAAAAACGCCTTCTTGCATGCCTATGAGCGCATACGCCTCAGAATGATTTTTCGCCGTGAGGGTGGCGACACCGCAGTGATCGAAGAAGAGGCGGCTCGCGCTGAGGACGAAGCTGATCGTGAGGCCCGCTTGCGTGAAGTGGCCGAACGCGCGGTCAAGAAAGTGCGCAAGAGTAAGGTCCGCGAAGATGTGGCTTTGGTTGATGATGCCGAGGCCATGCTCAAGCCCACCGTGCTTGAAGACGAAGAGGCGCCGACGATTAGCGAAGTCAGCAGTGATGAAGAACGCAAGAGTGCGGTTGAGGCATTTTTAAAGAAGCGCCAAGCTATTAAAGTCAGCGCTGCGGGACCCCGGGTTAATGAAATTGCTAGCACTGATTCGATCTCTGCCTCTACCGTGGCGGCCCAGCCCAAAAGCCTTTTAGAAGGCTACAAACTGCCAGAGCTTTCGCTGCTCAAGACCAGCTCAGATGAAGTCTCGACCCCTAAAGACTATCAACAAATTTCTGCAGAGCTCGAAAAAGTCTTGAGGAGCTTTCAGGTTGAGGCGCAAGTGGTTGAAGTCTGCCCCGGCCCCACCGTCACCCGTTATGAAATTGATCTAGCGCCTGGCGTGAAGATGTCGCGCGTCACGAGCTTGACCGAGGATATTGCTCGTGGCGTCAAAGTCGGTTCGGTGCGCATCGAAGGGCCCATTCCTGGCAAAGGCACCCTGGGTATTGAAGTACCCAATCTAAAGTCGAGTACGGTCAGCATGCGTGAGCTCTTGGCTACCGACGAATTTAGTCGTGCAGGCCACAAGCTTATTTTTGCCGTGGGCAAAGATATTGGCGGCAGCATGATTTTTGCCAATTTATCTGAGATGCCTCACCTGATGGTGGCGGGAACCACGGGTTCGGGCAAATCGGTTTGCTTGAATGTCATCATCACCAGTATCTTGTTTCGCTCAGCACCTGATGAAGTGCGCTTCTTGATGATCGATCCCAAGCGCGTCGAACTGACACCCTACGACGGAATTCCGCATTTGATTCGACCTGTGCTTACCAACCCCAAAGAAGCCGCGGGTGCGTTGCGCATCATGGTTGATGAGATGGAAAACCGGTATAAGATTTTGGCGCGTTCAGGCCGCCGTAATATGGCTGAATACAATGAGTGGGTCACTGACCTTGAGAACGAGAAAGAGGCGGCTGAGCCCATGAGCGAAGAAGAGCTGGCCGCTATTCCTAAAGAGGTCCCTGAGTTTCCGCGCCTGCCCTATATTGTGGTGGTGGTGGATGAGTTGGCTGACTTGATGATGGTCAGCGCCAATGAAGTTGAAAATAGTATTGCGCGTTTGGCGCAGATGGCCCGTGGCGTAGGCATTCACTTGGTCATCGCCACCCAGCGCCCCAGTGTGGATGTCATCACGGGTGTGATCAAAGCCAACCTGCCTAGCCGTATTGCCTTTCAAGTGAGCAGCCAAGTCGATTCACGCACGATTTTAGATGGCCGCGGCGCTGAAAGCCTGCTGGGCAAAGGCGACATGCTTTACGCGCCTTATAACTTGCCCAAGCCCGTGCGTGTGCAAGGTTGTTTCTTATCGTCGAATGAAGTGGCCAGGGTCGTGGCCCATGTGAAGAGTCAAGCCAGCCCCGTCTATGACCCTCGCTTTGAGCGCATTCACGCGCCCGCAGGCGATTCGGCCCTTAAAGATGGCGACTTTTCAGATGTCGAAGGCGCAATCTATGAAGAAGCCGTGGGCGTGGTTTTGCGCATGGGGCAGGGAAGCACCTCGGTGCTGCAGCGTAAGCTGCGCATAGGTTATGGCAAGGCCGCGCGCTTGCTAGACAAAATGGAAGCGGAGGGCTTGATCGGGCCGCCTGACGGCAATCGGCCTCGCAAGGTCTTAGTCGATGCCTCGCGCTACCCTGACAGCAGTGAGAATGTGGCTGGCGCGAGCGGAGCTCGTGGCGCCGATCGAGACCAGGACGCGTGAAGGCAGCGTACGTCATCGCTGGCAGCATCTTGATGGCTAGCCAGGTACTCGCCGCAGGCGTAAAGCCCAAAACCCCCAGCGTGACAGTTACGGCCACCTCGAGTCCTAGCGTTACCGCTTCACCCACGCCTCTTGTGACGGCCGTCATTCGTAAAACGCGTACCCCGACGGCCCGTGAGCGCAGTCAAGGCTTGCGCAATGCCGATGAAATCTTCGAAGCTTTGATTGCGGTTCAAGAAAATCAGGCTTGGCTTGATGCTAAGGTTGAACGTCTCGACCGCGATGGTCAGGGTCCTCCCCGCGAATCTTCGGGCCGTCTGCGGGTAGCCCGTGGGGGTAAAGCCCGGCTTGAAATTGAAAAGCCCGAGCTTCAATCGGCCATCAGCGATGGCAAGGCGCTTTGGGTGGTGTTGCCAGACGCTAAGCAGGCCATGAAATACGATGCAGCCCAGATGCGGGCGTCGGGTAATTTCTTTCTCGATCTAGGCTCTTCGCTGGAACATTATGCCGAGGCCAGCGTGAAGCGTATTTTTGAGCCGGGTCCGGGGTTTGATGAAAGCCGCGTGCAAGGTGTCGAGCTCATGCCAAGGGCTGGCGCCGAAGCGGGTTTTGAGCGCCTGCGAGCTTGGGTCGATACCCGCGCGTGGCAGATTCTTAAAATTAGCCTTTCGCTGGGCGGTATTGAGACAGAAGTGAATTTTAGCCAGATTAAGACGGGTGTCGGCAAAGATGCGCCGCCCAAGATGGTTTCATTTAAATACAAAGCTCCCAAAGATTATCAAGTCTTTGATATGAGCGGCAACGGAGCGCCTTGATGGCTTTGCGAAACGGCCCTGATTTTTCACCGCCTCCCGGCGCCCCAGACTTAGGCGCTTGGCTAGCTTTCTTGCGCCAAGATGCGGGTTTCACCATCGCGCAACTCTCAGCCAAAACCAAAATCCTGCCGCGCCATCTTGAGGGGCTTGAGCGGGGTGATTGGAAAGGCATACCCAGCAAGGTGCATGCTCGCGCTTTTGCCTTGGCTTTTGCGCGCGCCTGCGATGCTGACGACGACGAAGCCATCGTGCGCCTACGCAAAGCCATGGATCTAGCGCCTTCGCCTGAAGAGAGCCGTGTGACCACGGCCCCTGAGCGTGTGAGGGCGACGGTCACGGAAGAGGGCCTTGATCCTGAGCGCAGCGCTGTCATGGCTGACATCGAAGGCATGCAAGGTGAAGAACGCTTGCCCTGGCGCGGCTGGCTCTTGTTGGCCACCTTAGTGGCGTTACTTATTTGGGGCTTTCACGGTGTGCGCATGCTCATTCAGCGCAGCAATGTCCCTCAACGAGCTACACCCGCAGGACGTAGCGCAGCGAATGATCCTGAGCCGACTGCCGTTGTTAGTCCGGTAGCCGAAGGCGCCGAATTGAGTCTTCGCGCCAAGCGTCCGACATGGGTGATCTTGCAAATTGATGGTGAGCGTCTGCCCACGATAACGCTTGAACGCGACGTCAAGCGCACATGGAAATTTAAGCAAAGGGCTGTCATGCTTGCCGGAAACATTGGTGCTGTGCGGGTCTGGTGGCGCGGCGAGAATTTAGGCTATTTTGGAAGCTTGGGCGAGCGCATGAATGGCGTGGTTTTTGAGCCCGGCCAGCCATGGCGCCGCGATGCCCAGGTCGAACTCGCTTTGCCAGCGGGCGTGCCGGAAGATGCGCCTAAAGCGGTACTGGGAGACTAAGAGGAGATCATGGCCGACAACTCTTTTGATGTGGTTTCGAAGCTTGACCTGCAAGAAGTCGACAATGCAGTCAACCAAGCTTTTAAGGAAATAGCCACCCGCTTTGATTTTAAGGGCTCAAAAAGCAAGATCGAGCTTAATAAAGAGAAGAAGGAATTGACCCTTGAGTCTGATGACGAGGGAAGGCTAAAATCGGTTATTGATATCTTGAACGGCAAGCTTATCAAGCGCGGCGTGAGCCCTAAGTCGCTCGATTTTCAAAAGCTTGAGGCAGCCTCGGCAGGTAGTGCGCGACAAAAAGCCAAGTTGGTGGAAGGTATTCCGCAAGAAAAGGCCAAGCAGGCCGTGGCCGCCATCAAAGAAGCTAAGTTTAAGGTGCAAGTTTCGATACAAGGTGATCAGCTTAGGGTCACAAGCAAGAGTAAGGACGAGTTACAGGCTGTCATGACTCACTTGAAGGGCATGGACCTGGGAGTGGATCTTCAATTTACCAACTTCAAATGACGACTTGCATCGCGAGGGGAGGCAAAATGGCGTTTTATCAACGGGTGGTGGCCCT
>CAZFUM010000142.1:0-5450 GCA_964521965.1 uncultured bacterium | reverse complement strand
GCCAGCTTGGCCAGCGATGAAATTTTCTCGGTCTTAAACTTTTGCCCAAAGCGCCCGGGCTGATGTGCGCTGACTTTCTTGAGCTGCGCCCAAGTCTTTTTGCGCACGTCGCCGCGCTGGCCACTGACGCGCCATAGCTTGGGGTCGTGATAAACCACGGGTATGTGATCGCTGCTCAACTGCACATCGATTTCAACCCAGCGCGCGCCTAAGCGCAGCGCAGCTGCCACGCTCGCGCGGGTATTTTCAGGGCGTAGGGCGGCATAGCCGCGGTGAGCAACGACGCGACTAAAAGAGTTCATGCAAGACTCGACCCTTAGCCCCTGGGATTATGAAACCAAGCATGCGGGCAATGGTCACAGGAATATCAATCAACTCGCCACCATGCTTAATCTCAGCACCCCGGCGAAAGTCTGGGCCCAAGGCCAAGAGAGAAATAGACCGGCAACCTGGGCAGCCATCGCCATGGTCGATAAACCCGTTTTTGATGCCATCAAGATGCCGACCGTGATCATGGGTGATAAAAAGTGCCGTCTTGCCTGCATAGAACTCGTCTTTCTGCAAATAATCCCAAATTTCTTGGGCATAGGCATCGCTTTCCATGAGCCCGTCTAAATATTTTTTCAGCTGGCCGCTATGACCACCGGCATCAGGCTCTTTCAAATTAATCAGCACCAAACGCGGATGATCCTGCGTCAGAATTTTTTTAGCTTGGGCTACCGTGTCAGCATCTTGGCCATAGCCAGCGCCAAAACCCTTGCCCCCATTGCCTGCCCAAACTTTGGGCTGGTTGGTGTTCACCCAGGTCGGATCTGACGTATTACCCAAAATATGCAGCTTATCTTTGCTGACAATAATCCAGGCTAATTGCTCGGGCGCGCTTTTTTCACGGCGCCAAAGCTGAAAGATGGAAGGGTGGCGCGGGTACTCAGTGCCCTTGCCATTTTCTAGCTCTTCATAAAAACCCGTGCTCAGGGCGCAGTGGCCCGCCGCCGTGTAGGTGGGCCCGAGATTCTTAAAGCCTGAAAGCAGCACGCCCTTGGGCGCCAAGTTTTTAGCCAAATGCGGAATGTACTGCCGCGTTTTGTCTGCCCACATTTCGCTTTGGCGCGGCCCATCTAAGACAAGAATCACGGCATTTCGGGTTTTGAATGCTTGCGGGACTTCGCCATGGACTGCGGTGATGCTTTGCGTGAACGAGGGGCAGGCGCTCAAGGTGAGAGCTGCTAAGCCCAAGACCCAGAAATGCAATTTCTTCAGCTTCATTCAGGCACCAAGACTTTGAGTTTTTTAAAGAGAGGCGCCAATTCGGCCCCTAAGGTGAATCGCTGGCTGGCACCGAGATCGCCCATGGCCACATAGGTGTAGTCAAAAGCCAGGCCTTCCCAACGCAGGCCCATGCCCACCGATACTTGGCCCAGCACCGCGCCCAAACGGTAGCCTGCACGAAAGGCAAAGACTTTACCCTGCCAATACTCTGCACCCACATTGAGCAAAATAGGGTCTGAAGTTGTCCACGGCCGGTCAATCTCACCGGCCACCAAAATTTCAGTTTCAGGACTTTGCCAAGCCACACCGCGCGCTGCGATGCGTAAGAAAGACGGCAAGGGCGCTGCTTGATTTTCATAGGCCTCTTGCACACCTAAATTTTGAAACGCCAAACCTAGACTGACCCGAGGGTTAAGTTCACTGATAAAGCCAATATCAAGGGCGGCCCCACGCGCCTGCAGACCTGCCAAATGACTGTTAAAGGCTTTGATGGCCAGGCCACTGCTGAGCGTGCTCGTCAAACGACCACCATAGGCCGCGGTTAAAACAAGGTCGTAATTGTCGATCGCACCCACCACGGTACCGTTGAGATCAGTCTCAATGAGATTGGCCGTAGAATTCTGCTGCACGGCCAAGCCTGCCGACCCCGGCAAGGCTTTAAACTTAAAGGGCTGGGTCAAAACCGCAAGATTATAAGAAGTGTCGATAATACTCATGAAATGCGTGGCCGCAACCGCCGCGCGCGGAGCGGGGCCCAGAGCTGCAGGGTTAAAAAGAAAAGCATGGGGATCATCAAAAAACGCGCCAAAAGCGCCGCCCAAGGCGGTAGGCCGGGCGGGAATTTCCACCCGCAAATAGTCAGCTCCGGCCACTAGGGCCCACGCTTGGCTGCCAAAACCCAAGCTTGCCAAAAGCCCGAGACCCAAACGCAGGGCCATCATTTGCTCACCGCCACATAGGACACAGCTTCTAAGATTAAATTCTCAAAGTGCGCTGTCAGGCGTATCAAATAGACACCGGTGGCCACATCGCGCTCAGCATCATTCTTAAGATTCCACTCGATTTGATTGCGGCCACGCGTGGCTTTTTGCGTGAGCAGGCGCACGCGCTCGCCTGCCACATTGAAGACATCTAGATTCACGTCAAGAGCCTCGTTGGTGTCATACACAATGAAAGCACTCTGAGGTAGGCCTGCCTTATCAGAAGGCGCCGGGTTGGGATAAATCGTAACGATGGACATTTGCGGGCTAGCTGGCCGACTAATCTTAACTGGCGCATCGGCCGAGCCAATCAGGCTGCTGTTCTGTCGCAACTGCACGGTGTTGACCGCAATCTGACCATCAAAGCCATTCAAGTAACCCAGTACTGTCAGTATGCGGGTCTCGCCTGGCACCATGTCACCCAGACCCCAAATCTGTCCTAGGCTAAAAGGTGGAAAGGCCGCTGCCGGCACAAAGCCCGAAGGCAAGAACTCTTGCACCGTGACCGAACTAGCTAAACTGGGTGAAAAATTGCTCACCGAGATGACATAAGTCACCAAATCACCTGAGGTCAGCGCGCCAGGCTGGGCGCTCTTGGTGATATTCATGCCCGCGCCTCGCGCACGCACCCAGACGGGCGCACTCTCAAAAGCTGCCCCGCTCAAGCCCCAGCTGGTGGCCGTATTGAACCAGTCAATAGGCAATGGCGTGGCCGCATCGATAGCCACCCGCAGGCTGACCGTGGCGCTGGCGCCAGAACCCAACGAAGGCAGCAGCACACTGAGGGTCTGGCCCAACTGGGTCATCACCGGGACCGCATCGACATAATTGACCCAAGCGGGCAAAGTATCGATGACCGTCACGTCATCGGCCGTGGCGCCCCAATTCTTAGCCACCAAGGTGAAGGTCACGGTCTCGCCGGGCGCTGCAAAGCTTTTGTTGGCTGACTTGGCCAGGGTCACGGGTGCGGCGACGCAACCCAGGCAAATGTCATCCAGGGCCCAGCCCAAAAATGAATCGGATACCGCGTCGGGCGGCGGACAGTCTTCATTGGCCTGAGTGCCTGCCGAAGACAAAAAGCGAAAGCGAAAGCGATAGCTGCTGCCGATGAAAGGGCTGAGATCGATCACCTTAAATTCCCATTGCGGCACACCGCCCAGACCCGTGCCGCTGGCATAACCCAGCGAAAGCGAGGCGCCCGACGGGTCTGAGCTAGGCCCTAGGTCTAGCGTCTTAACCCAGACGCCATTGCTTTGGTCTTGGCGCTCGAGCCAAAGCTGGTCATAGCAGCTAGGCCCCAGGCTCTCTACTTGCCATTGGGTCCAAAAACTCAGCAACGCGTTGCTGGGGCTGCTGATGTTTAAAATCGGTGAGGTCAGGCTGGCGTCCTTGGCCTGGCCATTGTCATAGTTGCAGGCTCCATCGAGGCCAAAATAGTAAATGGCACTGCCGCTGCGGGTGCCTGCGCAAGTGCTGTCGGCAATATGCCAAAGACCACTCGCGGTCCAAGTGCCAAGACCGCTCTCGGCATCGTAAAGCGCTGCTGGGGCCCAGCCTGGCATCAAGCCTAAGGCTGCCAAGATAAGCACCCTGGCGAGCTTCAAGGTAGGCCGGGGGGCAAGGGTGGCCAGTAGGGCTCTAAGCCTAAGCTGCGCGCGCGCGCAGCAAAGGCAATGGCCGCAGGCGCATCGCCCTGGGCATGACGTTGGCGGGCCAACTCGACATAAAGCAGACCGAAGCTAGGTTCGGCCCGTATGCCCTGCTCAAGCCAGGCTTTGGCCTTCTCAGATTTGCCGGCTTTGAGCGCCAAACGCGATTGATAAAAATAGAGCGTGCCCAATTTTGGCAAACGCAACTGCGCTGCCTCAAGATCAGCGCCGGCCTGGGGCAAGCGCGAGAACACCACCGGCTCGTCAAGATCACCGGGACGTAAACCGCGCGGCGCCCAAGTCTTGATGAGTGGCTGATGCAAGGGCGTGACCCGCAGGTAGAGCACAGCCACTCGGTCATAGGCCACCGGCTGCCACTCTTGCGCCAAGCTCAGTGCTTTAGCCAAAGGCGAGTTGAGCCTGAGCAGAGCTGCATCTGCGCCGCGGCCATCGAGTACTCGCCGCCAAGCCGGCTCAGCCCCCATCGCTGCGGGCTCGGCGCGCAAAGCTGTCAAGTAGTCGGCTTTGGCGGGTCCCCGCAAGCGGCGCGAGCCATCGTCAAAGACGCGCACACCGGGCATGGCTTGCAGCAAGTATGCGCCCCAATCGGGATCGTGCATGACCTGGGCGCTCAACACTTCGTCGCGTAAGAAATCTAAAGTCTCACGCGGCAGCGACAAGGCCTGCCCCCTGGCAGCGGCGCGCGCCAGCAAACGTGGACTGGCCCAGAGCGCCAAGCCCAACAAGGCCAGCTTCAGCATCCAAGCTAATGCTGCTCCCGCTGAACCTAAGCTATCAGCCATGGCGCGCAGGCGCGAGGCCACTAAGGGTGCGGCATAGAGGGCGGCGTAGGGCAAGAGCTCTCGCCAGACAAGGCCGCCCAGCAGCAAGGGCAAAAGCAAGCGACCGTCACGGGCCCAAGGACCCTGTTTGCGCAACCAACTCGAAGCCAGCCAAGCCACGAAGCCGCTGAGGCTAAGCAAGAAACTGGGCCAGACATTTTCATTCAACCAAGGCCAGGCCGGACGCAAGGCCAAATCTGAGCGCTCAAGCGGCGGCCAGGGTCCGTCGGGCCGCAGAGCCAAGCAAACCCAGAGCGCCGCCAAGAGGGCGCCCACCGCCAAAGCCGGCAAACGCGGAGCCCATTCACGCGAGGGTTGGCCCCAGGCCCAAAGCATGGCGAGGCAAGGCAAGAGCAGGGCCGCGCGGTCGAGGTTAGCCCAGAGTGCAGCCAAGAGCGGCAGCCAGATCCAACGCGATTGAAAAGAAGCCCAGTACTCGCCTTCCATAATATAAATCGCAGCGGCGAACATCACTGCGTTGAGCGGGCTAGCTGCCGTGCTCAAGAAAGCAGCTAAACCTGCCAAGGCAAAAGCAGCGGCGCCAAAAGGACGGGCTCCTCGGCGGTAGCCCGTGGCCAGAAGCAGTAAGAATGCTACCAGGCTCAAGATGCTATGCAGGACCGCCAAGCCGCGCGAACCGCTGGTTTGGGCCAACGCGTCATAGCCCAGCGAGGCAAGCCAGCCGCTGCGGTCAAAAGCAAGGCCAGGTA
>CAZFUM010000141.1:0-5476 GCA_964521965.1 uncultured bacterium | reverse complement strand
AAATCGCATATAATCTGAGGGTGATAAGAGCCCTCTTGATCTTCGTCAGCCTTTGCCTAGTCGGCCGCCCATTGGGCGCAGTCACGCCCACCCCTGTGCCGCTGAGTATCTCTAAGAGTGCGGCCCCCAGCTCGGGCCTCTTGGTGGGCGATACAGTCAACTTTTGCATTGATGTTAGTACGCCCCAGCCCATGGCCGACATTGTTTGGGTCTTTGACATCAGCAACTCCATGCTGATCGGCCTGACCACCACTGCCGCCAACATCATTAGTTTTACGGCTCAGCTCGCTACGCAGGGCATTGACTATAGGCAATCGCTGGTCACCTTTACGGGCGGCTTCGATGGTTTTGGCAATATGATTTGGGTCTACAACTACAATCATGTGGGGCCCTACGGGTGGGCTCCTGACGACGCGACTTTTGCGGGCTGGCTCAATAGCATCACGACCACGGGCGGCATCGAGGCCCACCTTGAGCTTATGGACTATATCCGCAGCAATATGGTCGCCACGACGGGCGCGAATTGGCGTAATGGAGCTTCGCGAAATTTTGTGCTCGTGACTGACGAAGCTATCCCTTGCATTGAGACTGGCTACCTTTACCCCGATGGCTCACCGGCAGGTTTCAGCTATGCCACTTTCGCAGCCGCCATGGCCTTGGATGACATCACCGTGCACAGTATCAGTAAGCCCTGGCCCGGGGTCACGGATCCTGAGGGCCGCTGCGATCCGCAGACCTTGCCGGCCATGACCGGTGGGCTTTGGCAGGACTACGATCAACCGGCATCGGCTTGGGGCGGCATGTTGTCGGCGCTCGCTGCAGCGATTATTGGTAACAGCAATGTGGTGGTTAGTGATCCGGTGCCGCCTCAATTGGTTCCATTGCCGGGATCACTTAACGGCGGCAGCCTTAGTGGCAATACCGTGAGCTGGTCGGTCAGCTCGACGGCACAGGGCCAGGCGCTGCAGTTCTGTTTTGACGCGCTGGTTAACACGCCATGGAGCGGCGCCATCACGAATACCGCCCACGTGCAAGCCGACAACATTCCTGACACGCTTTCCAACCCCGTGCCATTGCTTTACGCCACGCCCACCGCCACGCAAACCTTCACGGCCTCGCCCACTTTTACGGCTAGTCCCACGCGCACAGCCACGCCCACGGCCACACGCACCGCCACGCCCACCGTCACGCCTAGCTTCACGGCCACGGCCACACTCACGGGCACGCCCACTCGTAGCGCCACGCCCACGGCCACCGCCACGCCCACGGCCACCCCCACGCCCAGCTTCACGAGCACAGCCAGTGCTTCGGTCACGCCGAGCGCCACGCGCACGGCCACGTCCACGCAATCATTCACCTTTAGTGCCACTCCGACATCAACGGCCACGCCCACTCAGACGGCGAGTTCGAGTGTGACGCCTAGCGCTACACAGTCTGCCACTTCAACGGCGACAGCGACTCAAACCGCGACCTCGAGTGTGACGCCCAGCGCTACGCAAACCGCCACGTCTACGGCCACGCCCACGCAGACGGCCACATCGAGCGTGACGCCGAGCGCTACTCAGACGGCCACGGTGACCCCCACCTTCACGGCTTCGCCCACGTTTAGCGACACGCCCACCGTGACCGACACTTTCAGCGCTTCGCCTACTTATACCCACACCCCGACTTATACAGCTACGCCTATTCCCGAACCCTATGAAGTCAGCGTAGGCATCTATAATTCAGCAGGCGAGCGGGTACGCTGGCTTTTTCAAGGCAGCAGCCAGAAGCCCGTGCTTTATCTTGATGTCAAAAGTCAGCCTGATCAAAATCCGCCCGTGGCCATCGACATTGGCGGATTGGCTAGCCAGCTATTTAGCGTGCCCACAGGTTGGGATGGCTTGAATGACGGGGCGCAAGCCGCGGCCGACGGCGTTTACATCATCAAGGTTGAGAGCAAGGACAGTTTTGGTCGAGTGTTTACCATAACTCAAGGCGTGGCTCTGCTACGCCCCCACGCCAAAGACCAGCTTGAGGTCTATAACAGTGCGGGTGAGCTGGTGGCTGTATTGCCGCTACCTGCCAATGTCAGCTCAGTGCAGCCTAGTGGCAGCTTAGCTTTTGCTCCGGGTGAGGCGGGGTCGAGTGGCCAGTTGAGTTTTATGGCCCAAGACAACTTGGGCGGGTCAAGCACACTGACTTGGGATGGCCGTAATGCCCTGGGTGTCTATGTGAGCTCGGGTTCTTATTGGGTGAAATGGATTCATGAATTGTCAGGTCAAGCTAGCACCTTGAATGTCTGGGGCGCACAGGCTTTGCGAGCGTCCGATGGCTCGGCTGAAAGTTTGTTAGCGAGTGTTCGACCTAGGGCTAATCCTTGGCGTAGCAAGCTGGGACCCGAGCTTCAGCTCGATTTTGTGCCGCTTAGCGGCCTTATATTGAACGCCACACTCTATGATGTCGCAGGTGAACGGGTTAAGGCAGGCAGCGTGGATGCGAGCCTTGGCCGCGTGAGTTTTGCAAGCTCGGGACTGGGCGCTGGAATTTATTGGGTAGTCTTAGAGGCCAAAAGCAATTCCAGCGTGCAAAGCCGCAGAGTGTTAAAGATGGTGCTGCTTAATTAACTGATAAATATCATTGATTGATTTGAATCGCTTTTGATTTCCTTGCGAAAATTTCCTTAGCCTTGCTATGACTCCGGTCATAAGGCCACCTGATTCGTTAAAGCACAATGCCGCCACGTCAATTCACAATTCGGAGGCCCTATGGCGGCGCGCGTCCAAGAAGCAGAAGAAGAAATTCCGCTCATGCAAAAGGTGCTCGATAGCCCTTTTTTGCTTTTGTTTGCCTGCATCATCTTGATGTTCGGCTTCTACACCATTTGGGGCATGATCGAACTTGCGCGTTTGCCCCAGGCACCCCTTCCCTAAGCCAGCCAACAGGAGGTCTTTGCAATGTCTGATCAAGAGATGCACAGCGCCATTGTGGCGCCCCATGGCCATTGGTGGAAGCCGGTCGCCAAGCAAGAAAGAGTCTGGGTCACGGTTTCATTTGTATGGTGCATGGTGCTCTTTGCCATGATGCCCCTTTGGCACATGAAGGGCGGCCAGAACCCTACGGGCATACGCGGTAAAGTTACACCTGCAGCCTTTGAAGCCCGCGTTGAGCGCTTTATTAGCGAGTACCAGGTAGGTGAAGAGAATGGCTTTCCGGTGGTGGCCCCACCGCCCGGCGCCGATGTCTACTTGCTCGCTAAGCAATGGGAATGGACCCCGGTGCTGCGTTTGAAAGAAGGCGTTCAGTACACCATTCATCTCTCGTCTAAAGATGTGAACCACGGCTTTAGCCTGTATCCAGTGAACCTTAACTTTCAGGTTGTGCCTGGCTACGACTATGCCTTGCGCATGACGCCCAACAAGGCAGGAGATTTTCGCATTATTTGCAATGAATTCTGCGGTATTGCCCACCATGTGATGGTGGGCAAGGTTTTGGTGGACCCTGTCGGGACAGCGGACCCAGTTTATCCTAAGAAAAAAGGAGGGAAGTGATCATGGCAAATATCGCTTCCGTAGCAGGGCTCTTTAGAACCTGCGATGTAACCGGTCTTAAGATCGATCGCAACGCCGAAAAGCTCATCAAGATCAACGCGGTGGTGGCCGTGGTGGCCCTGCTGATTGGCGTGATCGCGGCCTTTGGCCTGGTCTTGACGCGCTGGCAGGCATTTCATCTGCTTCCCGCTGATTGGTACTACCGTTTCTTAACCGTGCACGGCCTGAACATGCTGATCTTCTTTATTATCTTTTTTGAAATGGCGGTGCTCTATTTCGCCGGGCCCGTGCTGCTGAATTGTCGCTTGCCCAAGCCTTGGGTGGGTTGGCTGGCGTTCGCCTTGATGCTGCTCGGCGCTGTGATGGTGAATTGGATGGTCTGGAGCGGTCAAGCCGATGTCACATTTACATCGTATTGGCCTCTCAAAGCAGCGCCCAATTATTACCTCGGCATTATCTTGTTTGCTGTGGGCGCGTTGATTGTTTGCTTTCATTTCATGTCAGTGCTGGTCGTGGCAAAGCGCGAAAAGACTTATGAGGGTTCAGTGCCCTTGGTAGTCTTTGGCGCCATTACGGCTGCGGTCATTGCGGTTGCGACTTTGCTACATGGCGCTATCGTCATGGTGCCGGTTTGGCTGGCGCGCATTGGCGTGATTCCCGAAAGCAGCATTGATGCCGAGTGGTACCGCCTAGTTTTTTGGGGCCTGGGCCATTCGTCGCAGCAGATCAATGTGGCTGCCCACGTTGCTATTTGGTACTTGCTCTCGGGCCTGACCGTGGGTGGTGTGGTGCTCAATGAAAAAGTGAGCCGCATAGCCTTTGGCCTTTACATCTTCTTTATCTCGCTGGCTTCGGCCCATCACTTGCTGGTGGACCCGGGTTTTTCGCCGGCTTGGAAGATTTGGAACACGAGTTACGCCATGTATTTAGCCGTCTTGGCATCGATGATTCATGGCTTCACGGTGCCGGCTTCGGTTGAATTTGGGCAGAGGTTGAAAGGCTACAATAGTGGTGCATTTGAATGGCTGCGCAAGGCTCCTTGGGGTGATCCTGGCTTTTCAGGGTTGATGCTTTCACTGGTGATTTTTGGTTTCATGGGCGGCATCACGGGCGTGACCATCGGCACTGAGCAGATCAATATCATTGCCCATAACACCATGCGCATACCGGGGCATTTTCACACCACGGTGGTGGGCGGCACAGCCTTGGCTTTCATGGCCGTGTCGTACTACCTCTTTCCGCTTATCTTTAAGAAGCGCGTGGCATGGTGGCCGTTGGCCAAGATTCAGCCTTACCTCTTTGGCTTAGGCATTGCGGGTATGGGTATGGGCATGATCTTTATGGGAATTTTAGGGGCACCGCGCCGGCATTGGGATATTACCTTTGCCGAAGCGCCCTTTAAAGTTGAGCTCAATCCGGCCATCGAGTTGGCGCAGACTTTCTTTGGGGTTTGTGGCTTGCTAGCGGCAACCGGCGCGTTGCTCTTTTGTCTCATTGCGGTTGTGACGGTCTTTTTTGGTAAGTCGGTCAGCGGCGACGAATATGCTAGGGGCGGCCCCGGCTTGCCTCAGGGCGTCGTGAAGCTGCCGCCCCAGGCTTACTCAGGCCCCAAGGTGGCCGAGGTGCATGCTCGCGGCGCGAAGGGAACAGCTATCTTGGCTGCCATTTTCTTGCTCTGCTTCATGCTCTATTATTTTGTAAATTGGAAAATTCTTTCGTTCGTCTGGAAGGTTGGGTAAGCCAGTCATGAAAAAGGGGGCGTACGTTCTGCCAAAAGTGGAACGTACGCCCCTTTTTATTTTGGCCCTATGGCTGTTCGCGGTCATGGGTTGGTGGTTCTTTGCCTTCTTGCCCCTGAATGCCGACGCTCCGGCATGGCTGGCCTCGGCCCAAAGCGCCTGCTTTGGGTCGGTCAATGGCGGCCTGCCCAATGAGTCGGGCTGGAT
>CAZFUM010000140.1:0-5595 GCA_964521965.1 uncultured bacterium | reverse complement strand
GGATTGCGCGGGATATAGCTGACTCGATGGCTTTGGCATAATTAGTCATATTATTTACAAAAATTGGCATATTTGTCAATAATATGATTTGACTCGGCCCCCTCTAGCCGGGCCATTTACAGGGATAGTAAAAGCCCTGAAAATGGCCCTAACGGAGGAAGAATATACTGCGGAAAAGTATTGGACCTGAACAGATCATCCCGTTGCTGAGGCAAATAGAGGTCGAACACAGCTGACCGGCCCCCGGTATTCGGGCCACCTGCATAGTTAGACTGGAGCACCGCCTAAAGAAATCAAGCTCCAATCCAAATCTCGCCTGGGTGGATTGCTGAATTACTATTACTAGGCAAGCGATTCTGACCAAAAAAGGGCAGCGTAATTATGAGGACGTACGGGATCTGGAGCTTGAGGCTGTTTTTGAGCAATTGTTAATAGGTGAATAAGTATCTTGATATTCACCCATTAATGGGTATGCTTAAACCTATGAATTCCTTCCATGCATCCATTTTCAGCGACCTGCGCCTGGGCGCCCATGAGACCCGGTCCATCAAAGTGATCGAGCAATGCCGTGGGCGGCAAGATCAATTCTTGAAGCAGTCGCCTGAGGCGCTCGAGGTGCTGCGCAACGCGGCCATGATCGAATCGACCGAGTCGTCCAACCGCCTGGAGGGGATCGTCACCACCGGCGAGCGCTTAAAAGCTCTGATGCTGAAAACGACCAAGCCGCGCAACCGCGACGAAGAAGAGATTGCGGGTTACCGCGACGCGCTGGTCTATATTCATCAAAACCCTCGCGCCATCTCATTCGATGTCCCCGGCATCCTGCGCCTGCACCGCATGATCTATCGCCATCCCAGCGAGCCGGCGGGCGCCTGGAAAAAGAAAGATAACGTGATTTTGGAACGCGGCGCCAACGGCCAGGCTTTTGTGCGTTTCAAGCCCACTAGCGCCAAGGGCACCCCGGGCGCCATGCGGCAACTGGTGCTGGAATTTCAAAAAGCCACTCAGGACAGGGCCGAACCCTTGGTGATTCTACCCTTGGCGATTCTCGACTTGCTCTGCATCCATCCCTTTGCCGACGGGAATGGGCGAGTGTCGAGACTCATGACCCTGATCTTGGCCTATCAATTCGGCTACGAGGTTGGCCGCTATGTCAGCCTTGAGCGCATCATTGAGCAGAGCAAAGATCGCTACTATGAAAATTTAAAGCTAAGCTCCCAGGGTTGGCATGAGCGCGCCCACCATGTTCATCCCTTTCTGAACTACCTGCTTTTTGTGCTCGCGACCGCCTATCAGGAATTTGAGCAGCGGGTTCAGGCGGTCAAAGAAGGGAAGGGTTCAAAGAGTCAATTGGTTGAAAACGTCATCATGATGCAAATGACACCATTCAATTTGGCCGAGATTCAAGCCAAGTGCCCCGGTATCAGTCGTGATCAAATCAAGCTTGTGATGCGAAAGCTCAAGGCTGAAGGCAAAATCAAATCTCTAGGGCGGGGCCGCGACGCCCGTTGGGCTCGCACGTCCCAATAACGCGTAGCGCGGCCTCTATTTATTTTCCCACCCACATCACCATTAGCACCGTCACCACCGCGTTCCAAATGAGATGTTCCATGGCCAAAGCGTGCACATCGTCGGGGTCGGTGGGCAGCAATTGCTGGGTGCGGCTTTCGGCGTGAGCGGCATGGAGGCGGGCAAAGAGGGCCCGATGCTCCCATTGGCGCCAGGCAAAGCGCAGCAGCAAGGCTAAGAGCGCAGCCACAGCTAAGTTTTGCGTGAGGCCCCACAAAAGGCCGGCCTGAAGTACAAATGGCAGGGCAGCTAAGGCCAGGCGGTTTTCAGGTACCGTGCCGCCGCGCATCCAAACTTGCAGATAGTAAACCCCGGCAGCCTGCGACCAGGCCTGCAATCCCCAAAATAGAATCGCGTTGCGCCCAAAATCATGAAAAGCCACGCCTGCCAAAAGATGGGCGGGTGCAGCCATGAGTGCAGCCGAGGCGGCTAAGAGCAGGGGATCGCGTTCGCGGCGGCGCAGGCGTAGGGCTAGAACTAAACACAACAATGCGAACCAAGCGGCTAATGACAAGGCTAGCGCAAAGCCCAGGTCCTTTGAATCGCGTTGGGCTAAAGGCAATGCGCCGGCCATGGCGGCTAAGCCCCAGAGCACCAGGGCTTGGCCTTGAAAGGAGCCGCTTAACCTTTTAGCGCGTACGGGATTTTCTCGCCAGGCCCTTAGAAGGCGAACGGCCCAATCGCTGCTCAAGAAGAGCATGCCCATGCCCACAGCCAGTAGCATGGCGCTAGAATCAGCTGCATCGCGACTTAGCACCAGCCAAAGGCCGCCCAGCATAGCGCTGCCAAAGGTCCACCAGGCGCCGGCCTGCTGCGGCAAGCGAAAGGCTTGGATGGCTGGGCTAGTTCGAGGGCGGTCAGCTTCGCTTGGCATGACGAAGCCTAGGACACCACGCTTTTGATGGCGCCGTACTCGCTGCGCTTCGAGGCGGCGGGTGAGGTCTCAGCCTCTGCCGCCACCCGCAGACCCGCGCGGTTGACTATTTTGATTTCTCGGCCCGTGTGGCCCAGCAGGCCAGCTTGCACATATTTGGCCAAGAGCCGGCTTACCGTCTCAGGTGCGGTGCCGATCATGGCGGCTAAATCTTGGCCACTGATGCGAATGGGTTTGGCCTGCGCCTTAAATTGTTCTTCGAGATGCAAAAGGCTGTGAATCAGGCGTGCACCGGCGGGGGCCGCACTGCGCTCGAGCAACTCTTCACGCGTGACGCGCAATTGCTTGCCTAAGAAGCCCAGTAAGGCCTTCGACGCGCCTGGGCTGCGATCAATGAGCTGTTTGAAAGACTGCGCGTCGTAAAAGCAGAGCGTGCTGTCTTCACGCGCGCTGGCTGAAACACTATAAGGCTCATCGGCAAAGAAGGCGCGTACGCCTAGCAGGGTGCCGGGTAGAGCCACGCTGACGATATGCTCGGCGCCATCAGGCCCGGTCTTGAAAAGCTTCAGGCTGCCGGTCGAGACGCAGTAGACGCCCTCGGGCCGTTCGTCATCATGAAAAAGAAATTGGCGCTTAGGCAAACGGCGGCGGCGTTGATGGCCCTCAAGAAAAGCTAAGTCTAAGTCGTTGAGGTGGATGTCGGTATTGCGTCGCAAGGCCAGGCAGCCAGGGCAAGTGAGCTGGGGGCCGGGAGCAGGGCGGGTTTTCTCTTGGGAAATCATGGCAACCTCTAAGAAGTTGGTCCTGGATCTGCCTTTGTTGTAACCCGCGCGGGCTAGGCCCTTTATGCGCTTTGTCATCTATGACCAGGCTTGGGAATCGCCTTGATTTAGATCATGAAAAATGGGGTCCTGTGATCTTCATCATAGTTCATCTGGCTTTCGTGCTTTAATCTAGGCTCGTCAACGGAGAGTACCGCCATGAAATTTTGCGCTGCCACACTTCTCGCCATACTAAGCGCCGCCTGCCTCAAACCGGCTTGGGCTGCTGATAGTGTGACCCTTCGTGAAGACGCCCGGGCCAAGACTTATCATATCGACGGTCAATTCGAGGTCGAGGCCCCCCTCGATAAAGTCTGGGATGTGCTTACTGATTACGGGCGCTTGTCGGGCACAGTCTCGACCTTGACGATGAGTCGTATTCTTGAACGGGGCCTGACGTATGCCTATGTCGAACAGGTGATGCGGGGCCGCTGGCTCTTCTTTAGCAAAGAGATTCGCCTGCTGCTTAAGATTGCTGAAACGCCCATGCAGTACATTGCCTTTGAAGAAGTGTCAGGCACGCCTTTTGGCCTTTACCGTGGCAGCTGGAGCTTGAGCAGCGAGCAGGGCCGCACGCAAGTGCGCTATCTCTTAGATGTAACACGGGGTGCCACGGCCCCGCCCTTTGTTGAACGCGGTCTCTTTAAAAATAACTCATTGGCATTGCTCAAAGAGCTCAAAGGCGAAGTCTTGCGCCGGCTTACCATTACGGCGGGTGTGCGTGTGACAGCAGCCAATACCGGACCACCTCTTTTACAAAATATTCCTTAACTAACATTCTTACGAGGACATCATGAAACGCCAACTCTGGCTCAAATCGATTTTAGCAAGCGCCCTCTTCTTGCCATTGGCTCTGGCCTGCAATGCAGCGTCGACTTCTGCAAGTGCGGACCCGGCTTCGGCAAGCACGGCACCCGCAGGGGCCGCCGCCGCCGTCGCCCCTGCCAAGGTTAAGGCCAAGGCCGTCAAAACAGTCAAAGTCAAGACGCTCAAGTCCGCGACAAAAGCAACTGCCGCAGTAGTGCCGGTGCAAGCGGCCGAGGGGGCTGCACTCGTACTTAAAGGCGACTCGACTTTGCATAAGTGGACCGCCAATGCCAGCCAGCTCAGTATCGTGGGCGAGGTCGCGGCTGAGGGTAGTTTGCTCGATGCAGTCAAAGTCCAGGGTCTCAAGAGCCTGAAGGTCACTGTGGTGGTGGACGGTCTTAAAAGTACCGAAGGCAAATCCATGGACAAGAATATGTATAAAGCCCTAGAGAGCAGTCAGTTTAGCGAAGTTACCTTTACTCTGGTTTCTTACAGTCTGACGGGCAGCGATGTGCTGGCCAAAGGCAGCTTGAACATTCATGGCGTGGCCAAAGATGTTGAGCTGAAAGGTGTCTTGAGCGAGAAAGACGGCGCTGTCAGCATCAAGGGCAGCTATCCCTTGAAGATGTCTGAATACGGCATCAAGCCGCCGGTCATGATGCTGGGCACCATCAAGGTTCGAGACGATGTCACGGTGGACTATGATTTTGCGTTGAAGCGCTGAGGGATGTCGCTAGAATAGGGCATCTTTCAGGAGGCTAGTATGGGCATCGTCAAAGACTTCAAGGCATTTGCAGTGCGGGGCAATGTGCTAGACCTAGCCGTGGGTGTCATCATCGGTGGTGCCTTTGGTAAGATTGTTAGCTCGGCGGTGAGTGACTTGATCATGCCGCTAGTGGGTCTGCTTGTAGGCGGCGTTAATTTTACGGATATTAAAGTCAAACTCAGGCTTGAAGAAATCGATGCAGCCGGGAAAATGCTTAAGCCAGCCGTGACATTGAATGTCGGTAACTTTATTCAAAACGTCGTGGATTTTACCATTATCGCGTTTTGCGTATTTTTGGTGGTGCGGGTGATGATGTCGATTCAAAAGAAAATAGAGGCCCAGGCAGTGCCAATTGAGCCTAGCAAGTCAGAAAAGCTATTAGAAGAGATTAGGGATCTATTGAAGTCTAAGTAAGAGAATCAGCGCAGGGTTGCGAAGCGTATTATTTGAGTCTCATTTGTAATTCATCAGCCCGTCCGTTTTCGTTGCCCTGCGCATCGACCGATACCACCACAAATCCAGCTTCACTTAGTTTACCGAGATTCTTGAGCCGTAATTGCGTGGCTTGCGTGGGCTTGCGCAAGGCGGGCTTTAAGGCGTCGTCGCGTTTGCGGCGTACATAGACTTGATAGCCCGTGGGCGCACGACCCTCGGGGGCGGCCCAGGTTAGGATCAGGGCATCGCCTTCGACGCGCGCGGCCACGTCTTGAGGCGCGCCGATGATCTCGACCGGGCCATAGCCCTTGCCCGTTGCCCCA
>CAZFUM010000139.1:0-5666 GCA_964521965.1 uncultured bacterium | reverse complement strand
CCCCGAGCCACGATAGCCATGCGTTCAATGATATTTCTCAATTCGCGTATATTGCCCGGCCAGGCATAGGCTTTCAATTTGGCCAGCAACTCAAGCGGCAGAGGCTCATAGCGTTTTTGAAAATCACGGCCAGCCTTCTCAAGAAAATAGGCTGCCAAGACCGCAATGTCTTCGGGCCGTTCACGCAAGGGCGGCAAGGTGACGCTAAAGACATTCAAGCGATAATATAGGTCTGTCCTAAAACGACCCGCTTGCACTTCATCGACCAAATTCTTATTCGTGGCCGCTACCACACGGGCATCGATCTCATAGACTTTTTCACCGCCTAAGCGGCGAGCCCTTTTATCTTCTAAGACTTTGAGCAGCTTGACCTGCACATTTTGAGAAATTTCACCAATTTCGTCTAAAAAGACGGTGCCGCCTTGAGCCTGTTCAAAGAGCCCAGGCTTAGATTTTTTAGCGTCAGTAAAGGCACCCGCCTCATAGCCAAATAACTCAGATTCGATCAGGCTCTCAGGCAGTGCCGCGCAATGCAGCTCAACAAAGGGGCCCTTGGCGCGTGGGCTCAGCTCATGCAGTCGTTTAGCAGTAATCTCTTTGCCCGTGCCAGTCTCGCCCAAAATTAGCACGGTCACGCCCATCTTATCAGCCACCTGCGACAGCTGAATCTCGACTTCTTTAAGGGCGGCGCTAGGCAGACTAACCCGGCCGCCCGTGACCTGGCGCAGCTGGCTCACTTCTCTGCGCAAGCTCAGCGTCTCGACTATGCGACGCAATTCGAGTTTAAGTTCTTCGAGCTCTAAGGGCTTTTCAAGATAAGTTTCAGCGCCTTTTTTCATGGCGGTGACAGCATCGCGCGACTTGGCGCTGCCCGTCATGATCAGCACGGCCGGTCGCGGCTCAAAAGCCAAGAATTTTCCCAACAGCTCCAAGCCATTGCTGTCAGGCAGATGAATATCTAAGAGTATGACGTCAGGCTGCTCGCGCTCGCAAACTGCCAAGCCCTCGGCACCCATGCCTGCCTCAAAGCAGACCCAACCTTCGCTGGTCAGCACCGTGGTCAAAAGCCGCCTCACTGAGGCGTCATCATCAACAATTAAGGCTCTCACAGCGCTTCGACTTCCCCTTTTAATATCATGCGGGTCTTGCCCCTTATCATGACACGATCACCATTGAGCTCACACTCAAGCCGGCCTCCCCGCGCTGACAATTGCCGGGCTTGCAAAACTTGCTTGCCTAAGCGCTTGCCCCAAAAAGGCGCCAAGCCGCAGTGGGCCGAGCCCGTGACCGGATCTTCATTTATACCCGCCCCAGGCCCAAAAAAGCGAGACACAAAATCTAGGCCTGACTCAGCGGCTGCAGCCGTGATGCAAACGCCCCGGTAAGGCAGGCGCCCCAAAGCCGCGAAATCTGGACTGCAAGCCCGCACAGCCCCTTCGTCAGCCAGCTCAAGCAAAAGGTCCTGACCATAGCTGTACATAGCCCCGCAGGCCTGGCCCAAGACCTGGGCCAAGCTGGCATCAGGGGGCCGAGCCTGGGGCAGCTGGGCCGGAAAATCGAGCTCGACCAAGTCACCCAAACTGCGCGCAGTCAAAACACCGCTCAAGGTATTAAAGCTCAAGGTCTCGCTGGCTTGGCCACTGAGCCAGAGCGCCCGGGCCGTTGCCAATGTCGCGTGCCCGCAAAGTTTGATCTCGACCTTAGGCGTGAACCAGCGCAGGCGCCAAGCCCCTGCCTCAGGCCAGCAAAATGCAGTCTCACTCAGGTTCAATTCAGCCGCCAACTTTTGCATGCTGGCCTCTGACCAGGCTTCACGGGCTAACACACAAGCTGCCGGATTACCCAGATCAGGACCGTCAGCAAAGGCGTCGATCCAATAAATCGGCGAAGAAACTTGCGAGCTGCTCACGCGTCAATCCTTTGAACGGCTGGCTTCGCCGTCGAGGCGGTCCAGCTTGGCCAGATCAGGAAAGGCCCAAATCGAAGCCAACACCAGGCCCAAGACCGCCAAGCCGCCCCAAGCCACGGCAGCGATAGGTCCTAGCCATTGGGCAGCGATGCCAGATTCAAATTCGCCTAGCTCATTGCTAGAACCAATAAAGAGCTGGTTGACGGCCGTGACCCGGCCGCGCAAATGTTCAGGTGTGCGCAAACTGACCAAGGTATGGCGCACCACGACACTAATATTATCCAGAGCGCCTGAAATAAAGAGCATGGCAAACGAAAGCGCAAAAGACCGTGAGTATGCAAAGACAAGCATGCAAATGCCAAAGCCTGCCACGCTCAATAAGAGGCGCCGACCCATGTATCGTTGGCCCGGGCGATGGGCTAGATAGAAACCCATGACAAAAGCGCCCATAAAAGAAGCGGCGGCCAAGTAGCCAAGGCCCATGGCACCTTGGCCCAAATAAACTTTAGAAAAGAGTGGCAGTAGCGCCACTGCGCCGCCAAAGAGCACTGACATAAAGTCGAGGGTCAAGGCGCCCAGCACGAGTTTGTCGCGAAAAACAAATTTCCAGCCAGCGATCAAGTCGCTCCATTGGGTTTGCCGCAGGCGCTGAGCCGCCTGCTCAGCCTTGACCAAAGCCCAGGCCAGGCCGGCAGCCAAGTAAATGACCGCCAGCACGAGAAAAGCGTTCTTGATGCCAAACCTTGCAATCAGCCAGCCCGCACCAATGGGACCCAATATCGAACCGACTTGAAACTGTTGTGAATTCCAAGTCACGGCATTGGCAAAATCTTTGCGCGGCAGCAACTGCAAGAGGTAGGCATTCGAGGCCGGGCCCCAAAAGGTCACGCCCATGGCTGACAAAAAGATGAGTCCTAAGGCCGGCCAGGGACTAGCATGGGTGGTGGAATAAAAGGCCATGCCCAGAGAACAAAGGGTCATGAGGGCTGCAGCACTCAAAAGGATAAGCTTGCGCGAAAAACGGTCGGCGGCGTGGCCTGCCGGCAGGTTGAATATGAGCAGCGGCAGATAACGGGCCAGGCCAGCCAAGCCTAATATCAACGCAGATTGGGTGCGCTCAAAAAGCATCCAGCCTGTGGCCAAGGCAAAGGCCTGGTGGGCCAAAGAGCCCAAAAATGAGGCCGATAAAAAAAGCCGGTATCCTGGATGGCGTAAGGCGGCATAGGGGTCATGGCGGGTATTCGGCATGCCAGATCCTAACCGAAAGTGAAGGTTTTTGCATGAATGGCACGCACTTGCCTGGGACCCAGGTCCCTGGCAGAATCATCAAACTTCAGGGGGACTTATGAAATTCAATCGCTTCCTATTATTAATAGCAGCCCAGGCAGGCCTGCTGGCTGGCTTGGCCCAGGCCCAGGTGGATGTGGCCACCCGGCCCAGCGCGGTCACGGTCTACCCCGGCTCAGCCCGGGTGCAGCGCAGTGGCAAGATCAGCCTGCCGGCTGGAGAGAGCCTGCTGATTTTCAGCGGCCTGCCCGCTCGCCTCGACGAATCAAGCTTGCGTCTCTCAGCCGAGGGCGTGCCTGCCAAATTGGCGGGCGTCAAGCTGCGCTTGGCTTTCACCGATGAAACCCTGCAAAAACTGCAACGCGATCTCGAAGCCAAGATTCAGAATCTCGATGACGCAAAAGCTGACCTGCAAGATCAAATCGCAGCCCGCAAAGCCGAAACTGAATTACTAAAATCCCTGGGCGCCCAAGCTGGGCAAAAGGGCGCGCAAAACGCGATCGAAAAGGGCGGGCCTCTGGCTGACTTCACTCAAAGCGCTGCTGCTGTGGGCCGCCGCATGGCCCAGCTCAACAGCGCCAACCGCAAAGACGAGCGGGCCCTGCGCGAGCTCGACAAAAAAATCGCGGCAGCCCAAGCCGAGCTCAATAATGCTGGCGCTGGCGAGACACGCTCGCGTGTGGCTGAAGCTTTGGTCGATCTCAAAGAAGCCGGTGACCTGAATGTCGAACTAAGCTATTTGATCTACGGCGCCAGCTGGGCCCCGATCTATGACGCGCGTCTGGGCAGTGAAAGTGAAAAGCCCAAACTCAAACTGACCTTTTTGGCGGATGTGGCCCAGAACACGGGCGAAGATTGGAACGACGTGAAGCTGACACTCTCAACCGCACGGCCCAGCGAAGGCACCCAGGCGCCTGATCCCACCCAATGGTGGCTGGACCAACGCCAAGATTATGCCGAAGCTCTCTCGTACAACAACGCTCCCAAGAGCGCGGCCAAAGCCAGGCGGGCCAAGGGCTTAGCTGCCGCCATGGACATGTCGAGCGGCTCTGCTTACTCAGTTGAACCATCACCTGCGCCCCAGCCAACAGCGACAAGCATGCAAATCGACCAAGCTCAAACACTTAGCGGCGAGTATGCCACCAGCTTTGTCATCAAGCGCAGCGCTGACATCAAAAGCGACGGCTCATCGCAGCGCGTGGCCATCAGCGAAAGCACGCAGAGCGCTGAGCTCAAGCTGCTGGTGGTTCCCCGCCTTGACAAAGCCGCCTATGTACAGGCCCATGTGCTGTATGACGGCGAGCAGCCCCTGCTGCCTGGCCAACTGAGCCTTTATCAAGACGACAACTTTGTGGGCCGCACCCAGCTCAAATCTATCGCGCCGGGCGAAAGCTTTGACTTAGGCCTGGGCAAAGATGAGCGCGTCAAGGTCGAGCGCGAGCGCGTCACGGCCAAGCTGGCGCCGGGCAAAGGCTTTATTTTTAGCAAGGACCTGCGCCGCTATCATTGGCTGATCAAAATAAAAAGCCTGCATAAAGGTCTTCGCGATGTCGAAGTGCTAGAACAGTTGCCCCGCTCGCGCCACGACGACATCAAAGTGAAAGAGCTCGAGCTGCTGCCTAAGCCTGAAGCCGAGGACGCCGAAAAGCCGGGCCTACTGCGCTGGAAACTGAGCCTCAAGCCTGGCGAAGAGTCCAAGATCACATTTAGATATGAGGTGAAATACCCTGAGGGAATGGACGTGCAGGGGCTTGAATAATTGCCCCCTGGCCCCTTTTGTTTGGACCCTTGAATTCAATGGCCGTTCAGGGCAAAATACCCCCGCTTTTTCTCACGGAGACCCATGCCCACCAAGTGCGAAGCCTGCCTGCGCGAACTCACCGAAGCCCGCCCCCTGACCGCGGCTGGAATGAATGGCAAAATCGTGAACGAGGTCAAATTTAACGAGATCGAAGGCATCCTCATGCGGGTGCACAAAGATCTCGAATTTCGCTCACGCGTCGGGCTTGCTCATAGCGTCAGCAAAGTCATGCATTGGTTTGCCTTTCATGGTGAGGACTTCCCTGAGCTACCGGCTCTGGCTCAAGCACCTGTACCGGTGAGCACGCAAGACGCCTATGTCTGGATACGCGACTTCTGCGATTTCTTGGCCAAGAAAGCCTGGGCCGACGAGATACATCTCGAGAGCTGCGCAGCTCACCGCGAAATGATGCGCGAAATCGTGCGCCTCAATAGCCGCTAAAAACTCAAAGAAAAGGCCCTATTCGCATCTTCGCCCTGCCTTGACCCCAGGGCGTAAAATCGTTATAAATTCGTTCCCCCGCAGAGAGAAAACTGCAGGGTTCTCGCCGAAAGGCGACGTGGTCCCTGGTAGCTCAATGGTGGAGCATCCGACTGTTAATCGGAGGGTTGTTGGTTCGAATCCAACCCGGGGAGCATTCAACGAATAGCCCTCGTCCGCAAGGACGGG
>CAZFUM010000138.1:0-5691 GCA_964521965.1 uncultured bacterium | reverse complement strand
TCGTATTGTAAAACGCAGGGGGCAGAGAGATTGCTGTGTGCGCAAGCAGGCTGCGCCCCGACGGTAAACCTGAACAACGCGGTCATTGCTGACGATGGGATTACTTTCGGGCTCGCCTAGATTCGGAGTAAGGGCTTTCCAACTAAGCTTAGCGAGGCCTGGCAAACCAGCTCCTGCCATATTGTTCTGGCGGGCCAGGTCGCCGGATTCCATGACAAATTCGCCGGCTGACAGGCGGCAGGCCAAACCTAGGCCTAGGGTTAGCCAGAGGCGCATTTTCATGGCTGGGCCTCTTCACCGATTGAATTCGCCATCGAGCGCCAAGCTTGGCGCGCATTGCCAGGCTTGGGTTGGGCGATGGCTGCCTGCATGCGCCCTTCGACTTCGTCGCAAATTTGACCCCAGCTCGTGCCCGCAGCCTGCGCGATTTCGCCCCAGGATTTTTTTGTGCGTTGCCTGAGTATTTCTTGGGGTGAAAGACCGTGGGCCGCGATACGCATGAGGTCCCAGGCCAGTAGTTCGTCTAAGTTGAAGTTTTGAATTTCACGGGCCACTTCAATGCTCACGCCCATAACCTGGGCGGTCTGGGCAGCATCGAGGGAATAGGCGGGCGGGTCTAAGCGTAAGGCAGCAAAACAGATTTGAGCGCGACCTTCTTCAAGCATGAGTGGTTGAAGCAAGATGCCTTCGAATTCACGTAGAGTCTCGGGCAGAGAAATGCTGACCTCGTTCCAGCCTTGGCCGCTTGTGTTTATTTTGACGGTCGCGCTGCGGGCCTCGGCATTGGGGTTTAAGAAGCTGATCTGCCACTGGCCCTTGGCTAATTCTGGGCGAGTTGAAAAGGTGAGGCTGTGGCTGGGGCTGGCGTCTTGAGCTTGAATGGGCTGGCCCGCAGGGCTGAGGCGAATGAGTAGTTTGGGCCCCAGCTCTTGGGCTGCATAAACTAGGCTGGGCTTGCCAGAGATAGGATCTAATGAGCTTTGGCTGACTTGGCCGCCCAAGACTTGATATTCAGGGTAGGCAGCGGTCAGGGCCTGACTAAGGCCAAGCGCGACATATATATAGAAGAAGATCTTAGAGGTATTTTTCATGGGGGCTCCTGCTGTTATTGATTCAGACGCCCTAGGAATACTTTCATTACTTCTAATGCTAAGAAGTCACAACTAGTTTCATAATATGAAACAATAATGGTAGGTTTTATGTCATTGTGGGTAGTTTGAAAGCCTCTGTTTCATTATTGTGTTGACGCTCCCATCCAGCGGTGTATAATTCCCATGGAATGGGGAATAAATCCATATAAACCCAAAAAATGGTAAACAGATGATCGTTTTTACAGGCAGATTTGAGTACACCATCGACGACAAGGGCCGCTTGTCGGTGCCTTCGCGTATGCGCGACCAAATTCAAAAAGACGGACAAGCTTTAGCACTCTTTGTCACGCGTGGCCGCAAAGGCCAGTTGAGCGCGTATGCCGAGCGTGAATACCAGCAACTGGTGGGTGAATTAGGCGCGCGTGAGGACGATGCGGCAGGCGAAGCCTTGCGTGTCTTCACCTCAGAGACCGAAGAATGCCCTATCGATAGTCAGGGCCGCGTCATGCTCAGCGCGCGACTGCGCTCGCTGGCGAGCATCACGCGCGATGTTGTGATTGTGGGTGTTAGCAAGCGACTTGAGATTTGGAGCAAGGCTCAATACGAGAAATATCAAGGCGAGAACGCGGCCCGCATCGATGCGGCTGCCGGCGCTATTAAAGGGCGCGCGGACCTAATCTAACCCCAGGAGGTGCACCATGAGCGGTTCAACGGCAGAGCAGAGCATTCGCATTCAAGTCCTTCGATTGAGAGGGGAATTAAATTTAGAGGATGCGCTGAAGATCAAAAATCTGCTGGCTGAATACGTTAAGGGTGGACTTGTTCACGTCGTTTTGAATCTAGAAAACGTTTCACATATTCATCTTTCGGCATTGCCAGTTTTTGTTGAGCGTACGCGTAGGCTGCGCGAATACGGCGGAGATTTAAAGCTGGTGGGCCTGACATCCTATCTGCGTCATATCTTAGATTTGGCGGGCCTTTCCCGCGAATTTGATTTTTGCGTGAGCGAAGAAGAAGCCACTCTGCGCTTCTCTGGCGCCCAGGCAGCGGCTTAAAGCGCGGTCGTGGCCGAGCCCTCGCGCCCGGCCCACGCCAGCGTCTTAGCGCGCGAGGTTATTGACTCGCTCAGTGCTGTCGACGAGAGCGGCCCGCGACTTTGGCTCGACGGAACTTTAGGTTTAGGTGGCCATGCCGAGGCCCTGATGACAGCCTCGGGCCCCGATGCCCGGCTACTTGCCTTTGACAAAGACCCCTATGCACGTGCGCATGCACAGCAACGCCTGGCCCATTTTGGCGCTCGGGTAAAGATCGTTGCCGCTGGCTTTGAAAGCATGGCAGGCCCTGCCCGAGAATTTTTAGGCACTGCCCCTGGCTTTGACGGCATTTTGCTCGATTTAGGTGTCTCGTCGATGCAGCTAGATGCTGCTGAGCGGGGCTTTAGCTTCATGCGTTCGGGACCGCTCGATATGCGCATGAACCCCGAGGCTGGTCTTAGCGCTTCGCGCTGGCTCGATGCCCAGAATGAAGACAGCTTGGTACAGGTCTTAAGAGAATATGGCGAAGTCGATCAAGCCCGGCGTTTAGCACGTGGCATCTTGGCTGGCAGGCCCTACGGCGACACCTTGGCTTTAGCGCAAGTGGTCGAAAATACCGTGGGGCGCAGGCCAGGTAAGATTCATCCGGCAACACTTGTGTTTCAGGCCTTGCGCATCGCCGTGAACCAAGAGCTCGAAGCGCTCGATGCGGCGCTGCCCCAGGTCTTGAAGCTGCTCAAGATCGGCGGCCGAATGGCTGTGATTAGTTTTCACTCGCTCGAAGACCGGCGGGTCAAGGCCTTCATTCGCAGTGAGTCGATCGGTTGCATCTGTCCGCCTGACCTGCCGCTTTGCGTTTGTGGGCATAAACCCCGCGTGGCTGAAAAGCCGCGCCGGGCCATCATGCCGGGCGACAGCGAGATCGCGGTTAACCCTCGGGCGCGCAGCGCTAAGCTGAGGGTGGCCGAGCGCCTTATATAGATAAAGCTTTGCGAATGCCAAAGGAGAGGCTTTGAAGCAGATTTTCTACCGCGACTACTCGCGTTGGATCTTGGCCATGGAGGATTCGCCCCGCCTGGCTTGGCTGCGCTTCTCACGCGGCAGCTTTCGAGCATGGGCCGCCCTGGTGGGTGCGGTTTTTGTCGTTGCCCTGGCCTTGCTGGCCAGTCGCATGCAGGTCATCAAAAACGGCTATGCCATCGTCGAGCTGCGCCAAGAGCGCGATCGCTTGCAAGGCGAGCGTCGTAGCCTGCAAAAGGGCTTGGCTGAGCTGGCTTCGCTTGAGCATGCCGAGAAAGTAGCGCGTCAGAGCTATGGCATGGTCGATATCAACCCTAGTCAGGTCATCTACCTTCGTGATCCAGCCGCGCCCTTGCCCAAGCGCATGTGGTATGGGGTTAAAGACTTTTTCGGGGGCAAACCCTGAGCTTTGATGCCCGGCAGCGCCGTATTGGCATGATCGGTTTCTGGATGGCTCTGGCCTTCGCGCTCGCGGCGCTAAGGCTGGCTGACCTTCAGCTGATCAGGCGCCATTGGCTCATGGCCAAGGCTGACCGGCAGCAAATTCGCGCCGTACCCGTCTTGGGTCGGCGCGGTTTTATTTTTGACCGTCACGGCGAAGTCTTGGCGCACAACAGTGAGCTTGAGTCGGTTTTTGTTTCGGGCCGCATGCTGGCCAAAGAAAAAGACAAGGGCGCGCTGGTGGCGGCCATGGCGAGTGAGCTCAAGCTTGCTGCCGGCGACTTGAGGCGCAAAGTCTTAGCCGGAAAATCTTTTTGGGCCAAGCGCGGGGCCAAGGTCGAGCAGACCGCCCGTCTCAAAAAGCACAAGTTCGTCAGTCTCAGCTATGAGCCCGCGGGCAAGCGCGAGTATCCCCAAGGCCGCCTGGCAGCCCATGTCTTGGGTTTTACCGATGTGGACGGTCGCGGTATCGAAGGTGTCGAGCGTGAGTATGAACGTCTCTTGGCTGGCACGCCTGGCAAGAAAGAACTGCGTGTCGATGCTAAGGGCAGGGTCATCCCCAGCGAGACCGAGTGGGCCCGAGCGCCGCTCGAGGGTTCGAACATCACGCTCACCCTCGATGCCCGCTTGCAGCATATTGCAGAGCGCGAGTTAGCTAAGGCTGCAGGCAAATTTTCACCCAAGAGCGCTTCGCTGGTTCTTATGGATCCCCGCAATGGCGAGATCATTGCTCTGGCCAATTGGCCAGACTTCTCGCCTTCGGATGCGCGCGAGACGCCCGAATGGCGCCGTCGCAACCACGCTGTGGTAGATGCCTTTGAGCCGGGCTCGACCTTTAAGGCATTGACCGCGATTTTGGCATTAGAAGAAGGCGTGGTCAGCCCTGAGACCCCCGTGAATTGTTTTGGCGGCAAGAAAGAATATTACGGTCGCACCGTGCGCGACCATGGCGATGAGCACCTAGGCGTAATTCCGTTTCGACAAGTTTTCGCCCAGTCGAGCAATGTGGGCACGGTCGAAGTAGCCCTTAAGTTGGGCTCGCGCAAACTCTACGAGGGCGCCCGTCGTCTGGGCTTTGGCGTCGTCACGGGCGTCGATTTGCCCGGCGAAGCTGCGGGCCTGCTTCGCCCCCTCGATCGCTGGACCCCCAGCAGCATGGCGGCCATCCCGTTTGGCCAAGAGCTTAGTTGCAATTTGTTGCATATCGCTCGTCTCTACGCGGCGGTGGCGAATGGCGGCACTTTGGTCACGCCTCATGTCACGCTCAAAATTAGTACGCCATCCGGCGGCGACTTTGCGCCCGACCTGGCGCCTTCAGGTCAGCGCGTTTTGAACGAGTCGGTGCGTCGCGACTTGGTCGACATGCTCAAAGACGTGGTCACGCGCGGGACCGCCACGACCACGGCCTTGCCTGGCTTTGAAGTGGCGGGCAAGACGGGCACGGCCCAGAAATACAATGTGGCTCTCAAGCGCTACACCATGCATGACAACGTCGCGAGCTTTGTCGGCTTTGCGCCGGCAGACAAGCCTGAGTACCTTTGCGTGGTCATGCTTGATGAGCCTAAGGGTGTGACGCTAGGCGGCTGGACCGCGGGCCCGGTCTTTCGCTCGGTGATGTCGGCTGCTCTTGAAGCCGGTGGGGTGAACCCTGATCAGCGCGTGATGGAAGCGGCTGAAAAAAGGCCGGTCAATGCCAATAACAAGTGGACCTATGGCCTGGCCCGTGGCGAGCGCGCCAAGTTAGTGCAGCGCGTCGAAGTGCCCGATTTGATTGGCCTTAAGGCCCAAGATGCCCTCAAGCGTTTAGCCAAGGCTGGCCTCAAAGCTCGTGTGGTGGGTCAAGGTCAAGTGGTAGAAAGCCAATTTCCTGAAGACGGTGAAGATGTGCTGCCCTTTACCGTCGTCAAAGTGCTGATGGGCAAGAAGTCATGAGACTCGGCGCCTTGATTCACGGAATAAAAGGTTTGAAGCTTGCGCCGGCCTTGGCCGATGTCGATGTCAAAGGTTTGAGTGACGATTCGCGTAAGGTCAGCCGCGGCCAGCTTTTTGCGGCCTTGCCAGCTGCTTCGTCTCAGGCCAAGGATGAGCGGGCAGCTCACATCAAG
>CAZFUM010000137.1:0-5796 GCA_964521965.1 uncultured bacterium | reverse complement strand
CCCAGCGGGGTGGTGATTCGCAACAACGTGATGGTGGGGGGCAATCTGGGGCTTTGGGCCAAAGACACGGGCCCGGGCGGCTGGAACAGCGCCTCGCTTGACATGGATTACAACGTCTGGCGCCTTCCCAACGCGCCTATTTTTTTGCTGCAGCAAGGCTCGGTCACTTTTACCGCGGCGACTTTCTCGGCTTTTCAAAGCGCCTCGGGCCTTGAGGCTCACGGCTCGACGCAAGACCCGATCCTGGTCGACACGGGGGCGAGTCCCCCTGACTTGCGCATGGCGGGGAACTCGCCCTTTTTGTTGGGCGCGCCCGCGCTCTCGGCCGTGACCTGTGACTTCGCGGGGCTCACGCGCCCCGCGGGCTGGGTCGACCCGGGGGCGTGGCAAAGCGTGACGGCGAGCCCCGGCTCAACGCCCCCGGCCACGCCTCAAAACAACGCCTTGGCGGGGCCTGACCTGGGCCCGTCGCCCTGCCCGCGCGGGCAGTCGATTTGCGCGAATGTCACGGGTGTTTGGGAATGGGCCCTTTTTAACCTGGCGGGCGAGCGCGTCAGCGCGCGCTTTTCGCAAAGCGGCGCCCGCCAATGTCTTGACACCCTCTCGCTCGCCGCCGGGGTCTATTTCTTGCGCTGGCGCCACGAGGGCCGCCAGGGCTGGCGCAAGATCGCTTTGTTTTAGCCTCTCGCTCGGCGGCCTTATCGCGCCATCAAATCTGAACAAATATTTTTAGGATTTTTCCAGTCGAGACCCCGGGGCCTGACGTTAATTTGATGTTCGTGACTCTAGGCGGACTGATTTTCAATTCGATCGACTCACAACAGGGAAGCATATGTCCAAATTTTCTCTTTGGCGCTTGGCGCTAGCTTTTGGCCTGACCGCGCCCGCCCTGCTTGGCGCGGCGGCGCTCGAGCGCGAGGCCGAGCTCTACGCCCAGGGCACCCAGCGCCTGCTTTTCACGCTCAAGGCCGTGGACAAGGACGGGCTTTTGACCCGCCATTATCGCGAGGCCTCGGGCGCTGACGCGGTCATTGAGACGGTTGAGCTTAAAGACGGGCGCCCGACTCGTTATGTCTATGACCAGCGCCAAATGGGGGATATGGGCGAGGCCCGCGTCGAGGGCAAACAGCTGGTTTTGAGTTACAGCAGCCGGGGCAAAACTAAGACCGCCAAAGAGGCACTGCCCAAGAATCTTTTGTTTGGTCCCATGATCACGCATTTCGCGGCCGAGCACTGGTCTGAGCTGATGGCGGGCAAGAGCGTGGTGGCCACCGTGCCGGTGCTCTCGCGTGAGCGCCTGATGACGGCGCGCCTGGCTTTTTTTCGCGACCCCCAGCGCGAGGCATCAACCAACGAGCGGGTTATCGTGATGAAGCCCGCCAGCTGGTTCGTGGCGCTCTTTCTCGCGCCCGACTACCTGACTTTCAGCGCTGATGGCAACGAGCTCAAGCGCATCAGCGGGCCCACGCTGCTCAAGACCCGAAAGGGCGATGATTTTGTGAATACGGATTGTGACGTGATCTACGGCGCGAGCTAGGCACCGCGCGACTCGCCTCGAGCGCCTTCTTGGCCAGCTCTCGCAAGATGCCCTTGAAGATCCAGCGGTGAACCGGCAGCAAGCATGGCTTACCCGGGTCTAAAGTGACAGAATGAATTGTCTTGGGAGGCGGCGTGAAAATCAACGTAACGGGATTAGGGCTCTTTCTCACCCTTTGGGCAGGACCCCTTATGGCCGTTGAAGAACCGGCGTTTGAGCTGATCGCGAAAACCGCGAGCTACGAGCTGCGCGCCTATCCCGCTGTCTTGGTGGCCGAGACCACCATCGACGCCTCTTTTGATGACGCGGGCAGCCGGGCCTTTCGCCTGCTGGCCGGCTACATTTTTGGCGGCAATAAGTCCCGCCAAAAGCTGGCCATGACAGCCCCGGTCTCTCAGCAAGCTCAGCCTGAAAAGATCGCCATGACCGCGCCCGTTAGTCAGCAGGCCGTCGCCAAAGGCTTCTTGGTTCAATTCACCATGCCGGCCGGCTACACCCTGGCCACGCTGCCGTGCCCGACGACGCCCGCGTGAGCCTGCGCGAGATTCCCGCGCGCAAGGTGGCGGTGCTGCGTTACAGCGGATCCTGGTCGCGGTCCCGCTACGAAGAAAAACTGAAGCTGCTAAAGGAAGCCCTACAAAAAGATGGACTAGTCACAACCGGAGAGCCCGAGTTCGCCCGCTTTAACTCTCCCTTTAGGCTCTGGTTTCTCAGACGTAACGAGATTTGGCTCACGCTGGCGCCTTGAGACCCTGAGTCAGCTTAAAAAAGAAGGGCCCAGCATTCGCCGGGCCCTTCTTTTCTTGCGGACCATGAAGGCGAATGCTGGTTTTTCTTGTTTGGCTCACCTTCCTGGACTCATTTCGAACTTTGCTTTCAAGCCTTGAAAGGCCGTGCGCGCTCAGCTTTTGAGCGCCTCCGGTAGCCTGGCCATACGCAGGGCTAACGCACCCAGACGATTGTCGTGAAATTCAGCCAACCCTATATGGATGGTATCGTTCAGCGGCGCCAGCCAGCGCTGGTCCAAACCGGCCTTGCCATAGAACATGCCCGCGATGGAACCCGCCGTGGCGCCGTAGCTGTCGGTGTCGTTACCCTGCGATACCTGCAGGCCGATGGCCTCGCCGGTGTCCGTGGCGAAGCGCAGGCTGTTAATCAGGTTGCCGGTTTCCTGGTAGATGGCGCAGTGGGTGTGGGTGCCAAACTCGGTGGCGATGGCTTCGGCGGCCTGCTCCCAATTTGAAGCGTTCATAACGATGTCGTAGCAACGCCTGGTGATGGTGGCAAAGCGGCTTTTCTGGGGGACAAAAGCCAGCGCTTTGAGCATGACCTGCTTGAGGTCGGGTTCCACCGCGGCCAGTGCCACGGCTGCCGCCGCGTATAGGCTGCCGTAGATGCCCGTTTTTACATGGGTCAGGCTGGCGTCGCGATAAGCCAGTTCAACCGCCAAGGCCGGATTACCCGCGCAGGCATAGCCATAGGCGTCGGCGCGTATCATGGCCCCACAAAGCTCGCCCCCAGGATTCAAACGCAAGCGCCAGTCCTGCCAGTTGGGTTCCACCGTCCGGTCATGATGGTATTCAATCGACTTGATAGAAGAATTTATGAGAAACACGTGCTCGGGACCCCAGGTGATGCCGTTGGCCAGGTTTCGCATCCATAGTTCGCGCTGCTGGGCGTGGGTGAAACCGGCTCCGTGGCGTTCGAGCAGTTGCATGGCCAGGACCGTGTAGCTGATGTCGTCGTCAGGCACCGCGCAAACCAGTCCTTCGCGGTGGGTGATACCCCAGCCGTCTTCACGGCGCCCGAGGGCTTCGAGAAATTTGGCGCTGACGTAATTTTTCAACGGCCATTCGCCCGCGGCCCGGCCCGCTTTACGCATCTCTTCGAAGCTTGGGTTCACCTCGACCGGCTTGCCCAGCATGCAACCGCAAACCCGGCCTAGGAAAGCCGCCTCAATGCGCGCGGCAGCATCCACGGGCCGCGCCATGGCGGCATCAGGCGCCCAAGCGCTGCGGATGGCGGCGAAGTCATCGGGTTCCTCGTAGACCCAATCGGGGCGTTGCGGCAGTTCGATCAAAGCGTGAGAAAAAGCCGCCAACGCATCATAAGAATCTGGCAGAGCCGCCAGCTTTTCAACCAGGCCGCCCGTGTCACGCCCTTGGCGGCGGGCTTCCTCCACGCATTCCAGCAGATGCCGCCGTAATTGAGTCTTAGAAATTAACACGCTCTGTCTCCTTTTGGCGTACGACTGCGATTGCGCCGTTCTATTGCGCGAATTTTCGCTGAGTTTCTTGCTCTGCTCACGGTGACCAAATTGTGACACATTGTGCTTCAAACTGACAAAGGGTGAAAGACCCAGTCTCAGCCGGGGTCCTCATGCCTTATTAATAGAGAAGGCGAAATGTCGTTGGGTTAAAAGAGAAACCGCCCCCTATCGCTAAGTGGCGGTTTCTCTGATTGGCTCCCCGGGGTTGGACTTGAATCGCAAAAAAGCGTTGTTTTACGAGGGATGGAGTCAGACATAAGGGCCTATTTTAGAGGACCTGATCTTGTTTGCCGTTCAATGCTGGGTGACCGTGGGCTGCGGCGATCAGCGTTTTGACCCTTGCCTTGATGTACGTTATTACGTACATTCGTTCTAGGAGGCCCCCCCATGACTACTTTAACCGCAACCCAGGCCCGCGCTAATTTGTTCCGGCTTCTCGACCAGGCAGCGCTTTCGCACAAGCCTATCCAAATCACGGGACGTCGTAACAACGGGGTATTGATTTCAGAAGAAGATTTCCAGGCTATGCAGGAGACCCTTCACCTCTTAGCCGTGCCCGGAATGAAAGAATCCCTGCTCAAAGCTAAAAAGGCACCCCTCAAGGCATATTCCAAAAAGCGGCCCTGGTGAGTTGGCAACTTTATTTCAGCAAAAACTCCCGCAAAGACGCCATTAAACTTAAGCGGTCGAATTTACAAAGCAAAGCGGACGCTCTCTTGGATATTTTAGAGATGGATCCTTTCACGACACCGCCACCCTATGAAAGGCTGGTCGGCGATCTTGAAGGGTTTTACTCCCGCCGTATCAACATCCAGCACCGCATGGTCTACCGAGTGGCCAAAAAAGAACGTCGGGTTTTTGTCGAACGGATGTGGACCCATTATGAGTAGGGAGATGCTAAAATCCCCCTTTGGCCCCTTGATGCAGAGTACTCTGAAAGCTTTCTCTGGTGTTGAAATGGGCAAGGCACAAGTAATTTGATGAAATAATTTTTCAGCTTTAGTCATTGTGGTGTGTAACGAATATCTGTCCTGAATCTTTTGGCAATTTGGCAAACCCAGCTTTTGGTAGTCGCTTTTTCTGTATTGGTTTTAGATTCCAGATAAGCTTTTTACTTAGTTTGTTTTTTCTGAAAATTAGGAAAATTATTATATTGCATGAGCATGTAAGTGAATGTCGATATCAAAGACCATAAGACTAGAAAGGTTCCTGCACTAATCGGTAATTTGCCAGGATTACCTCCCATCAATATCAATATATTGGTTGCGATTAATGCTCCGAAAAATGAGGTTGAAATAATGATTGTGAACTTCTTGAACTTGAAAGCAAAGATCGAACCAATGGCTCCTGAAATAAAAATAAATGTAATATTTAAAAATTGAGGTTTACCCTCGTATGAATGCGAGGGAAATTCAAATACTTTGAATAAAATTGACCAGCCTACTATTGAGCCAAAAATAGATCCCACTAAAATCGTAGCAAGTTTATTTGCAAACCTAAATAGCACTCCCCCTATGATCATCCCCATGAGCATAGTTCCGAAAACGGAATCCATATCTTCGATAAGAGCTCCAAATAGCCCTAATGCCGATCCGATCAAGGCACCGCATAGCCAAATCCATTCTTCATATAATCTGAATCCAAAAGCGCCGATAGCAAATGAAAAAACAAGACTTATACCCGCGAACAACTGGTTTTCTTCGCTCATGGCGTCTCCGATGTGTTTTGGTTCCTTCCTCTTTCTCTTTCTCCCTTTGGTCAGTGCGCCTCAAATCTTCTCACAAGCAGATTGTGTCATAAACACACTTTAAACCTGCCCAAAACTGACAAAGGATGAGAAGTGGGCTTTTGGCCTATCCCCTCACCCTTTGCGAACCATGAAGGCGAATGCTGGTTTTTAAAAGAAAAACCGCCCCTATTCCTAAGGGCGGTTTTCTTTTTTTGGCTCCCCGGGTTGGATTCGAACCAACAACCCTCCGATTAACAGTCG
>CAZFUM010000136.1:0-5988 GCA_964521965.1 uncultured bacterium | reverse complement strand
ACCCTCGTTATCTTGGCCGGCTTCGATCCAAAGGCCACGCGGCCTTTGCAGTAAATCAGCAGGTTGGCATTTCAGGCCCGCGGATGGATTCCAATCCATGGGCGCGGCGTTGAGGCGGGCCCAGGCCAGGGTGACTATAAATAGCAGGCAAAGTTTTGGCATGGCTCACCCCGTCACCTCAGCGGCTCGTACTCGATTGCGGCCTTCTTGTTTGGCGCAGTAAAGCGCTTCATCGGCAGCTTTGATAAGGGTCTCAAGGCTCTGCAGCTTCTCAGATTGAGTGGCCACGCCAATCGAGACGGTGACGGACCCCAAATCTTGACCCGCATGGTTCAGACGCAGGCTTTCAATGGCTTTGCGGCAATGTTCGGCACAGCCCAGGGCCGAGTCGCTGTCTGTTTCAGGTAAAAGCAGCACCAGCTCTTCGCCGCCAAAGCGGCAAACGGTGTCGCTGGGTCGCACGCTAGACTGCAAGGTGTTGGATATGGCCTTGAGCACTTCGTCACCTGCGTCGTGACCGAAGCGGTCATTGAATTTTTTAAAGTGGTCGACGTCTACCATGGCCAGGCTAAAGCTATGCCCGCCCTGGTGACAAAGAGCATTGTCGCGAATAAAATTCTCTTCCATAGCACGGCGGTTAAAGAGTCCGGTAAGCGGGTCGTGGCGGCCCTGAACGCGAAAGTATTCGCGCAGGCGCAGGTTGGCCAAGGCCAAGCTGAGCTGTTCTGAGGCCAGCTCAGCCAGCTTAGCGCGCCGTTCATCCAGATGCTCGCCAGGCTTGGCAGCCAGAGTGAAGAGCCCATAAAGTCCGCCGTGGCCTAATAGGGGCAGGCAAAGGCTGGCGCCAGGCTCGCCGCCGATAAAGTGAGAGCAACGCGTGCCTTGCTCAGCATCTGACGCGTGGGCCTGACCCTTGCGCAAGGCCCAGCACTCATCAGCGTCCATGGCCCTTGCAATCAGGGGCGCGGGGCCAAAACGTAGGGCCGGCTCAAGGCGGCGACTGCCCTCGGTGGCGAGCAGCAACGAGCCACCCGGGCCTATGAAGATTTTCTTTAAGAGATGCTCACTGGCGCGGGCTAGTTCCTCAGGTGTGTGGCACGCTTGTACCACGCTGGCTAGCTCTTCGAGCCAGCCCAATTCTTGATTGACCCTCTCTAAATGCTTGACGGAGTCGCGCAGCGAATATTCGACCGCCTCGCGTCGCCGGGTCTCGCGGTGAACAACGACTAACATCGCCGCGAGCATGCCGATGGCCAGGGCACCACCAAGCAAGATCAGCATCCTGAGCTTTGAGAAGCGCCCTTGCAGGCGCAGGTCTGTCTCTTTAGCTTGCAGAGCCTCGCTGGCGCTCAAGGCAGCCACTTCGTGCAGCAGGCGTTCGAACGTGCGTCCCGAGCCTTGGGCTTTGAGCAGGCTAGCAGCTGCGGCCGGGCCCTGCCTGCGCCGGACCTGCAGGCCCCGGCTGATGAATTCAACTTGTCGGGTGATAAGAGGATCGAGCACGTTAATTTTTTCGTTCAGGGCCAGCGGGGCATGTTTGCGCGCTTCGCGCAGGCCGGCATCGAGTTCGAGCAAATTATCTTGAATGGCTTCGAGGTAGTTGGGGTCGCCAGTGATGAGAAAATCGCGCTGGCTGTTTTGGGCCGTGGCTAAAGCTCCCGTAACGCGGTCCAACTGACGCAGGGCTTGGTGAGTTTCTTGCAATTCGCTGCTGGCCTGCCCCAATTGCAGGGCAGCGTTATAAACTAAAGCCCCTGAAATAGCGAAAAAGGTCAAAGCCGTGGCCAGGTAGGCTAATAGCCTTCCTTCGCCTTGAAACATACTGAATGAACCCGGCTGTAACGGGTCGCGAAGCGCTGGCATGACATCGTCCGTGCCCTTCCTGAGAGTATTCGATGCACCCCTCAAATCAACCTTAGGCGTTTTTTATCCCATCACAAGCTGGAAGGTTTGGGAACTTGACCCTTATCATGGCATTATTCAATACAAGCGCTTAATCAACGAGATTGCAGATTCGGAGTTTGACCCATGAAAGTTCTTAGAAGTCTCTTAGCGGGCCTATGTTTGGCAGTTAATTTATTGGCTGAAGACGATGCCCCCTGGCTGGTTTCGGCAGCGCGTTTAAATAGTCCATGGTTAGACGCGCCCCAAAGCATTACGCGCTTAGATGCCAGCGACTTGCAAGCTTCGCCAGGTCTTGATTTGGGCAGGCTGCTCGAAGGGCGCAGCGGGGCAGCCTATGCCGTCAAAGGCAATGGCTTTGCGAGTTCAAAAAGCGGCGTGCAGATGAGGGGCTGGGCACTGGGCTCTGAGTTGGTGCTGGTGCTGGATGGCCGCCGTCTCAGCAATGACACCGATGGCGAAGGCTTTGACCTCTCGCTGCTCGATCTCTCAGGCCTCGAAGCGGTCGAGCTCTTGCGCGGCTCTGCGAGTTCGCTCTATGGTTCCGGCGCTCATGCAGGCGTCATTCAGTTGGTCAGCCGCAAGGGCCAGGCCATGGCCGGCAGTCACTTGAATGTTCTTGGCGGAAGCTTTGGCTATGAACGAATGGGCTTTAGCAGTCAACTCAGCCAAAATAATTGGAGCCTGAGCCTGGGCTTGACGCAAGAGGGCTCACGCGATTATGCCACCCCCGATCAGGGCACTTGGCTCAATTCAAGTTGGCAACGCCTTTTGGGTCATGCTCGGCTAGACCGCGAGCTGGGGCCCCAGGCTGGTCTTAGTCTTAAGCTCTTTTTTGCCCGTGGCCAAGACAATGGTCTGCCAGGTGACTTGGCTGCGCCGGCGCCCGATGACAAAGACAGGTTGGATGACCGAGTTTATGCGGCCTTAGAATTTCATCGTGCCTGGGGGCCTGGCCACTTGCGTTTGGTTTTGGATGAAAGCTATAAGGCCCGTGACAATTTGCGTTTCGGGCCGCGAGGCCTGACACGAACGACGGTAGGTCAGTTGCAAATGAGTCGCAGTCATGCATCGCTGCTAGCATATGATTTTCAATCTGGCCAGCAACGCATCTTAGTGGGTGCCGAGCTTCGCGTTGAACAGCATGAGGGCTCGGGCTGGATACAGCCCCCCAGTGCGATGGGCTTCAGCGCGCCCAAACTGCCGCCGGCCCAGGTTCAGGTCTATGCCGCTTACCTGCAAGATGAATGGCAGCCTTGGGAGCGTCTGCATCTTTCATTGGGCCTGCGGCATGATAGTGAAGGTCGAGAGCTTTTTAGTGACGCGTCTTCAATGTATGGGTCACAACGCCGCGACAGCGGCGAAGCCAGTGGTCATGCGGGCGCTTCGTATCAATTGATTCCGGGCTTGAGTCTCAAAACAGGTTGGGCCTTGTCGCGCGTTGAACCCAATATTATCCAACTCTATACGTTCAATCCGCGCACGGGTTTCGCTCTGCTTGGCAACCCCAAGCTAGATGCCGAGCGCGGCTACACACTTGAAGCCGGCCTGGCCGGCGAAAAAGGAAATTGGCGCTTTGAGCTGACAGGTTTTCACAGCGAAATGTCGGGCCGCCTGGTGCTAGGGGTTTTGTTGCGCGACTTTGCCAACGGGGGTAACAGCTTTTTAGATTTGAACAAGGCCTATGCGCGGCCCGACCTGCTGGCAGACCCGCGCCTGGTGGCCGCGCCCACGAACAAATGGTTTTATCATTATAATTTGGGGCTGACTTTAACCGAAGGTCTTGAGGCCATGGCTAGTTACAATCCGGGGTCTTGGCGTTTTGAAGCTTCGTGCAGTGCTATGACACGCATGATCGAGATGAGCCAAAGCCGCTGGCTAGATAGCCTGACGCCTTTCTCAACGCGTTTGAGCTTGGGCCGCCGCAGCGGTCGTCTGCAGGGCCAAGTCGCTTGGCGCTACGGGGCCGGTTACCTAACCCAGTCGCGCACGCGGCCCGGCTCGCCTTGGGTGGACAAGTCGGGCTATCAAGTTACCGATTTAGACTTGAACGTCGAATGCTGGCAAGGCGGGCGAATCACTTTGTCACTGTTAAATATATTTGATCAAGCCTGGCAACAAACATTAGACGTCCCCGAGGCGGGCCGGCAATGGCGATTGGGTCTGCAGCAGCGTATTTAGCGACCCCGCCTTTCATAGTCAATCAATTCTGGCGTGGGTCGGTGACTGCGTGAGATAGCCCATAAGATAAGCAAAATAGAGATGCCTGCCAGAACCGCGCCCAGCACGGGCCGCGTGGCGACATGGGTCACTTCGCCATTTACCAAGACCGGGTGTATGCCCGCGACATTGAATTCGAGCACCAAGCCTAAAGACAAGAGTGAAACCATATTGACGACTTTGATGAGCGGGTTTAGGGCTGGGCCCGCCGTGTCTTTCAGCGGGTCGCCCACGGTGTCACCGGTGACCGCTGCTTTGTGGGCTTCTGAGCCTTTGCCCCCAAAATGTCCGTCCTCGATGTATTTCTTGGCGTTATCCCAGGCACCGCCTGCATTGGCCATAAAGACTGCCAGCAATTGACCGGTGAGTATCATGCCGCCTAAAAAGCCGCCTAAGGCATAAGGGCCCAACAAAAAGCCCACGGCCAGTGGCGAGGCTACCGCCAAGAGGGCAGGGCCCACCAGTTCGAGTTGCGCGGCTCGGGTGCAGATGTCGACCACGCGACCGTAGTTAGGAAGCTTCTTGCCTGACCAGACCAACTTATCTCTGAATTGCGCCCGGCATTCGCCCACAATTTCAAAAGCGGCTCGGCCCACGGCGCGCAGCAGCATGCTTGAGAAAAGAAAGGGAACGGCGCCGCCTAATAAGAAGCCAATAAAAACGAGAGGCTCTGCGACGTTCAATTGACCGGCAATGGCATGATATTCAGCCACGCTCATATTTGAAATTTTGTCTTCGCCGCCCACGGCAATGATGGCCACAAAGCTGGCAAAGAGCGAGACCGCTGCGATGACGGCTGAGCCAATGGCAATGCCCTTGGTCTCAGCCTTGGTGGTGTTGCCCACGGCGTCTAAATCTGAAAGGATGCGCCGCGCCTTGGCGTAGGATCCTTTCGAGGCTTTTTCCATTTCTTTCTTGTCATAACCCATCTCGCCGATGCCGTTGGCATTGTCAGCAATGGGCCCAAAGGCATCCATGCTGATGGTATTGCCAGTGAGGGTGAGCATGCCAATGCCCGCCATGGCCACGCCATAAGCCATAAAGATGGGGGTGGTGTTCCAGTAGCAGGCCACACTGAGCAAAATAGCCGTGGCAATGACCATGACGGCAGCCACCGTGCTTTCATAACCCAAAGCCAGGCCTTGGATGACATTGGTAGCATGGCCTGTGCGGCAGGCATTGGCCAAATCGCGCACCGGTCGGTGGGCTGTGTGGGTGTAATAACTCGTGACTTTATTGAGCGCGATGGCCAGGACCACGCCAATCATGCAAGTCAGGGCTGGGCGCCAATCGACACCGACGCTGCCAAAGTTATACCAAGCTCCGCTCAGCCATTCACTGCTGCTGGCATCCCAGCCGGGAAAGCCAGCCGCTGCGCCCGGATAAGCTGCCAAGTAGTCGGTGCTGATGCGCATGATGGTCCAGCAAACCGCAAAAATGCCGATGACCGAAATGAACGAGCCCACCCAAAAACCTTGGTGTACCGAGCGCAGCGCGGTATCGCTATCGGCGTTGTCGGATGCGCGCACACTGTAGGTGCTGATGATGCTGCTCAGCACGCCCACGCCACGGACGATAAGAGGAAAGATCACGCCCAAATGCCCAAAGCTGGCTAGGCCCAAGATCATGGCCGCCACCATGGTCACTTCGTAACTTTCAAAGACATCGGATGCCATGCCAGCGCAGTCACCCACGTTGTCACCCACGTTGTCAGCGATGGTGGCAGCATTGCGGGGATCATCCTCAGGAATGCCCTTTTCGATTTTGCCGACGAGATCAGCGCCCACATCTGCGGCCGTGGTGTAGATGCCGCCGCCCACACGCATGAAGAGGGCCAGCAGGGTACCGCCAAAGCCAAAGCCGAGC
>CAZFUM010000135.1:0-6197 GCA_964521965.1 uncultured bacterium | reverse complement strand
TCCCAACCTCTTGTCACGAGGCGTCATGTCAGATCAGCTGATCGATAAGAAATATTGGAAGTCGCTCGAAGAGCGTGAGCATCTGCAGCAGGGAGCCCCCCTGCCTGAGGCCATGCCTGAGGGAGGCCGTTTTGAAGACGAGCCAGCCGGCGGTGTCGGCGCAGGCGTGCTTAATTTACTGAAGGGCGCGGCCAATCTTGAGATGGACCGCATGGCCTTCTTAAAGCTCATGGGTTTCTCGGTGGCGGGCGCTACGCTTGCAGGCTGCGCTAACAATGCTGAGAAAGCACTTCCTTATTTAGTTCAGCCCGAAGAAGTGATCCCGGGCAATTCGATTTTTTACAGCACCGTTTGCGGCGGTTGCTCAGCTGGCTGCGGTGCCATGGCCAAGACGCGTAGCGGGCGGCCTTTGAAGATGGAAGGCAATCCTGAGCACCCCCTCAACCAGGGCGGCCTTTGTGCCATGGGCCAAGCTTCTATATTAGGTGTCTACGACAGCAAGCGCCTTAAGGCCCCTAAGATCGATGGCAAAGACGTGACCTGGGCTGATTTTGACTCAGCTCTGAAAGCTGAATTGAAGAAGGCCAAAGGCAAGATTCGCGTGGTTAGCCGCAGCATCATTAGCCCCAGCCTACGCTCAGAGATCAGCGCTTTTGTTGCTGGCCTAGCCGGCGCCAAGTGGGTGGAATACGACCCGCTTTCAGCTTCTGCCATTCTCGATGCGCACCTCGCCACCCATGGCCGACGGGTGCTGCCCCACTACCGTTTTGACCAAGCCCTCGTCATCGCCAGTTTTGGCGCAGACTTTTTAGGTACTTGGATCTCACCCGTTGAATTTGCTTTGGCCTATCGCAATGCTCGCAATGCCGATGACGCCAAGGCGGGCTATGCTCGCCACTATCATGTTGAGTCAGGCATGAGCATCACAGGTGGCAAGGCTGATTTGCGTCTGACCCTGAAGCCCAGTCAATTGACGGCTGCCTTGGGCCAGTTGGCCCGGGCCTTGGGCATTTCGCTGGGCGGCTCAAACGAGGCTCCGCTGGAAGGCGCCAAAGTTTCGGCCATGGCCGCTGACCTCAAAAAAGCAGGGTCGGCCGCCTTGGTTGTTTGCGGTTCAAATGATTTGCAGGCTCAGCTCATCACCAATGAGATTAACAATAAGCTGGGTGCTTACAACAAAACTGTCGATCTTAGGCGTCCTTCGTATCAGCGTCGCGGTGATGATAAAGCGGCTCAGGCATTGGCCGAAGAAATTAGCGCGGGTCAAGTGGGCGCTCTTATCGTCGTTGATGCGAACCCGGTCTATGAGCTGCCGGGCAGCGCCAAACTCAGCGAAGCGATCAGCAAGATCGCTGTGAGCGTGAGTTTGGCTGGCGGTGATGATGAGACTTCGTTGCTTTGTAAGTTCCGCGCGCCCGAGAGTCATTGGCTCGAGACCTTCAGCGACGCTGAACCCATTGCGGGCCTCGTGGGTGTGTTGCAGCCTGTGCTCAATCCGATGGCGAATACCCGTTCGGCCATCGAAAGTTTTGCGGCTTGGCGCGGCAAGCCGCGCACGGCTCAAGACATCGTGCGCGAACGCGTTAAGTCGTTGGGCGGCAATTGGGATCAGGCTCTGTCAAAAGGTTTTGTTGAGAGCAATGCTTCGCAGGGCGCGCCTGTCTATCGCGGCGCCTCGATTAAAGTGCCTGCTTCTGCGCAGGGTCTCGAGGTTGAGCTGATTGCCCGCGTCGGCATCCAAGATGGCCGGCATGCGGTCAATCCCTGGCTGCAAGAGCTGCCTGACCCGGTTACGAAGCTGGCTTGGGATCAAGCGATTAATATCGCGCCAGAAACGGCTAAGAAGCTGGGCCTTAGAGAAGGCGACCAAGTCAAGCTGAGCGCTAAAGACGTTGAAGGCGATTTGGCATTGCCGGTGCACCTGCAGGCGGGTCAGCAAGCCGAGACCCTGAGCGTACCGTTGGGCTATGGCCGCGAAGGCACTCAACGTTTTCATGGCGTGGGTCCCAATTGGCTACTCAAGCAAGACACCGTGGCAGAAGGCCAAAAACTGGGCCTCAGCGTCAATGCCTGGCTGGCGTTTGCAGGCGGTGAGTTAGCCTTTACTCGTTCGGGCGCTGATCTCAAGGCCACCGGTGAGTCGCGAGAAGCTGCTCTAACCCAGATGCACCAGAGCCTTCGCGTGCCTGAAAATCTGGCGTCTGAATGGGGCAGCAAGGTGCCCGTAGTTCAAGAGATGACTTTAGAAGAAGCTCGCTCAGGCAAAGAAGCCCATCGCGCTGAGGCCCATGCTGGCGCTCAGGCTAAGGCTGACGCGCACGGGGCGGGTGAGGGCCAGCCTTCGCTTTATGCCGAGCACCCCTATAACGGCCACCGCTGGGCCATGGTGATTGACATGAATGCTTGCAATGGCTGCTCAGCCTGCGTGCTGGCCTGCAATGTCGAGAACAATGTGCCGGTGGTGGGGCGTGACGAAGTGCGTCGTGGTCATGAAATGCATTGGTTACGCATTGACCGCTACTACACCGAGGGCGAGAACGGCCTCGAAGTGGTTAGTCAGCCTATGCTTTGCCAGCATTGTGGTCATGCGCCCTGTGAGCCGGTTTGTCCGGCCAACGCTACCAATCACAGTAGCGAAGGCCTCAACGCCATGGTCTACAACCGTTGCGTCGGCACCCGCTATTGCGCCAATAATTGTCCTTTCAAGGTGCGCCGCTTCAACTGGTTCTTTAATGAACATGAAGATGAGACCGCAAACCTAGCCTTAAATCCAGATGTGACGGTACGCAGTCGTGGCGTCATGGAGAAGTGCAGCTTCTGCACCCAACGCATCAGCGAAGAAAAGGCCATCTCGGTACGTGAAGGCCGCGATCTGCGCGATGGCGACGTCAAGACCGCCTGCCAGCAGAGTTGCCCCGCAAAAGCCATTTCGTTTGGCGACATCAACAATGCTGCAAGCGAAGTGTCTCAATTATCCAAGGGCAAGCGCGGCTACAAAGTGCTTGAAGAGCTGGGCGTGCAGCCCATGATCACCTACCTGGCCAACGTGCGCAACAAAGCCTAAGAAGGGAAGCGCGGCTATGTCTGAAACAAAAATTTACGATCAGCCCTGGATCGAGGGCAATAAGACCCTTAAGCAGGTCACCGAAGACATTGCTTTGCCGCTTGATCAAAAGCCCGGCAAGTTGTGGTGGATCGGTTTCTTGCTCTCGGCTTCTATGATGTTGTGGGGTTTTGCCGCCATCACCTATATGCTTTTTTGGGGCATTGGGGTGCTGGGCAAGAACAAGACCGTGGGCTGGGGCTTTATGATCACCAACTTCGTGTTTTGGGTTGGCATAGGCCACGCCGGTACGCTCATTTCGGCCATTCTCTACCTCTTTAGGCAAAAGTGGCGCACTTCGGTGAACCGCTCTGCCGAAGCCATGACTCTCATCGCCGTGATCTGCGCCTTGGTATTTCCTAACATTCACATGGGCCGCCCTTGGTTGGCCTTCTTTGCTGCGCCTTATTACCCTAATGCCCGTGGCCCGCTTTGGAACAATTTTCGCTCGCCATTATTTTGGGACATGATGGCTCTTACTACCTACTTCACCGTGTCGCTGGTTTTTTGGTATTTGGGCCTCATACCCGATCTGGCCACCTTGCGCGACCGCACGAAGAGCGCCATTAAGAAAAAGGTCTATGGCATTTTGAGCTGGGGCTGGAACGGTTCGGCCAAAGCTTGGAATCACTATGAGCTGGTTTATTTGATTTTAGCGGGTTTGGCCACACCGCTTGTGCTCTCGGTGCACTCGGTGGTGTCTTTTGACTTTGCGACGTCCTTGGTTCCTGGCTGGCATACCACCATCATGCCGCCCTACTTTGTGGCGGGTGCCATCTTTTCAGGCTTTGCCATGGTGCTCACGCTCATGATCGTGGCGCGTAAGACCATGGGGCTCGAGCAATACATCACCATTCGGCATATCGAAGCCATGACCAAGGTAATTTTGCTGACGTCGATGTTGGTGGGTTTGGCCTACATGAGTGAAATCTTTATCGCCTGGTACGGCAAAAGCCGTTGGGAACAATTTCACTTTAAGAACCGCTTCTTGAGCGAATATGGTTGGTGGGCCTGGATTATGTATGGCTGCAATATGCTGGTGCCCCAGGTGCTTTGGTTTAAGAAAATTCGTACCAATTTGTGGATCGTTTTTATTATCAGTTTGCTGGTCAACGTGGGCATGTGGTTCGAGCGCTGGGTCATCATTGTTTCGGCCTTGCAGCGCGATTATTTGCCTTCTAGTTGGAATGAATATCGGCCTACGCTTTTTGATTTCAGCATCATGTTCGGAGTTTTCGGCCTCTTTTTCACCCTCTTTCATATCTTCTGCAAGGTGCTGCCGGTGGTGGCCATTGCCGAAGTGAAGCATGAGGTGGCCCATCAAGGCGGGCAGCACGGCAGCAAGGAGGGCGCATGAGCCGCACGTGGATCGTTGGCTTTTTTGCCGATGAGCATAAGACGCTAGACGCCGTGCGCGCCTTGCGCGACGCAGGCTGGAAAATCAACGACGTACACAGCCCCTATCCTGTAGCTGCCATGCCTAAGGCCATGGGCCTCAGGCATTCTTGGCTGGGCTGGGCAACTTTTTTGGGCGCCATGGGCGGTGCCGTTGGCATGATGGGCATGGCGGTTTGGGCTTCAGCTTGGGATTGGCCAATAAACATCGGCGGTAGGCCCATGGCTTCGATTCCGGCCTTTTTCCCGCCCACGTTTGAAGCTGGGGTCTTAGCGGGGGCGCTCGCCACGGTAGCTTGCCTTGCTTTCGTGACGAAGCTCTATCCTGGCAAGGTGCCCGAAATCGATTTGACAGGTGTTAACGACGACAAATTCGCCATTGTGCTCGACCCTGAACAGTCCAAGGGCGCGCGCGAGGCAATAGGCGCTTTGCTCAAGGCGCAGGGATCGATCGAGGTGACCGAAAGGCAGGAGGCCGCCGAGTGAAAAAGCTGATTCCGATTATTAATCTTTTGCTCATCGGTGCCGTGGCCTTTATGGCTCTGCTATTGACGGCGACCTATGTGCATAAAGAACGGCGCCATAATTATTGGATCTTCGGTATGGATACCAGCCCTGCCAAAGCTGATTACCAAGAGAGCGCGGTATTTGCCAACGGACAGGTGCTGCAGACTCCGCCCGAGGGCAGTTTGGCGCGGGGCGCCAAGCGCTATCCTTATGGTCGTGGCATGGAAGAATCGGATAAGGCTGGCCTGGCCTTGAAGAATCCTTTTAAGTCTGACGAAGCGACTTTGGCGCGAGGCAAAGTGATCTTTGAACGTACTTGCATGGCTTGCCATGGCGCCGAGGCTCGCGGCGACGGTACGGTCACCACGCGTGGCTACCCGCCCCCGCCGTCGCTCTTGGCTGATCGGGCCCGCGGCCTGGCTGACGGTTACATCTTCAACTACATCACCATGGGCGGGTCACTCATGCCGCCCTACGGCGCCCATTTGGCAGAGCAAGACCGCTGGAAGGCTATTGTCTATATTCGCGATATGCAGAAGCGCCTCAAGGATCATGTGCCCGTAGAGGCTCCGGCCGCCGCCGTCGCGCCTGCGGCAGAAACTAAGGCTGAGCCTGCAAATGCTACAGCCGCCAGCGCCCCAGCGCCCAAAGGTGATTGGGTCAAGGCGGATGCCTTGATGAAGGGCAGCGACTGTTTTGCTTGCCATGCAAAAGAACGCAAGGTGGTGGGTCCGAGCTATAAAGACGTGGCTAAAAAATATAAGGGCAAGAACGCTCACGCGGCCCTGGTGAAAAAAGTAAAAGATGGCGGGTCGGGTGCTTGGGGCGCTGTGCCCATGAGCCCACATCCGCAGCTCAGCGACGAGGACATCGCTGAAATGATCGCGGGCATCCTGTCTCTGGCGGAGGGCAAATGAGCCAGACTATAAGCAAGACACCTTTGGTGCTACCCATCCGCCTCAAGCAGGCTCTCATGGCGCTTAGCGCTCTGGGCGTGGTTTTGATCGTGGCAGGCATCGCCACCCACTCGGCGCGCTTCTGGCATGCCTTTTTAATATCTTTCTTTCTTTTGATGGGCTTAGGTCTAGCAGGCCTTTTCTTGGTGGCCATTAATTTCGCCACCCGGGCCCGTTGGGCTGTGGCCATACGTCGCGTGCCTGAGGCCATGGGGCAGACGCTCTTTGTTAGCGCG
>CAZFUM010000134.1:0-6247 GCA_964521965.1 uncultured bacterium | reverse complement strand
ACAGGGGGGGCGCCCGCGCTAGTGACATCCGGCAAGGAAACCGATTCGCGCACCTACACCTGCCCCATGCATCCCGAGATCGAGCAGTTGGGCCCCGGCCCTTGCCCCAAATGCGGCATGGCGCTAGAGCCCAAAGACGTCAGCGCCGTTGATGACGGCCCAGACCCAGAGTATCTCTCAACACAAAGGCGCTTTTGGGCCTGCGCAGCTTTGACACTTCCCCTCGTCTTTATCGCCATGGGCCACCTTTGGGGCGACGCCTTCCCCCATGCTTTGATGGGCCAACAAGGCGCTTATATACAGATGGCCCTGGCCCTACCGGTGCTGACCTGGGGCGCGGCCTCGTTCTACACGCGTGGCTGGCATAGCGTGCGTACTTGGAATCTTAATATGTACACACTGATCGCTTTAGGCACGCTCACCGCCTTGATCTATAGCCTGGTCGCGACCTTGGTGCCCGAATGGTTCCCTGCCTCGTTTAAACAATTAGACGGACAACTTGGACTCTATTACGAATCGGGCGCTGTGATTGTAACCCTAGTCTTGCTGGGCGACCTCTTAGAGCAGCGCGCCCGCCGCCGCAGCGGCGATGCCATACGCGCGCTCTTAGGCCTAGCCGTCAAAAGCGCCCACCGCCTTGACGCGCAAAACCAAGAACACGAAGTGCCTTTAGAAAATATTCAGGTGGGTGACCGCCTGCGCGTGCGTAGCGGCGAAAAGATACCGGTCGATGGCGTGGTGCTCGAAGGCCACAGCTGGGTGGACGAATCTCTGGTCACGGGTGAACCTGATACGGTACAAAAAGAAGTCGCATCTAAAGTCACGGGCAGCACCATCAATGGCAAAGGCAGCCTTATCATTAAAGCCGAGCGAGTTGGCAAGGACACTCTTTTGGCTCAGATTATTCGCCAGGTGGGTGAGGCTCAGCGCAGCCGCGCGCCTTTGCAGCGCCTGGCGGATAGGGTGTCTGGCTATTTCGTGCCAGCCGTAGTTTTGAGCGCTCTCTTGAGCTTTGCTGCCTGGGCCCTTTGGGGGCCAGAACCCCGCATGGCGCACGGTTTAATCAGTGCTATATCCGTGCTGATCATTGCCTGCCCCTGTGCATTGGGATTAGCCACGCCCATGTCGATCATGGTGGGGGTGGGCCGTGGAGCGCGCGAAGGCATTTTGTTCAAAGACGCGGCCGCGCTCGAGGCTTTGGGATCAGTGCAAATGCTGGTCTTTGACAAAACCGGCACCCTGACCGAGGGCAGGCCCGGCGTTGAGGCTATCGTGCCAGCCGAGGGACACAACCCCCGCGAGATTACCCTCTTGGCCGCTGCACTTGAAAAGGGCTCAGATCATCCCTTTGCCCGGGCTCTTCGCGAGCTCGAAGGGGCTGAACTGGCATCAAACATCGAAGTCTCAAATTTTGAAACCGTGGCAGGCCAAGGCCTCAGGGGCGTCATACGCGAGGTGGCCTATGGGCTGGGCAATGAAGCCATGGCAAGGTCATTCGGCGCCGACCTGGCTGAGCTGGGCCCCTTGGCTGCCGAGCAACGTCAGCAAGGGCGCAGCGTTAGCTATCTGCTCAGCCAGAACAAAGCACTTGGCTTTTTTAGCGTGGCCGATCGTATTAAACGCAGCACGCCCGAAGCCCTGCGCGCCATTCGTGCCCTGGGGGTTCAAATTTTTATGCTCACGGGCGACGATGCCGATACGGCCTTAAGCGTGGCGAAAACGCTCGACATTTCAGAGTACGAAGCCGAAGCAAGCCCTATGCGTAAGCTTGATGTCATACGGCGCATTAAATCGCGCGGCTTAAAAATAGCCATGGCCGGCGATGGCGTCAATGACGCGCCCGCCTTGGCCTTGGCCGATGTTGGCATTGCCATGGGCAACGGCACCGATGTGGCCATGGGCAGCGCGGGCGTGACCTTGGTGAAGGGCGACCTGCGGGCCTTGGTCAGGGCCATCTTGCTATCGCGCGCCACCACGAAGAATATCAAACAAAATCTTTTCTGGGCCCTGGCCTACAACAGCATCGGGGTGCCCTTGGCCGCAGGCGCTCTTTATCCTTTTTTAGGCTGGCTGCTTAGCCCGGCTTTTGCAGCCGCTGCCATGAGTTTTTCTAGCATTTCGGTCATCAGCAATGCGCTGCGCTTGCGTAGCGCTAAACTTTAAGGAGTACCATGCTCAAGAAAATCGCCATTGCTTTTTTGGTCGTGATCGCAGTTTTTGTCGTCATCATCGCCATGCAGCCAAGTGAATTTAAGATTCAACGCTCGACTTTGATCAGCGCACCGGTCAGCCGCATCTTTTCAATCGTCAATGACTTGCGCCGCTGGGATGACTGGTCGCCCTGGTCCAAAATGGATCCGAATATGAAGAAGAATTTCGAGGGCCCCGCCACAGGTCTGGGCTCCATTCACAGTTGGGAAGGCAATGACAAGGTAGGCTCAGGCCGCCAAAGCATCACGGCGGTCACCCCCAACGAACGCGTCGAAATCAAACTCGAATTTCTCAAGCCCCATGCCATGACGAGCACGGTCGAGTTCTTGTTGCGCGAAGCCTCAGATGGCGTGCAAGTGGTATGGTCCATGTCGGGCAGAAACAATTTCATGGGCAAGGCCTTTAGCTTGATCATGAATATCGACAAAATGGTCGGTGGCGACTTTGAAAAGGGCCTGGCCCAGCTCAAAGAGCTGGCTGAAAAAGCCCCTGCGCCCACCAAAAAGAAGTAAGGGGCCCTCAAATTTAAACCTAAACCCCTGCCTTCAATGGCAGGGGTTTTAATTTGACTTGAGCGCATGCGCCTTGAGGCCTATGCGCAAAAACTTAGCGTTTGAAGCACGCCAACTAAGAGCTAGAATTGGGCCGGGCTGAATCCAGCCCGGCCTTTTCTATTTCGAGGACTAAGATGCGCCAATTAACCTTTGTTATGCTTATGGGCCTCGGCCTCATAGGCCTCAATGCCTGCAAACCCAAAGCCCCCGCCACTGAGCAGGCCCCGGCCGCGGCGGTCACCAAGGAACCCGACCAAAATGCCGAAATTGGCAAGGACGCCCGCGTGTCGGTGGCTGAAATCGCCAAGCTCGTGCAAGCCAAAGACCCGGCCACACCGAAAATTCTTCAAATCGGCTTCCCCGACTTTTATAAGAATGCCCGCATCCCAGGCGCATTTTTTGGCGGCGAAGGTTCGAGCAAAGCCGGGCGCGAAACCTTGGCCAAGGTGGTGAAAGACTGGAAGCGCGACACGAATATCGCCATCTATTGCGGCTGCTGCCCCTGGGAACATTGCCCCAACGTGCTACCCGCCTATAAAAAGTTGAAGACTTTAGGCTTCACCAACGTCAAGGCTATCGAGATTCACGAAGACTTTGATCAAGACTGGATCGCGGCTAAATTGCCATACGAAAGCACGCCCAAGAAAAAGTGAGCGACCCTCTTCACGGCCTTACTCTCGAGACCATCCTCAAACGCTTAGTCGAGCGCATGGGTTGGGTGGCCATGGCTCAAGCCATCGATATCCGTTGCTTTAAACTCGATCCCAGCGTCAAATCCAGCCTGGCTTTTTTGCGCAAGACGCCTTGGGCTCGCGAAAAGGTCGAGAAACTTTACGTGAAGAAGCTAGCTGGGCCCAAGAGCCCCTTCACCCCAAAAAAGCTTGCCAAGGCTCCCGCCAAAGCAGCACCCAAACAGGATCAAGCCCCATGAGCAAGCAGCGCGACCATTGGCAGGGAATCTATGCCAGCCGCAAGCCTGAGCAACTTAGCTGGTTTCAAGCCAGCTCCGATAAATCGCTAGCGATGATCGCCAGCCTCAGGCCGCTGCCTGAGGCGCCTATCATCGATGTCGGCAGCGGGGCGTCGCGACTGGTCGACGGCCTGCTCGATGCAGGATTTAACGATGTCAGCATCTTAGATTTGGCTGAAGGCGCCCTGAATTATTCGCGCGAGCGCTTGGGTGAGCGAGCTGAAAAGGTGACCTGGATTCATAGCGATGTCTTGCACTTTGAACCACGCCGCCATTACGCTGTCTGGCACGATCGCGCCATGCTGCATTTCTTGACCCGGCCCGAAGACCAACGCGCCTATGTGGCGATACTTAATAAAGCGCTGTCGAAAGGCAGCTTCGCCATCTTTGCGCCTTTTGCCGAAGACGGGCCCGAGAAATGCAGCGGCTTAGATGTCTGCCGCTATGATGCATCTGGAATGATTCGCTTACTGGGGCCGGGCTATAAACTCGTGACACAATCGCGCGAAGACCACATCACGCCCAGCAATAAAGAACAGCGTTTTAACTACTTCCTATTTGAAAAAACGGCCTAAACTTACTTTATAAAAATCATGCCCGAAACTATTCAAAAAGCCCTCGTCATACTACGCGCAGGCGGCCTGATCGGCCTACCCACCGAGACTGTCTATGGTCTGGGCGCTGACGCGTCCAATCCCTTGGCCGTGGCCAAAATTTTTACGGCTAAAGGCCGGCCTGCGGGCCATCCATTAATCGTTCACATTGCAGACGCTCAGGCTATAGCGGTTTGGGCGCGCGAAGTGCCTGAAACAGCTTGGACTTTGGCGCGGCGATTCTGGCCTGGCCCACTCACACTCGTGCTCAAGCGCGGCGCCAAGACTCCCCTTGAGGTGACGGGCGGGCTGGATACCGTAGCCTTGCGCGTGCCGCGCCACCCCTTGGCGCTTCAACTATTAAAAGAATTTGGCGGGGGCATTGCCGCGCCTTCAGCCAATAAGTTTGGCTCGGTCAGCCCTACTACGGCTGAGCATGTGCGCCAAGATTTGGGGGCTACTGTCGATCTGGTGCTAGATGGCGGGCCCTGCGAAGTCGGGCTTGAATCGACCATCGTCGATCTCAGCCAAGCAACGCCCCAGATACTGCGTCACGGCGCGGTGACGCTTGAACAAATAGAGGCTGCCTTAGACCAGGTGGTGCTGGGGCCCAGCCAGAACCAAACCCAGGCGCCTGGCTCACACGCCTTGCATTACGCGCCCAAAGCTCGCTTAGAACTGCTCGAGCCATCGCAAATACAAGCTCGCGCTCAAGATTTAAAAAGCCAAGGCCAAAAAGTAGCGCTGCTGGCCGCAGCAGCCGACCTCGAAGTCATGGCCCGCGAGCTTTATCAACAAATGCGAAATCTAGATGAACAGAATTTCGATGTTATCTTAGCCAGCCCGCCTCAGGGCAGCGGCCTGGCGGCCGCCATACGCGATCGCCTCAGCCGGGCAGCTGGGCCGCGTCACCCCCAGCAGGAGCAGGCATGAACCCCATACAAACTCTCTTGGCTGCCAAAAGCCCCAAGCCCAAAGCTTTTGTCGGCTTAGACGGTTATGTCGACTCGCTCTATCGGGTGATCAAGAGCCGTGACGGCGCCCAAAAGACGCCCTATAGCGACATCCCCGAGTTTGCAGCTGAGCTTGCGAGCCGCGCTGGCAAAAGCGGCGGCCTGGCGCTGGACCGCATCAGCGTACGCTTGGGCGGCAATGCCCCGCTCATGGCCATGGGCCTGAGCACCCTAGGCGTTGACGTGAGCTGCTGTGCGGCCATGGGCGTGCCTGACCTGCATCCCGCTTATTTGCCTCTGCGAAATATGGGCTGTGAATTGGTCAGCTGCGGCGAAACCGCGCAGACTTGGGCCCTTGAGTTTGACGACGGCAAATTCATGCTGAACGACTCAATACCCTTTGAAACTCTCGACTGGACCGCGCTCAAAAAAGTCGTTGATCTAGATGCCCTGCGCGAACGCTTGCGTCAATCTGAGCTGATCGCTTTGGTCGACTGGGCCAACATGCCACTCGCAACCAATTTATGGCGCGGTTTGCTCGACGAAGGCCTGGGCAAGCCCCAGGGCGCACCCAAAAAGATCTTCTTTGACTTAGCTGACATCACCCGGCCATCGGCTGAAGAAATTAAGGCGCTCATGCCTCTGCTGGCGCGTTTTAAAGATCATGGCTCAGTCATATTAGGATTAAACGAAAACGAAGCGCTAAAATTAGGGACCAAGCTGGGCATCGAAACGCCCACTCTGGAGCATCTAGGTGAAAAACTTTTGGCAGCCACAGGCCTGACCCGCTTAGTGATACACCCGCGCGACCGAGCCCTAGTGATTGACGTCGCAGGGGTGCAGAGCGTGCCTTCGATCGAGCCGCGGCTGCGCGCCGTACAGCGAGATCACCGACGGGGTCCCCAGGCCGACCGACAGCGCGTGCCGGACACCGAGCACGTACTGCGCGTAGATCGCCGCGTGGTC
>CAZFUM010000133.1:0-6448 GCA_964521965.1 uncultured bacterium | reverse complement strand
GGTCTTTCAGGGCATGGTGGCACTGCTGCTTTGGGGCCTGGGCTATGCCTTGCTGGGGCCGGCGATGCTGCCGGCCAGCTTGGCGAGTTTTTGCTTTTTTGTCTTGAGCTTGGGTTTGGGATTTTTGGTTCAGTACGGCATCTGTTTTACCTTGGTGCAGGGCATTTTTGCCACAAATTCAAATTATGGCATTTTTGCCACGCGCGTCTCGCTGCATCAGGCTTTTAGCGGTGTTTTTGCGCCCCTGGCTTTTTTTCCACCCATGATGCAGACGCTGGCCTTTGCCCTGCCATTTCACCATGTCATTCATACGCCCATTCAAATCTATATGGGCCAGCTCAGTGGCCAGGACCTCGCCGCAGCTTTGGCCGCTCAAGCTGCCTGGGCTCTGGGTCTACTGCTGCTATCGCGCATGATTTTTTATCGCGTCATGTCGAGCTTCTCGATACAGGGGGGCTGATGGCAAACTATGCTGCTTATTGGAAGGCTTTCAAAGTCTCGTTGCAGAATAAGCTCGAATACCGCACCGATTTTGTGCTGGGCGTCGGCGGAGCCTTGCTCTTACAAGCCGCAGGCTTAGGCACGCTTTGGATCGTGCTGACTCGCTCGCCTGAACTGGCAGGCTGGACCGGCCGCGAAGTGGCGTTTTTGTTCGGGCTGACTGTGATGATTCAGGGGCTTTCTGAATTGTTCTTCAATCATATTTGGTATGTGCCAACCTATATATTGCGCGGTCAATTTGATCGTTTGCTGACTTACCCGGTCAAAAGCTTGCCATTTTTTCTCATCACCTGCCCTGAACTGCACGCCTTTGGCAATCTCAGTGGCGGCTTGTTGATCACGATCCTTTCGGGAACAAGCTTAAACATGCCTTGGTATGTCTGGCCGCTTATCCCCTTTTGGGTGGTCTGCGGCTGCCTGGTGCATAGCTCGGTGCTGACTTATTGTGGCGCTCTTTGCTTTAAGGTGGTGGGTCGCCAGGGTTATCACTTTTGGGTGGCCAATGCGCTCTTGCAGGCTACGCGCTATCCCTTAGGCGTTTTCCCTAAGATCATGCAGTTCATTCTTCTGTTGGTCGTGCCATTCGCAGCCACGAATTACCTGCCCGCAAGCTGGGCCACCGGTCGCTTGAATTGGCCCGCGGCAATTTTAGCGCCCTTGTTGGCAGCAATATTATTCACATGGTTGGCCTTTAAATCTTGGGAATGGGGACTGAGGCAATATGAAAGCACTGGTAGTTGAGCGGCATCTAAGCCCGGGGCGTCGCGTGGCGGCCCTCTTGGCTTTGTTGGCTCTGGGTTTCTTAGCCCAGGTCTTCTCGTTTCAAGTGGATGCTTGGGGCTTGAGCGGCACTGCTTGGCAGGGTTTTGTCTATCGCCTTGGTCGCAGTCTGACTTGGTCTGCGCCCGTCGCGCTGGTATTGGTCTTTGGCAGCCAATTGGCCCGCGCATTGCCCAACACCTATTCGCGGCGCTGGGCCTTTTTTGCTCTTTTTGCAGTTCTTGGTTTCGGCGGTCTTCAGGCATGGCGCGCATCGAGCGTTGAAGTCGATGGCCAGAGATATTGGTCTTTGCGCGAAGACCAAATGATTTCGCTGCGCAGCGCTCGCAACTTGGCTCAAGGCCAAGATCTGTCTTTCAATATTTCACCAACAGACCAAGGCCGCGATTCGGGTGTCATACCTGAAAGTCGTGTGCAGGGTTTCAGCAACCCTTGGTGGACTTTGAGCATGGTTGGCTTGGCCACGCTTCCCCTGCCAGAGCGTGCTTTGCCAGCCGCAGTCATTGTTCTTGCTCTCGTGATCTGCGTATTTTGTCTTCTGGACCTTTTGGCTTTGGCGCGTGAATTTGGCTTGGGGCATGAACGCCGCTTAGATCCGGGCCCGCACATACGTCCTGCGCCCATTGCTTATGCGGCTTTGGCTATGGGTTTTGTTCTCAGTTCGGACCTCACCTATCTTGGCGTGCTGGGTGTCGAGAATCCGCTATTGCTTTTGGCCATGCTGCGTATTTGGCGTTTGAGTCGTGAGGGCAAGGCCATCTGGGGCTGGGCACTGCTCATGGGCCTGCTACGTGCGGACGGTTTTGTTTATGTCGGCATGCTCGCGATAACGTGCGGCATGGCCCAGCGTCAAAAAAATATTTTTTGGAAAATACTTATCCCTGGCTTTTTGAGCTCGGGGCTGTGGATGCTCTGGGCCTGGTCCTATTATGGTGATCCCTGGCCCGCCACCGTGCATCTGAAGGCCTTTGCTTGGCCTGACCGCTGGAAGGCTGGCGTAGATTTCTTGGCCACCTATGTCTCAAAGCACGCCTTTGTTTTGGGCATGGCCAGTTTTGGATTTATCAGCGCCATGTGGGCTGGGTCCGAAGCGCGCCAACGTTTTCGCCTGCCTTCGCGGGGCGCAGTGGCAGGTCTAGGCTTTTTGGCTGCAGGCAATTTGCTTTATGTGGGCTATGCAGGCGGCGACTATGCGGGCTGCACGCGCCTGCTCATGCCCAACAGCGCCCTGGCTCTGCTTTTTGCAGTCTATGCCATCACCCTGCCTTGGAACCGCGTTTGGTTCGCGCTCTTTGCGGCCGGCTATCTGTTGCTGATCCCTTCAGACTGGGGCGCGGTGATCAGCCAGAATGACCCGATTTGGTGGGGCCATACCCGCAATGCCGCCACCTTTGCGCCCCTAGCCTTTGCCGCTATTTTCACGGGCGTTCTTATGCCGCCCAGTATACGTCTGCCCGGTCGGCCTTTAGCCCTGGGCATCTTGCTGCTGCTCTCACTGCCTCTTTACACAGTCATGGGTGGCCGTGTGGTGCAAATTAACGAGCCGCTCGTGCGCCAAGCTCAATTTCTTCGCGACAACGTTAAAGAGGGAGAGTCTTGGGCGGGTGTTGAAGTTGGAATCTTGGGCTATTACAGCGAAACGCCCGTGATCGATCTATTGGGTCACACCGATATGCACATTGCCAAACGCCAAGCTGGCACGGGTATGCTGCCAGGTCATAATAAATATGATTTTGATTATTCGCTCAGCCAGCTCAAACCCTGCTGGCTAGCTGAGTATACACCTGAGGTGCAAGACGTCTTTTTGGCACGGGATAACTACATCGCCAGCCACGGCAACCCGCATTTTAGACTTTTGTTCCGTGTTGATTTGTTGGCGCATGCCTATGCGCAAGGCTGTTTTAAAGAATTGGCGTTTCAGAATCAAGAGAGAGCGGTGTACCGTTGCAAGGCTTGCCGACTATAATAGCTTCACCTAGGAGGAACCATGAAAAAGTCGATTACGCGCTTGTTCTTGTTTGTCGGTGCCATGAGTTTGATCTTGATGGCCTGTGGTCGCGGTCCCAGCGTAGACGGGGACTGGGTGGGTCAGTATCACTATCCCAAGGAAGAACGCAAGCCTGTGCAGTTCAGTCTGACCCTGCGGCAAACCGGTATGGGTTTTGTGGGGCGCAGCACAGAGCCCAACACCTTTGGCGATAAGACTTCGAGCATGCTTTTTGCCAACATCGAAGGCGAGATGAAGCCGGATGGGCATGTCAGCTTCAAGAAGCAGATGGACGGAACGGCTGGGGCCAAGCACTTTATTCTTTATGAAGGCCAGATGAGCAAGGACAAGAAAACTGTCAGCGGTACTTGGAGCATTCCCGAATCATGGTCAGGTAGTTTTGAGATGTCGCGCCGTTAAGCAATACTTACGTCAGGCCAGCCTAGCCCTAAGTTTGGGGCTAGGGGCCTGCGCGCCCATGTCGATGGCGCCGCTCCCTGCCAAGCAGGGCCTTTTTCTTGAAGAGCTGGCGGGTCAAATTTCACGCAACATTCAACGCCACGACACCGAGCATGCGATTTTTCACGGCTGCGTGGATTGGCATTCGGCGGTTCATGGGCACTGGGCTTTGTTCAGGCTGCAGAATCGCTTTGGTGTTTATGCCGACCAGGCCCAGGCTGCGGCGGCCTCGCTGTCAGTCGAAGGTTTGGATTTAGAAATAAAGTTGCTGGTTCAAAATCCTGAATTTGAAATGCCCTATGGCCGTGCCTGGTTTTTGCGTTTGGCCATGGAGCACGAAACTTGGGCCGTAAAGCACGATGCGCCTAATCGCTTGCGCCTACGGGGTCTGGCTGAACTTTGTGCAAACTCTCTCATACAATATTACCGAGACAAATTACCTAGTCCAAATTCAAGCGAATATCAAAATGCGTCCTGGGCCCTGACCCAACTTTATGATTATCTACAGCACACCCAGGGGCGCGACCTAGCGTTGGTTCAAAGCTGGATCACTCGTTATTTTGTCGGCAAACCGCCTGCCTTGAGTTTTCGCGATGATCAGCGGACCCCCGAGTTTTTCTCGGTGTTTGGCAATTGGGCTTATCTTTTGGCGAAGACCCAAGGTCCCAGGGTGATGGAAGAGCAGGGACTGGGCCAGCTTGGGCAGGCCGGGTCCTTGCATCCCGTGCTCTGGCTCAACGGCAGTGACCATCATCTGGGCATGAATTGGAGCCGGGCTTGGGCCGTGAAGGCTTTGGCTCGTCGAGCTACCCAGCCTGAGCAGGCCCAGCGCCTCGAGAAAGCCTGGCAAGCGCACATCGATGCGGGTATGCAATTGCATACCCGCATGCGGGCTAACTATGGCGCCTATGGTCATTGGGTGCCGCAGTTTGCAGTTTATGGGTTGACCGAGTGAAGCTAGGCTTTTGTTGATTAATTCGGGTTGTTCCTAACAGATTGAATTAATATGGGAAAGTTTCGAGGCGAGTGTTTTTGAAAAACTTGCGTGAAAGAGTCAAAGAGGGAGATAATTCAGATGAAGGTTCGGGAAGTTTTGCGAATGCTGAAAGACGATGGCTGGTATCTTGCCGCTCAACGGGGTAGCCATCAGCAGTGGAAACATCCAAACAAGTCTGGCCGGGTCACGGTAGCAGGTAAAGATAACGATGACTTGGCCCCAGGAACATTGAATAGCATTTTGAAGCAGTCAGGTCTGAAGGAGAGCAAATGAAATATGGCGTTGTGATTGAAAAGGCGGGAGCCAATTTTTCGGCCTATGTGCCTGATTTGCCGGGTTGCGTGGCTACGGGTTTGACGATTGAGGAAATCGAAAAAGAGATTCGCAGCGCCATTCAGTTCCATGTGGAAGGCTTACGTGAAGACAATTTACCGGTGCCGAATCCCACAAGCATATTAGAGTATGTGGAAGCTTGACGCTTTCTTGAGTTCGGAAGTATGAGGTTCTCGAAACAACGGTACGGCATATCGTGAAAAATGACTCACTAAATTTAATGAATTCCTTAATAAGGATAAATAGATTAGATTTCGAAGCTAGATAGGGGTACCCGATTGAATCCGCTCATCAAGTTAAATGGGAAAGAAAGCGAATTTGCTGCTAAGCTGATTCTAGACGAGCACGGTGAGCCGACAGACATTGAGACGGTATTTATTATTGGCAATGGGGCAGTGGAGGGTGGTTCCGACCTATTGAATAATGTAATGAATGCAATTGCAGTAGAGCAGGCCCATGAAAATAAGATCACTTTAGACGACCCGTTCGTAAAACTATCTGATTTAAAGAAATTGTCTACATATTCCTATTTACATAGGTTGAACATAGCGAATTCTGTTTCCGCACTTTTGACTGGGTCTAAAGAGGCGTCGACATACTTGGATTCAATAAGTAAAGTGATTTCTTTGAGAGATAATTTTGCGAATAGGTTTTATGAAGGGTCAAAAAAGACTCTTAGTCGGCGCGTTTTGCCCAAAAAAATTGAGGATATTTTAGCGCGACGTACCACTGGAGTTGTTACTACTAATTGGGACGACACAATTTGGGAAGACGAAAAAATTTACAATAAGATTCAGTTGCATGGGCGTGCAAAATTTCCAGCGAGTATGATTTTCCCTACAGAACTTGCATCGGATGGGATCTCCTTTTTTGGATTTTATAACGCCTTGGATGAGGTTAAGAAAAGAATGTTACATCCTTTGGTCGAATTAATTGGGTCGGATTCCAGGAATGAGTTACATCGTCATATTTTAGACTCTCATAGTTTGGCCTTACATTGGATCACGGAGGCGAAGACTTTGGTATTTTGGGGCGCTTCATTGAGCGTGTACGATGCTGAAGTGTGCCTCGTAATAAATCTTGGTACCGGTAAAATCAAAAGGGACAGAAGAATTATTTGTGTAAATAAAGATGGAGACGCAATGGAAACGGCGGCTTTGCTCTCTGGAGAAAATACTTACGAGGCAATTGTTCCCTAATCTACTTTCCCATCCACTCAAGGCACTCTTTCAACATTTCTTTCATCTTATCTTTGGGCGCATGAAATCTGCGGCCGTGGCCGGGTAGCACCCATTCAAAGTCATAAGCCGATAATTTTTTCATTGATTCAATTTGTGTGCCCCAGTCATACCAGCAATAGTCTTTGAAGGCGCGTAAAGCTTTGGCGTCTT
>CAZFUM010000132.1:0-6507 GCA_964521965.1 uncultured bacterium | reverse complement strand
TCTAAACCCGAGGCCTGCATCCAGGCCAGAGCCTCGGCTTGATTTTCGATGGTCACAGCGCTAACGACCAAGGTTCCCCCTGGCCGCAGGCGGGCTTTAACCGCATTCAAGACGTCGGCCATTTTGCCTGAAGTCCCGCCCACAAACACAGAATCGGGATCATATTCAGAGGGAATCTGGGTCAAAGCCTCAGGGGCTGTGCCGTGGACGACCCTGACCTGGGGGGTGTGAAAGCGGCTTATATTTTCACGGGCATTATCGCAGTCTTCAGAATTTTTCTCGATGGCATAGACTGCGCCCGTCTGGCTGATGCGGGCGGCTTCAATAGCAATCGAAGCTGTCGCCGCGCCAATGTCCCAGACTTTGGCGCCGGGAAAGATTCGCATCAAGCCCAGGGCCTGCAAACGAACTTCAGATTTTGTAATCAGACCCTTCTCGGGTTTGCGCTGCACAAAGAGGTCATCGGGCAAGCCCATGGCATAGGCGCTCGCAAGATCAGCCAGGGGATCGCGGGTCACGATCAAGGTATTAAGATCTCCAAAGCTAGCGGTCTTCAGCTCAAGCAGGCTGAGAGCTGTGATCTTTTCGTTTTCGCCCTCGAGATTCTCGCAGACCCAGGCCTTAGCGTTTTCAGACCAGCCCAAGCGTAATAGATAATCTGCGCAAACTGCAGGCGTGTTCTGAGGATCGGTAAAGACGCCAATTTTGAAAGCTTTAACAGCTGCGCCCAGCAAATCTAAATCGCGGCCATGCACTGATATGAATACCGCATCGTCCCAATTCAAGCCCGCGCGGCTGAACGCGATTTGCATGCTGCTGGGGTGTGAGATCACTTTCACGTTTTCAGCTCCTAAATGCTTGATCAGATAGCGGCCTATGCCAAAAAAAAGCGGATCCCCGCTGGCAAGCACCACGGCCTGGCCGCCCTTGGCTAGCTCGGTTTTCAGGCGCTCAGCGGTTTCTTTGAGATTGCTCTTGAGCACCCATTTCTCAGCTTGGCTGCCTTTGGCCTGTGCTAAGTGGCGTTCACTGCCCACGATAAGCGTGGCCCCAGCTAATTCTGCTTCTATATATATAGGGCCGTCACCCAGGCCTAGCACTTTCACAGCTTTCACGCTTTTTGCTCAGCCTTACCAATCAACTCGCCCTTGTCAAAATCAAAGAGCCAGCTCTCGATAATCATACCCTCGCCTTTACCCTGACTCTTCAGGTGCTCGCGGGCCACGCCTGCAGCTTGGGCGCAAAGGGCATTTAAGAACGGCTTTTGCCAGGCCAGGCCTTGGCTGAGCTCCCAGGCATAGCGCGCGGTCGTGCCAGCCGCAATCTGGGCTGCGATGTCGTCGGGCGCACCTGCATTGAGAGCAAGCGAAGCGAGCATTTTCAAATCGATCGTGGCTTTGCGCGCGTGCGTATGAACTTCGCCCTGAGCCAATTTTGTGACCTTGCCCATTTGACCCGCCAAGATAATGCGCGCAATGCCCATCTTGGCGCAGTGATCTAAGGCTTTGCCCACGTAGTCGCCCATCTGTACAAAGGCTGACTCAGACAGTTCAGGCCGCAGCTTCATGGCAAATTGTTCGGTGAGACCCCCGGTGGTGAGAAAGACCGTGTCGCAACCCTGATGCAAAGCCACTTCGATGCCTTGCTCGACACTGGCTACGTAAGCCGCTGTGGAATAGGGGTAAACAATGCCACTGCGACCGAGAATGCTAATGCCACCCAAGATGCCGAGCCGAGCATTGAGGGTTTTCTTGGCCATGGCTTCGCCGTCTTTAACGCTCACGGTGATGTCGACACCCACGTCAGCCTTGCCAAATTCCTTTAAAATCTCCAGAGCGTGCTCGGTCATCATTTTGCGAGGCACAGGATTAATCGCTGGCCCACCGACCGCGAGGCCTAAGCCAGGCTTGGTGACTATACCCACGCCCTCGCCCTGCAAAAACTCAACCTGACCGGGCTTAGAGCTTAGGCGCACGCTCGCGCGCAGTTCAGCCTTATGTGTGACGTCGGGATCATCGCCCCCATCTTTGATCGCTGCGCAGGTAACGAGATCTAGTTCGCGGCGAGTCCAGACTATATCAAAAGTCGGGGTCTGGCCTTCAGGCAGTGTGATTTGAGCCTGGGCCTGCTCTTGACCGCTTAGTAAGCAACGCAAAGCCGCCACCACGCAAGCGGTGGCGTTGGCGCCCGTGGTGAAGCCTGTGCGTTGGCCGCGCGGCTGAGCTTCACTCACGGGGCAAGCTCGAGCACAGCGCCCGGCATGATGTCGTAGTCAACACGTTTTAAAAACTCCTGCAGTTCTTTTGCATTTAAAGATTCGCTGGCTCGAAAGAATTCTGCGCCTGAGCCTTGGCGGCGTAGCATGGCTGGCCCCAAGCTAGTTTTGGGCAAATGAGCCACGGCCAAAGCATCATAAGCGCTGTAAAAACGCAGCACACGACACGTGACATGGTCGCCTTCAAAAAGCAGGCGTTCGCCCTTGCTGCGCGCCGGATGCTCAAGCACAGCCAGCACCACCTCACGATTAGGATCAGGCGGCGCGGCGATGTAGCGCGAACTGGCCAAACCCATGGCCAGCGCCCAAGCTAAGGCCGACGACAAGCTTAAGGCGCGCCTGACTTCAAAGCTAGGGCCAGCGAAGAGTAGGCCCAAGGGGGCGGCCATGCTCAAAAACAAAGGCAGGCTGGCGTTTTGCAAGGGCCGGGCGCCGGCCCAGAGCGCAGCAACCACCGCCAAGATAAGGGCCCAGACACTGCCCCAAGTTTGGCGCGCCTGCCAAAAGCAAGCGACAGCCGCCAAGGCCGCCAACGGCAACAGGGGCAGCAAATAATTCATCTGCGGGGTGATCAAGGTCGTAAACGCCAAGGCATAGCCTAAGCCAAAGACTAGCAGGCCTCGGCTTTGGGCCCGAAACAAACTCAAAAGACCCAGAGGCAAGAAGGGCCAGAGATAGGCCATGCCCGCCCGCCCCATCTCGCCATAAATCGAGACAAAGGCGAGCACGCGCTCTAAGCTCGATCCCGCGCCTTCGAGCGCGACTCGAGGTTTTAAGAGCAAGCCGTTCATGACCTCATACGGAATCATGGCCCAGCCAAAGACCGAAGCATAGATAAGCCACCAAGCTGCCAAGGCCAGCAAGGGGCCCCAGCTTGCGGCCAAGATGAGGCTGCCTCGCTGTGGCCTTGGCGCAAGCAAAGCGACAAACCAAATCCATGCGCCAATGCCCACCCAACTTTTAATCAATAGACTGAGACCCACCCAAACACCAAACATAAGCGCTTGGCTACGGGCGGCAGCATCGCTGCGTAAAGCTCGCAGAGCATGATAGAGCGCGGCTGTGAAGCAAGCGGCCAAGGCCATGTCGAGATTGCCGACGCGGCCAAAGAGAATAAAGAGCTGGCAGCCCAAGAGCGCCACCGCCACGCCCAAGCCCCAGGCCAAACTACCCAAAACTAAATCGCCCAAGGCCACGCTATAGGCCACGCAGAGACCGCCAGCCAGGGCGCTAGGCAAACGCAAAGCCCACTCGCTAGGCCCAAAAATCTTGGCACTCAAACCCATCAACCAAAGGCCGAGCGGCGGCTTGCCAATGAAGGGATGGCCTTCCCAAGTCAGGGGCAGCCAATGGCCCGCGAGCGCGGCTTCGCGAGCTACGTGGCTATAGATACTTTCATCTAAGCCCAATAAGCGAAAGCCGCCTGCGTTGCAACTTAGTAGCGCGGCTGTGGCTAGGCCGATCATCCAGGCGCTCCACTTCATGGGGCGCCCATGCTTTTTCAATGACGTCAGGGTTGGGTCGTGCCAGTCGCGGGACTTGTGGGCACGGGCGCTTCGCCGCTGATTTCCACTATTTGACTAAAGCGCAGTCCTGCCATAAGGACCACGGCCACGATCACATGCCAGGCCACCACTTTGGCAGCTTTACCCACGCGCGCGCCCAGAGCTTGCATGAGAGCAGCTTGCTCAGGGGTGGGGGGGCCGCCCGCAGCCTTGATCTCAGCGCCCAGCTTGCCCATTTTCTCAACCGTGGGCTTGCTCACGGTAATGCCTACGATCAGGGCCGCCGTGCCTAAGAGACCGCCCAGGGTCAGACAAATGCCCTCCGCGGTGTACAGCCATTGCATGCTGAAGCGGATCATATAAAGCCTAGCGCCGCTAAGTACGGTCAGCAGACCCAATCCCGTGAGAAAAAGGGGCATCTTGCGCTTGACCACGCCTTGCATGACCGCCCCGCCGGCTGGGCCGGCTTCGCCCACCGCAGGCACGATAAAGAAGCCTACTAAGACCGCGCCGCCGGCCCAAAGAATGCCGCAGCCCAAGTGAATCAAACGTAAAATCGCTATTTCCATGCCTAACCTCCTAAGGTTCGCTTTGAATGAAAGGCTACTTTACGCCATTCAAAAGGCAGCGACAAGGCAGGCCTGTCTTTGACAAAAGCCTGATTCGGGCTAGATAATAGGGCCCACTTTCTCTGCGTTAGCCCTAGGAGGCATTTTGATTTCAATACACGCCGCAAGCCGCCGTAACCCTAAGCCTGATCTGGCTGTGCTCTTGGTGCATGAGGGCCAAGATCTAGCGGCCCTGCCTTACCTGGATGCTCCGGCCCGGGCTGCCGCAAAGGCGGATGGATTTAAGGGACAAAAAGACAAGGCCTTCTATTTGCCCCAACCTGCTGCCAAAGCCAAGCGCCTGCTATTGATCGGCTTAGGGGCACAAAAAGATGTCGACTTGGAAGTCTTACGCCGCGCAGGGGTGAGCGCAGCCCGCAAGGCTCGTGACCTTAAAATTTCATCGATGTCGCTCTGCTTAGCTGAAACTAGCAAGCTGGTCGGCGATGCTCAAGCACAGGCCCTGGCCGAAGGCGCATGGCTAGGCCTTTATCGCTTTGACCGCTATAAATCAAAAAAGGACGAAGCCCCAGACTTTAAAATCGAATTGCTGGCGCCCTCAGCCCAGGCTCAGGCCAAAATGCAAAGCAGCCTCGCCCAAGCCAAAATCATTTGCGAAGGCGTGATGAAAGTTCGCGATTTGGTGAATACCCCGCCCAATGATTTTCATCCCCAGGCAGCGGTAACCACCGCCAGAGAATTTCAGCGCTTAAACAAGGGACTGAAACTTCGCGTCTATGATGCGGCTCAGCTTGCCCGCATGGGCGCAGGGGGCATACTAGGCGTGGGTCGAGGATCAACTCGGCCACCCGTGCTCATTCATTTGAGCTACAAGCCCGCGCGCGCGCGCAAGAAGCTGGCTCTGGTTGGCAAGGGTGTGACCTTTGACTCGGGCGGCCTCAGCATCAAGACTGGCTCATACATGCAAGACATGAAGAGCGACATGGCTGGCGGCGCGACCGTTCTCGCCGCCGTGCTGGCAGCCGCCCGTCTCAAGCTGCCGCTCGAGATTCACGCCGTGGCACCCTTTGTTGAGAACATGCCCTCGGGCGGGGCGCTCAAGGTCGATGAAGTGGTCAAGTTCATGAATGGCAAGACCGCCGAAATCATGAACACCGATGCCGAAGGGCGCGTTATTCTCGCTGACGCGCTGGTCTATGCGAGTCGCCTCAAGCCAGACTTCATCATCGACTTTGCCACGCTCACCGGCGCGGCCATGGTGGCGCTGGGTATGAACGTGACGGCTTTGATGGGCGACAGCAAGATCATGCAGGCCCTGCAAGCAGCTGGCGATCAAGGCGGCGAGGCCATGTGGCCCCTGCCCATGCCCAAGGCCTATCGCTCTCATATAGAAAGTCGCGTGGCTGATATGAAGAACACGGGCAACAGCGGCGAAGCTGGCACCATTGCAGGCGCCATGTTCCTCAAAGAATTTGTTGATGAAAAGATACCCTGGGTGCATTGCGACATTGCCGGGCCCAGTTATCTTAAAAAAGAAGAAGGGCTGCACCCTTCAGGCGCCACCGGCACGCCCCTGCGCTCATTGCTCGCTTTTCTGCAATCGCTTTAACCTCACTCGGAGCCGCCGCCATGCCCCCCGCCACCATCCCCTACATTCTTGATAAAATCATTCAAGAGACCCCTGACACCAAAACTTATGTCATCAAGCCCCAAGCCGGCGGCGAAGCTTATCCCTACAAGCCGGGCCAATTTGTCATGCTGCACTTGACGCCCGAGAGCGAAGTCAAGATGAGCCGGGCCTATTCGATTGCCAGCACCCCAACTTGGCGCGACCGCATCGAGCTCACTATTAAAATCCAGGGGACCTTTCCCCAATTCTTAAAAGACCTGCAACCGGGCCATGTTTTTGGCGTGCGGGCGCCGGTGGGCCACTTTGTCTTTGACCCGGCCACCATGCCCCACATCGTGCTCTTGGGCGCAGGTGTGGGCGTGACGCCTTTTATGAACATGGTGCGCTATGCCACCGAGAAAAAGGTCGACAGCAAGATCACCTTCTTAAATGCCAACAAAACCGTCGAAGACACCATCTATCACAAAGAATTGAACGAAGTGCATATGAAAGAAAATCCAAATCTCAATATGGTCTTTACCTACACTC
>CAZFUM010000131.1:0-6542 GCA_964521965.1 uncultured bacterium | reverse complement strand
TAACTATGCAAGGAAGGTGCCAAGTCGGGAAGAAGCAGCAAATCGTTACAAAATAACTATATTCACAAATTGAAACCAAAAACGTCATGGGAAGCTGGCGGGTAAATTACCCAAGGTTGGGTAATTTGTATTCCTGACTCGATTTCAGCTTATTTCATTCTTATTTAAGCCCCCAACACCACTTTGATCTTGGCCGCCAAATGATCTAGTTGGAAGGGCTTTTGAATGAAATGGGTGCCTTCTATCAACAAACCCTGGCTAGAAAGCTCTTCATCCGCATAGCCAGACATGTACAAGACTTTTAGCAAAGGGTTAAGGCGCAGCGCTTCTTTTGCCAAAGCAGGGCCGCTCATCCCCGGCATCTTGACATCGCTTAGCAGCAGTTGAATCTCGCCTAGATGCCCTTGCGCCAAGCGCAGGGCTTCGGCTGATGTTTCGGCGCTCAGCACCTTATAGCCCCATAGCGCAAGCGTTTCAGCAACTATCGCCCGCAGATCCGGCTCGTCTTCAGCAAGCAGGATACAGGCCGAACTTTGCCCTGAAGCCACAGGCTTTGCTGTGGGGCTCTGCGGCAAGACCTTTCCGGCAAAACGAGGCAGGAAAATCTCGAACGTTGAGCCCTGCCCAAGTTTGCTGGCAACGTTGATGAAGCCCTTGTTCTGTTTAACGATGCCCTGCACAAGCGCCAAGCCCAAGCCGGTGCCGCTGCCCAGGGGTTTGGACGTGAAAAAGGGCTCAAATATCTTGTCTAAAAGATCTTTGGCAATGCCTTGCCCGTTGTCTCGCACTTTTAAAACCCCATAGGCACCCGGCGGGATGCCGCCGCCAGCCCTGGCATCGCCCTCGCTCAGCTCACAATGTTCGACCTCGATCACCACCGAACCCGGGCCGCCCATGGCGTCACGGGCGTTGGTGCATAGGTTCGTTAAGATCTGGTCCAACTGCGACGGATCGATGCATACCGGCCACAGGTCGGGCCGAGGGCTCCAAACCACCTTGATGCTTTCGCCGACAAGGCTGCGCAAGATATCCAACATGTCGTCGATCGCAGAGCTGAGATCCACCGCCACAGGCTGTATCGGCTGGTGCCGGGCAAAGCCCAACAGTTGCCGGGTTAATGCCGCCGACCGCAGCGCCGCCTTTTGAATGTCCACGATATTTTGGTGCAGCGCGCTCGGAAGGGGGGGGCCGCCCAAGACCAGCTCGGCCTTGCCAAGAATGACGCCAAGCATGTTGTTAAAGTCGTGAGCCACACCTCCGGCTAAGCGGCCAATGGCATCCAACTTTTGCGACTGAGCCACTTGCGCCTGCAGCTCGAGGGTTTTTTGTGCCGCCATTTTTTGAGCGGTGACATCAAGCATCGCCGCCCTAAAGATCCGCCCCCCCTGCCCGTTTTGCATCGCTCTGACGGCGATCTGCAGCCAAAGAATGCTTTGGTCGGCCGCGACCCCTCTGCACTCGATCAGCTGTTCTTTGCCGCCCAGCAACAGCGCTTGGCGATGAAGGTAGAAGGCGTCTTGATCTTCGTCGGCGATAAAGCGGTTGATAGGCAGGCCCACCATAGGCCCCTGCGCAAAGCCCAAGAGCATGGCGCCCGCATGGTTGATCTCTAAAATAATGCCCTTGTCGTTTAAGCTGGCATAGCCGACCGGCGCCTGGTCGTAGAGCTCGAAATAACGGTCTTTGGCGGCGGCCAGCTCGGTCTGAGTTTTACGCAATTCGTCGTTTTGCATCTCCAGCTCAACCTGGTACACCCTTAGCTCGTGCAGTTGGTCAAGCAGCTCTTGGGGCTCTGTAGGCGCCGCGCCCAAGGCGCTGACAGCCTCTTCGGCCTTTTTTCTCAGCTCGGATCCGCCCTCGGCCCCTTTATCCTTGGCCATGGCCGGCCTCAAGTGTATTCATGCCGAACCATTGCACGATCTCGCCTGCAGGATTGAACAACGGCTGCACCACGGCATGGAATGGGATGTACGCGCCGCCGACGTTGCGTATGCGGCAGGCCAGCTTGAAGGCTTGGTGATCGACCGCGGCGGCTTTCAACGCCGACAGCAAGGCTTGGCGGTCTTGCGGAAAAATCTGGTCAAGCCAAGCCTGCCCCAGCTGCCGTGCTTCCGGCACACCGGTGTGATCTATCCATTGATGATTCAAGGTCTTGGCTTCGCCATCCGGCTCACAAACCCAGATCAACTGAGGCAAGGCATCCGCCACCTGCTTCAAGCGTGCGGCCACATCTTCCAGCGCAAATTTTAAGGCATAGGCCTCAGTGATGTCGATGAAAACGGCCACCACCCCTTCGATCACGTTGTCCAGCGTGCGGTAGGGCAGCAGGCGCAGCAAATAGTGCCTGTTGTTGCGGCCTCGCACCGCCAGCTCTTTGACGTGCAGGGTATCGAGCACCGCTTGCGCGTCTGCCTCTAGGTCGTTGTAGCCGACCAGATTGTTGGCCAGGTGGCTCACTTGCCTGCCCAGATCCGTGGGCAGCAGGTTGATGACTTGAATCGCCGCCGGCGTGAAGCGCAGTATCTTTAAGTGGCGGTCCAGAAAAACGGTGGCAATGCCGGTGCCGGCCAAAAGATTGCTCATGTCGCTGTTGACGGTCGACAGGTCGAAGACCTTGGCTTGCAATTCGGCGTTCACCGTGGCCAGCTCTTCATTCACCGACTGCAGCTCCTCCCGAGAGGTTTCCATCTCTTCGTTGGTCGATTGCACCTCTTCGTTGATGCTCTGCATCTCTTCGTTGGCCGAGCGCAGCTCTTCGTTGGAAGTGCGCAGCTCTTCGTTGGTGGTGTCCAAGTATTCTTCTTTGATCTTCAGCGCTTCCCGCAGGGCCGTCATCTCGGCATCGGCAGGCCCAGCGCCCCCAGCGGCCGCCGCCGGGATATCTGCCGTTACCAGCTCTTCGAGCGTGACCAGGTAGAGCCACTCGGCAGGCTCTTCAAATGGATTGAGGCGCTCGGGGCTGACCCGCAGCTTAAAAGACCTTTTGCCGGCATCGCCCTTGATCTGAAGCTGCGGGCACTCGGCCGGGGCCCTGTCTGCCACCGCCTTGTGCAAGGTGATGGTAAGCTCGCGTTTCAGGCCGTCGCGCGCCATTTGCAGGGCATTGTTGATGCTGGCCACGCCCGGCACCGGCTCGAGAAAAAGCCCGCTGCGCCCGTGTTGATACAGGATGTCGCCCTTGGCATTGACCATGAGCGCCATGGGCCCACTTTGGCGCAGCAATGCGCCTTCGGTCAGCTCGCGCAACGAGGGCTTTTTGGCAAGGATCTTGGTGCCAAGGGGCCCCGCAGGGGGACGCCCCACATGGCTCACGGGCGAGAGCAAACGGTTTAGCATTTCCCGCCGGCTGATATGGGCGTGCTCCAAGCGCTTGTATATCCTCGATTCACGGTTCTGGGCGGAAAAGATCTCGGAAAAGCCACCCACCGACTCGGACGCGCCCAACATCATGTGGCCACCCGGCCGCAAGGCAAAATGGAACAAGGGGAGAATCTTGTTTTGCAGCTCGGCATCGAAATAGATGAGCAAATTTCGGCAGATGATCAGATCTAGGTTTGAGAATGGCGGGTCTTTGACGACATCCTGCTCTGAAAAGACCACCGCGTCGCGGATAGAGCGGACGACGCAGTACTCGCCGCTGACATCGTCGCGGGTGAAGAAGCGCAGCAGCCGTGCCGGCGACACGTCCTCAGCGATCTTTGACCCAAATCGCCCTGCGCGGGCCAGCGCGATGGCCCGGTCGTCGATGTCGGTGGCAAAGATCTGCAAGGGTATGCGGCGGCCAAGCTTTTCTTGCAGCTCTTGAAACAAGATGGCGATGGAATAGGCCTCTTCCCCCGTGGCGCAGCCAACACACCACACCCGAAGGCTGCCCTCTCCGCTTTGATTTTGAAGCAGCTTGGGTAAAACCACTTTCTCGAGCTCTAGAAAGATCTCGCTGTCACGAAAAAAGCGGGTCACGCCGATCAAAAACTCGTGGAACAAGACGCTGGCTTCTGCGGGCGTCTGCCGAAGAAGCTCGCGGTATTGGGCGATATCCTGCATTTTGTGGGTATCCATGCGCCGTTGGACGCGCCGCAGCAGCGTGTTGGGCTTGTAGTGCGCAAAGTCGTGGCGCGTGACCAGGCGCACGATCTCGAGAATATCGCGAAGCACGCCAAGGGTTGCCGCATCGATGACGGGCTCAAATTCCGACGGGCCGTTTCGCAGCTCTTGGGCCCAGGCCAGCAGCTTGGCGGGCATTTCTTGAGGCGCCAATTGCAGGTCAAACGCCCCCGTGGCGATGGCGCTGAGCGGCATGCCGGTGACCCCGGCCGTTTCGGGCCGTTGCACCAGCACCAAGCCGCCCCCGGCCTTGATGGCCTTGATCCCCTCGCTGCCGTCGCTGCCTCCCCCAGAAAAGATAATGCCAACTGCCAGTGCCTTTTGGTCTATGGCCACAGAACTCAGCAGGCGGGAGATGGGCGTGTTAGGTGAGCTGCTAAGACGATGCGCTGTCACGCAAAGCGTGGCATCGTTGACGCTAAGATCGGTATTGGGCGCGATGATATAGACGTGGTCGGGCAAAAGCGCCAGCCCGTCGGTCGCCAAGTGCACCGGCATATGGGTGAAGCGTTGGATCAGCTCGGGTAGAATGCTAGAGTGATCGGGCGCCAGATGCTGCACCAGCACAAAGGCCATGCCGAGCTCGGCATCGGCGGGCAGGCCCGAAAAAAATTCTTCAAACGCCTGCAGGCCGCCGGCGGACGCGCCGATGCCCACGATCGGGAATGCTGGCTTTTTAGGCTCGAGCTTTTTGTTCTTTTTCATGAACTCTCCCGTTTTTACAATTTTACAATTTTAATAGTATGTTCTTATCTCGGGAAAAGAGAAAGCTAAACTCGCTGGCGGGCCACTTTTATGTTTTCGGGGTGCTCGTTTTGGGCTCGTTGGGTAAATCGTATTCTGGATTCGAATAAAGCAGTCCCTGCCGCTCCCAAAGACGCAATTTATTAAACAATGTTTTACGGCTTATCCCCAGCTTTTCAGCGGCCCTGCCGCGGTTGCCCTGACATTCAGCCAGGGCTTTCAGGGTGGCGGCCATTTCGAGCTCTGCCTGGCCTTTTTTGTCCGGGTCGGTTTTTTTCAAGTCGGGGGGTCCGGCGCTTTCAGTCAGCAACTCGTTTAGCTGAGCCCACTTGGGCTCGGCCTCGACCTGGCTGATCACCAGGCGCTCGACAACATTCTTCAGCTCGCGCACGTTGCCAGGCCAGCGGTGCTGGCGCAAGGCCGCTACGGCCGCTTTGGGAATGAACGCCACCGGGCGCGCGAATTCGCGGGAAGCTTCCTGCAGAAAGTACTGGGCCAGGGCGGGAATGTCGTTGGGGCGCTCGCGCAAAGGCGGCAGGCGTATGACGAAGGCGTTGAGTCGAAACAGCAGATCGCGGCGAAAGTTTCCGGCCTCGACCTCGGCGGCAAGGTCGCGGTTGCTAGCGGCGACAATGTGCACATCCAGCTTGATCTCGCGGGTGCTGCCCAGGCGACGCACGCGTTTTTCTTCGAGCACCTTGAGCAATTTCACCTGGGTCTGCAAAGGCATCTCGCCGATCTCGTCTAAAAAGAGCGTGCCGCCCTGGGCCGACTCGAAAAGCCCGGGCTTGGCCTTGCGCGCGTCGGTGAAGGCGCCGGCTTCATAACCAAAGAGCTCGCTTTCAAGCAGGGTGTCGGGCAAAGCGCCGCAGTGAAGCTCGACCCAGGGCCCTGCCGCGCGGCGCGACAAAAAATGAATCATGCGGGCCACATGCTCTTTGCCCGTGCCGGTCTCGCCCTGCACCAGCACATTGACGCGCTCGAGATCGGCCACCTGATCGACCTGCTCGTACACCTTGACCATGTGCTGATCCGGCAAAAACAAATATTCCTTCTGGTAGCGGTCCAGCTGCAGCTTGCGCAGCGCGCCCAGCTCGCCCTTGAGCTGCAGCTTTTCAGACAGCTTTTCGAGCTGAGCCTTCAGCTCTTCGAGATCAATAGGTTTTTCGAGATAGTTCTCAGCGCCCAGGCGCATGGCTTGAACGGCGAGCTTGGTGCTTGAAAAACCGGTTAGCATCAGCACCAGACAGCCTGGACGCAGTTCTTTTAATTTGGGAAGCAGATCGAGGCCCATGCCGTCGGGAAGGCCCTGATCAAGCAGCGCCACCTGCGGCGGCCAGGCTTTGGCCACCTCGAGCGCCTCGGCGCAGCTGCCGGCCTGACGGATCTCGTGACCCAGCTCGGTCAGATACTCGGTCAGCGTTGATCTTAGGTCGGCCTCGTCATCCACTAATAAGATCTGCATCTCAGGCCCCTTCCGCGAGCCGCAGGCTCAGGGTGAATCGCGCGCCATGGGGCTTTAGGTTTTCGACGCTCAGCTCGCCGCCCATTTCGCGGGCCAGGCTCTGAGCGATCCAGAGGCCCAGGCCCGAGCCGGTTTCTTTGGTGGTGTAAAAGGGCTCAAATATCTTTTCCAAGTTTCCCTCAGCGATGCCCGGCCCTGTGTCCTGCACGGCGATGGCCAGCCTTTCTTT
>CAZFUM010000130.1:0-6616 GCA_964521965.1 uncultured bacterium | reverse complement strand
TCGGGGCAACAGGAATTGAACCTGCGACCTCTCACTCCCGAAGCGAGCGCTCTAGCCCCTGAGCTATGCCCCGTAACCCGTTCTTCCCTCTCCGTGCCGGCGCTGGCGATTGGTCGGGATGACAGGACTTGAACCTGCGACCCCTCGCACCCCAAGCGAGTGCGCTACCCCTGCGCCACATCCCGATCAAGCGCTTCGGACGGCCGGGGTTCCCGGTGAGAGCGAGGAAATTAGCACAAGCCAGGGCCTAGAGCAAGGCCCCGCAAGCCCTCATTCGGCCTCTTCTTCGTCAGGAAAAGGCTTATTCAATTGGTCTTCTAAGGCCTGAACCTGCCGCCGGGCGCGGGTCAGGGTCCCCAAAAGCTCGGCCTGTTTAAGATCAAGGGCAAGTGGCAACTGACCCATGCGGGTCTCGCGCAGCTCGTCGTCAAGCTTGCGACGCGCACCCTGAATGGTATAGCCCTCGTCATGCAGCAGACGTTTGATGCGCAACACGATGTCGATGTCTTTTTGGCGGTAGACCCGTTGGCCAGAACCGCTTTTGTCGGGTCTCAGCTGGGGGAACTCGGTTTCCCAATACCTTAAGACGTGCTGCTTGACACCGGTCACGTCTGAGACTTCAGCGATGTTCAGCTTGGTAGGCTCGCTGGCCTTGGCCATTAATTCGCCTCACCCTTAGCTTCGCGCGCCAACAAATCTGCCAGACCAGCCTTGGCCGGCTTGTCGTGGTAAAGCACCTCGTAAACTTGCTCGGTGATGGGCATCTCGATGCCTTGGCGTTTGGCCAAGGCATAGGCTGATTCGCAAGTAACTGCGCCTTCGACGGCTTGAATCATCGTCTTACTGATCTCAGACCAACGCTCACCCTTGCCCAGGCGTTCACCCACCCCACGATTGCGGCTATGCTGGCTCATGCAAGTCACGACTAAATCGCCCAGGCCCGCCAGACCTGAGAAGGTCGAAGCCTTCGCGCCCAGACTCACGCCTAAGCGTGTCATCTCAGCTAAACCACGCGTGATCAGCGCCGCCTTGGCGTTGTCACCCAAGCCCAAGCCATCGCTGATGCCCGCAGCCAAGGCAACCACATTCTTAAGCGCGCCCCCGAGCTCGACACCCAAATGATCGTCGCTGAGATAAACACGAAACCAGCCCACATTGAATGCGTCGCGGGCGGCACGCGCATCGGCCGGGTCATCAGCCGCAGTCACCACACTGGTGGCTAACTTGCGCCCCACTTCTTCAGCATGACTCGGCCCTGTGAGGCTTGCGATGCGCAGTTTCGGCAGGCCGGCCTTGACTGCAACATCAGCCGCAACCTGACTCATGGTCAATAGGGTGCCAGGCTCAATGCCCTTCGTCGCTACGACTAAAAGAGCCCCTGGTTTCAAGAGTGGCAAAGCTTGCTCGCAAACCGATCGAATAAAACGCGACGGCACCGACAACACAATTAACTCAGCTAGCTCAAGCCCGGCAAATGTTGAACGAAACTCAAGCTGAGCAGGCAGCTTTACGCCCTTAAGATAGCGGGGACTTTCACGTGTGGCCTGCACTTCAGCCGCATAGGCAGTGTCGTGCTCCCAAAGGATGACCTTGGGCGCCTTCTCAGCCAACACCATGCCTAGGGCAGTGCCCCAACCGCCACCGCCAATGATAAAAGGTTGCGTCATGCCTTCTCGCCAAAAAATTTGTTTTCAGTGCCGTTTAAGATGCGCTTGATATTGGGAATATGGCGTACCCATACAAAGGTCGCCAGGGCTAGGCCCAAATATAAGTTAGCGCCCATGCCCGCGCCGCTCTCGCCCCGTTCGGCATGATACCACATGGCCAAAGGCAACGCCGCCGAGGCCAGCAAAGAGCCGGCTGAAACCATGCGTGAAAGGCTGAATACCACGCCAAAGACCGCCATGGTCGTGAGCGTGGCCCAAGGCGCCAGGCCAAAGCAGACACCAGCCGATGTGGCCACGCCTTTGCCGCCTTTAAAACCAAGCCAAAAAGTATAGTTGTGGCCTAGCACGGCCGCCAGGCCACCGGCCAATGTCCAAGCTGAGCCAAACGGGCCTAAGAGAGCCGGCAGCCAACTCACCGCCAAATAACCTTTCAACATGTCGAAGAGCAACACCATGGTGCCCGGGCCTTTGCCCAGCACACGAAAGACATTGGTGGCGCCCATATTGCCAGAGCCATGCCTACGAATGTCGAGGCCCTTGAGCATGAGTCCCGCCCAATAACCGGTCGGCAAAGAGCCCAACACATAAGCTGCCACAAAATAAACCGCCGAGTTCACGCGTGGCGCCTTCTTAGCATCAAGATCAAGGGCGTGCCTCTGAGCTCGAATTTCTCGCGCAAGAGCTTGCTGATACGGCGTTTAGTCGAGAAATGCAAAAGCTTGGGGTCGTTCACAAATAGCGCGAACGAAGGGGGACGTATGCCCACCTGCGCCAAGAAATAGATCTTCAGGGTCTTACCCCGACGCGAAGGCAGGGGCGTGCGGCGCTTGATCTCGTCCATGGCCCGGTTGAGAGCGCCCGTACCCAAGCGACGGCCATGTTGCGAGCCAGCCTCAAGGGCCAGCTCTAGCACCTCGCCGATACGCTGCCCTGTCTTGACGCTAATAAAACAGATGAGGGCGTAATCCATGAAGTTCAAGCGGCTGCGTATCTCTTTTTCACGGATCGAAAGGGTGAGATTGTCTTTTTCAGGCAGGTCCCATTTATTGACCACCACCACACAAGCCTTGCCAGCCTCGTGAATTAAACCCGCGATGCGTTCTTCTTGCTCGCCCAGACCAAAACTGGCATCGACCACCAGCAATCCGACATCACAAGAATCAATGGCCCGCACCGCGCGCACCGCGGCGTAGTATTCCACCGCGTCATCGACCTTGTCTTTTTTGCGTAATCCAGCGGTATCGACCAATTCAATATCAACCCCATGAACCTGGATCATGGTGTTGATAGCGTCTCGGGTGGTGCCAGGTTTGTCAGATACGATCTGGCGCTCTTCGTGCGCGAGTGCATTAAAAAGTGAAGACTTGCCCACGTTAGGACGACCCACGATCGCAACGCGCAAAGGTCGGTCGGGCAAGCTGGGACGCGCGGGCTCACCTTCTTCTTCGCCCTCGATCGGCGGCAAAGGCTCAGCCGGCGGCTCGACATTGACGGGCCAGCCTTCGATCAGCATATCTAAAGCCTCGTCCACACCACGGCCATGCAGAGCAGAAACCGCGTGGCCTTCACCCAGATTTAGGCGACTAAAGTCCCAGCGGTTGCCCGCGTCTTCATTGCGGTCACTCTTGTTGATGAGCAGCAGGGTCTCTTTGCCGCTTTCGCGCAGCATGCGGGCCGCCCGCTCATCGAGCGTGTGCAGGCCTACCTTGCCATCTACCACCAACAACACCTTATCGGCCCGTTCCACGGCCAATTTCACTTGCCGATTCATGCCCTTTCGTAATTCTTTTTCAGACGTGCCGACTCCACCCGTCTTGTCGGTCTCAGGGTCATAGCCCCCGGTATCCACCAACCAAAATTCGCGACCGCGCCAATCGGCACGGCCCAAAAGGCGATCTCGCGTTACGCCGGGCCTGTCCTCAACAATGGCTTGGGCCTTACCCGTAATGCGATTGTAAAGCGCAGACTTGCCGACGTTAGGGCGGCCAACAATAGCGACCATGGGCATGGGTTTCATCAGTATGCCAACTTCACGGCTAGGGCCAGGGACTTAGCATCATGCGTGGCCAAGGCGCGCATGCCCGTATCTTGGCGGCGGGCCAGAGCGCCTAGACGCTCGCCAGGGCCAATTTCAATGAGCGTGTCACAACCACTGGCGCGTAGGGCGGCAATGGTCTCGCGAAAGCGTATGGGTTTATACAAGCTAAGCCCCGCTTGTTCGCTCCAAGCGCGGGGTTCGGGGCTACGCGCCGCTGTTGAAGCAGGCCAAAACTGAAACGACCCATTTCGCTCAGGCTTAAGACTTGCAAAGATCTCTTTTTCAGAATCAGCCAAGGCTACCAAGGGCTCTTGCGGCCAGGCACCCGCAGGGTGCAGCTCGCCGACCTTGACCTGGCGACTCGCCAAAGGCGCAATAAAAGACTTGAGCGCAGACTCAGGGCCGCGCAAGACACAGGCATCGGGCGCTTCGTCTGACATCACACGAATGCTAGGTGCCTTGGCTGCCAGCAGTTCAGCGAGTTTAGCCACGTCTAGGCCACTCACCCAGGCCGCAGCGTCGGGCACAGCTGCAGCTGCTGCTGCCGCCTCAATGCGCACGCCTCGTTCAAACAAATATTTCAAACCCACCTCATAACCAATAGCGCCTGCGCATACGAGTGCAATCACTTCGCCAAAGCCAAGGCCCACCAGCGACACCGGCAGCACGCGCTTCTGGCGCAGCACTTCGGTGACACCAAACGCAATCGCCAGCATCGCGGGCGCTGCCAATGAAGGCCGCGCAAGCGCTGCAGGCCCTTCCATGAAGCAAGTCTTGGTTACTTTGAGTGGGATAGCCAGATCTTTAAAGGCTCGGTCAGCCCTATCGAGAGCCTCGCGCACAGGCAGAATCTTGTTGTAAAGATCCTTACCCATGCCGGTCTGAGCCTCACCGGGCCCACCATAGATGAATGCAATCTGTGCCATTAAGCCACAAGTCCCTGCCGGGTCACTTTCTTAACCTTAGTGAGACCGCTGTAAGCCGTAGCCGTGAGCCAGGCCTTGCGAGTCTGCCCGGCTTTAAACTTCAATGCGGTGCCGCGCGCCACTGCCTGGGCCAGGCCCGAGGGAATCGACGAAAAAGGCTCGAGCGCGCAATTGTAGGTGCGGCCCCAAAAAGGATTACCCAGGCCACCCTTGTAAACCTGCCAGAACCACAGATAGGGGTAGGCCTTGAGATCCCAAGCCAAGCTAAAACCCTGCTTGCGCTGAGTGTCCGTAATGGCATACCAATTCCCTTTTAAATTTTTCAAATAGAACATGTCGTTGCTACGCTGCTTGGGATCAGGAAAGCGACTCAAATCGATCATACGCCCATCTTTGCCTTTAAGACGGGGCCAGGGCCCATGGGTGCCTTTGCTAAAACGCGCCAGACCTAAGCCATCGCCTTGCATTTCGCAGTCAGCGCCGGGCAAATCGATTCGGCAATTCGGGTTGAGAAAGGGGGCGCCAAAGGCCGGGTGCTGACCCCACATGGCTTCTAAGTCAACTTCACCTTGGTTGCTAAGCGAGCTCTCAATGAAGAGGCTAGCTTTGCCTTTTTCAAGCGTGAGCGTCTTCACGGCTTTAAAGGGCGTTCGATAAGTCTCGGTGCTCAATTCGAGTGTCACCCGTTGGGGCGTGTCTTTGAGTATACGCGGTCGCCAAGGCAGCAGCGAAGCCTCGCCATGAAGGCCAAACTCAGTCTGGCGATGCACATTGGGCACTCCGCCCGAGGGAAAGATCTCTTGCCAGCCGCCCTGATAGTAATCGCCAAAGTGGCCTTCGCTCATGGAGGAGCTCGGTATCATCTTGGCGCGCTCGTGCAAACCCCATGGAGTCCACCACATGTAGTCAATGCCACTGGGCTTATGCGAAAACTCGACAATATCGCCGCCCTTGTCGAGCAGCAACGACACACGCAAGAGCTCGTTCTCGAGCACAGCCAATCGCCAGCCCTTGTAAATATAATCAATGCTGACCCGGCAGCCCCAATTGCGCTCAGCCATGCTTATGCCCCGCCAGGCGGTAGAGGTTGCCCACCAGCGCCTCGTCGAGAAAAATCAAAGCTAAAAATATAGCCAAGGGGCTTAGATCGATGCCACCCTGCACCAGCAATGGCAGACGGCGGCGCACCCAGCCCAAGAGCGGTTCAGTCAAGACACGCACAAAGCGCACGATGCCATTGCTCGGGTCGGCATGCACCCAACTGAGCACCACGCTAACAAGCAAGATGATCTTGTAAGTGTCGATTAAGTATTCGAGGACTCGGGCCAAGCCAGCCCAAATGTGGTTCACGGTCTTACCTCAAAAAAAAGGGCCATCCCCCACTTTCGGAGGATGGCCCCGAAACAAAGAGAAGGTTAGAGAACCTTGCCCTTGAGGTCTTTCGAAACGCGGAAACGCAAGACGGTCTTAGCTTTGATCTTGATAGCTTCGCCGGTCTTGGGGTTACGGCCCATGCGCGCGGGACGATTCTTCACCTGGAAGATGCCCAGGCCCGGGGCCTTGAATTTCCTGTCCTTATCTTTCTTGAGGTTCTTGACGATGAGGTCAACAAAAGCCTCGATGACACCCACGATTTCTTTTTTCTTAAGGCCCGTTGCGAAGGCCAGTTGATTCATGATTTCGGTTTTGGTAATGGGCACCTTGGCACCCTCCTTTCTGAATGAATGAATGGATGATTTGGACAAACGACTCCGTTCGCCCGAAAAAATGTCGATGTCCTGGGACAACAGGAAAATACGGATTCGCTATCTGCGCGTCAAGCCCAAAGCCACTTTAACCCTGAATAAATCAGGCCTAAGTCTACTTTTTACGCTTAATTTGGCTCAAAAAGTGATCCCAGCCCTGTTCGCGGTTGACGCGCCGAAGCGCCACTTTGAGTGGCGCGAGCTTGGCTTCGCTTAATCCCTTTTGCCGCAAAAGGCGAA
>CAZFUM010000129.1:0-6625 GCA_964521965.1 uncultured bacterium | reverse complement strand
CGTCGTCGTTGACCCCGTCAGCTACGCTGACGGGTACGCCGACTGCGACCGAGACGGCCACCGTGACTGCAAGCGGTAGCGCGACTGAGACGGCCACGGGCACGCCAACTTATAGCGACACCGAAACACCCACAGAGACCGCCACTGAGACAGCCAGCGCCACACCCACAGAGACCGCCACTGACTCAGCCACTGAAACAGCGACTGAGACCGCAACCGAGACGGCCACGGTTACCCCGACCTATAGCGACACCGAAACAGCCACCGTGACCCAGTCGGCGACCCAGACTGCCACTCAGAGCGCCACAAGCACGCCGACTGAGACCGCCACGGCTACGGCTTCATCCACTGAGACGGCAACGGCAAGCGCCACCGCCACGTTTAGCGAGACGGCCACCTTGACCGCTACAGCCACGAGCAGCCCTACGCAGACTGTCACGCGCACTGCTTCGCCGTCGCCGACGGTCACACCCACGGCCACGCAGACACCCATCGTGCACTACCTCTTGGTCCTCTCGGTTTTTGACCTCTCAGGTAAAGAGGTTAGGGTGATTGGTAGTTATCAAGTGGCGGGTCCAGTTTCGAATTTGGTATTGGGCAGTACGAGTTTCATCTTGGATGGTTTAGCAACATTGAAGATCAGCAGCGAAGCAGCAGACTTCAATGCTTTCTGGGATGGTTTGGCATCAGATGGTAGCCGCGTTTGGCCTGGCAAATACGTCATTCGCGCCCGCTATGAAGAGCTCGCTAAGCCGGTCATTGAGTTCCGCAGCGCAGATGTCAACGTAGCATGGGAAGATTCGCGCCTGCTTCCCAGCGCCTTATTGGGCCCCAATCCTGCGGGTCAAGGTGGACAAAACTATGTAGCCCTCTACTTCAAGCCAGCACCTGGCAAGACCTTGCGTGCCAAGATTTATAACGTGGCTGCTGAGTTGGTTCGCATCGAGATCATCGACGCTTCGCTAGGTCTCTGCGCTTGGGATCTAAAGGCGCCTAATGGCGAGCGCGCTTCGGACGGCATTTATCTTTGGACCTTGGAGCTCGTTGATGCCAAAGGCCAGGTGGTTGAGCGAGGCGTTAAAAAAATGGTGGTCTTGAGCCGCTAGGCTGGCCTTGCCCAAAGGCGACAAAGAAGGCTAGAATGTGCGAATTCACAATATGAAACAGGCGCTTTATATAGCCTTGCTCTCCTTGATTCTAGGGTGCAGCAGGGGTCAAAATACCCCTGACGCCAAGGTTAAGCCGCGTCCTTTGAGGGGTGTTACAGCTGTGCCTAGCCCTACGCCTCAGGCCTATCCTGTGTCCTGGGTTCGCGCCCTAGGCGGCGACCGCTTGGTTTATCTTGAATGGACCGACGCAGGACCTGAGCAAACACGCTATTTGGTTCAAAGCGCCCACAGCGCTAGTGGGCCATGGGAAGTTCTCACCCATTCTGAGCCAGGTCAGCGTTCTTTGGAGCTCAGAGGCCTGGCCAATGGTGGCGAAACCTGGATGCGAGTTTTGCCCTTAGGCCCAGTTGGGCCAGATGAAATCTATGCCAGCCCGCCAACAGCCCTACGGCCTCTGGCCCTGCCATCTCTGCAAGCGAGCATCTTGGCCAAGACTAAAGCTGCTGCTGAGCAAGGTGACGTCGACTTGGCGCTCGCTCTACTGGCGCCCTTACAAAGAGATTTGCCTCAAAGTGGCGATGCTTGGCTCTTGGAACAAAGACTCTTAAAGTTAAAGAAACTCATAAAGGAGAACCCTTGAAACCCGTATTGTCTTTAATTTTTGTGGCCTTGGCCAGCTTGGCTCAGGCTGAGCCAACAGCGTTGAGTACGACGGCTCAGGCGCCCCTGGTGACTGTGGCAACTCAGGTCGAACAACACTTTCAAGAAGGGCGCCGCCTTTATTTGGCCAGTGACCGCGAGGGCGCGTTGCGCGAGCTGAGCCAAGCCCTAACCTTAGATTCTGCACACACCGGTTCGGCTAGCTTGTTTGAAACCGTCAAGAATGAAGAGAAAGAGTTGCGGCAGGTGCGCTTGAGTGTGAGTGAGACGGGCGGGCCCGCGGCTGAGCCGGCGCCCAGCAAAGCCGCTTTGACGGGTTTTCAGAAATTGTGGAATTACGTTAAGGGATTTCGCGGCAACAGCGAGCGACGTGACAGACAAATCGAAAAGCGTCAAGACGACTTGCAGGATCAAGTGGCGAATCTTAGTTTGCAGGTGCAGGCTCAGCAGCGCAGCGTCGACGAGGTGAGCCAGGCACAGACCAAGGTTGACCAGCGGGTTCGGGTGCTGACCCTTGGGCTCTTTGCCTCGTTGATCGGTCTCTTAGTGGCCCTTGTCGTCGCAGTCCGGGCTCTGAGTTTGGCCCGTCAACGACGCGAATCACCGCCACCCCGTTTTGACGCACCCACACGAGGTCCTCGGCGATGAAGCTGAGGCTGGTGGCCCTTTTGGCACTGCTGCTGGCCTCGGGTCTGCGAGCGGTCGAGTTTGACACGGGTAAGTCGGTCGAGCCTGAGCGCCGCGACAACCCCGCAGCCGAAGCACCTGCACCGCTGGCTTTTGACGCAGGCGATGTCCCCACGGGCTACCCCTTGCTGCGCCACGAACTACGCGGCGAGGTGCGTTTTTATGGCGGCGGCGGGGTACTCAGCAAACTGACCCTGGGCGTCTTCTCACGCTTTGTCATGGGCGCGGCACTGGATGTACCGAATCTCGTGGGTGGGGGCGATATTCAGCTCACGCGCGAGCGGGCTCAGCTCTTGCTGCGTCTGAATATCTTTAGGGAAGATAAGGTTTGGCCTGCTATTTCATTGGGTTGGGATGGGCCAAGCTATGCCGGGGCCGAGATTCGTGGTCTTTATCTCGCCCTTTCTAAAGAGCTCAAGACACCGCTAGGTTACTTGCAGCTTCATGGTGGCGTGAGCAGCCCTACGCCCGAGACCTTTAAGGGCGTGCAAGACGGTAGGGCCTTTGCAGCCTTGACGGCTAACTGGCAGCAATTGTTGGTCTTTGGCGAGCTAGATGAATTGGGTTCGCCACAAGGCGGGGTGGGCAATGCAGGACTGCGTTACTTTTTTGACCCGCTTAGCCTGGGGCTAGAGTTCAGAGATCTATCGGGTACGCGTGGTTCGGCCGTGGTCGAGAGGCTCTTGCGTGTGTCTTACAGCGGTTTGTTCTAAGGGGTAAGCATGGACTTTGAGAAGAAGATTCGCGATCTCGAAAATCAAATTGAGAAGCTCAAGAAGTATGGTCTTGAGCATAAAGAAGACATGAGCGTACAAATTAAGCCGCTTGAGATAAAGCTTGATCAGCTCAAACGCGATACCTACAGCAACTTAGGCCCGTGGCAGATCGTGCAGCTCATGCGTCACCCAGATCGGCCGCGTGCCCTAGACTATGCCGAAGGCATGCTGACAGATTTTGTTGAGGTGCATGGCGACCGCCAAATGGCTGACGACAAAGCTATGATCTGCGGCTTTGGCAAGCTTGATGGCCAGCCCCTGGCTTTGGTAGCCACGCAAAAGGGCCGCGATACCAAAGAGAATCTACTTCGTAATTTTGGCATGGCCCAGCCTGACGGCTACCGCAAGGCCTTGCGCTTCATGCGCTTGGCTGAACGTTTTAAACTGCCCATTGTTACTTTGATCGACACGGCGGGCGCTTACCCTGGCTTAGAGGGCGAAGAACGCTCAGTGGCTGAGGCTATCGCGCGAAATTTATACGAGATGTCTCGTTTTAGCGTGCCCATCGTCGTGGTCATTATTGGTGAAGGCGGTTCAGGCGGCGCCTTAGGTATCGGCGTGGGCGATCGAGTGCTCATGCTTGAAAACGCTTACTATTCAGTGATCTCACCCGAGGGCTGCGCAGCCATCTTGTGGCGCGACCGAGGTAAGGCTGAAGAGGCGGCAGAGGCGCTAAAGGGAACTGCTAAAGAACTCCAAGAACTAGGCATTATTGATGAGATTGTGGCCGAACCTTTGGGCGGCGCGCATCAAGACCCGCCTCAGGCCGTGGCGAGCCTCAAGGCAGCCATCAAGAAACATCTTGATGACTTGCTAAAGAAAGACGAAGCGGAACGCATCGAGACCCGGTATCAAAAATTTCGTGCCATGGGCGTATGGGAAGACGTAAAAGCTTAAGCTTGCTTCTGGCAGGCTTGCTTGCCAGTTTGGGGGCGGCCGTCCCGCCGGAAGGTCTCAGTCTCACGGCTGAGACTCTGGTATTTTTAGACCCGGGTCATGGCGGCGCTGACGCGGGCGTGCAAGTGGGCAGCCTGAGCGAGTCTGAGCGCGCTTTAGCTCTGGCCTTGGCCTTGCAAAGCAAGCTAGAGGCTTTAAACCTTCGTTGTGTGATTTCGCGCGATGGCGATGTGGATCCCGGCGCGCTTACGCGGGTGGCTCGCGCCAATGCGTCCGGCGCTCAGTTCTATTTGGGATTGCATTTGAATTTTGCCATGAGTCCCAGTCAACGGGGCCCCCGTGTCTTCGCCCCTCGGCCTGTCGCCAACAGCAGCGCGCCCTTTGCCTGGGCAAGCGCTGCTGGCATCCACTCGGCAGACGCACGCAGCCTAGCTGATTACCTAGCTAAATCGCTCAGCCAAGGTGAGCCTAGCAAGGTCGGTGTGCAAACCCTCAATCTGGCTTCTTTTCAGGGCTTGGCCTTGCCCGCAGTATTGGTCGAGATGGGCTTTCTCAATGGCGCAGAGGGCCCCATGGTGAGCGGCCAAGTTGGCTGGGCTGAGAGCAGCGCAGATCGCCTCTTGCCTGCCATAGTGGCTTGGCTCAAGGTCCGCCTGGGCGCTGCCATGCCCCAGCCTTTGGCCACTCCCACCGCAGGCAAGCCTTGAAGCCACGTTGGATCACCTTGCTTGCCTCATTGTTCTTGTTGTCCTATAGCCTTTATGTGGGTCAACTACGTCGGCATCAAATGACAAGGCAGACGCCCTTGGTCGAAGAGCCGCTTTACACGGGTAAAGAAGCGCTACGCAAAATACGTCTTTATTTTCCTGCGGCGGATAAGCCGGGCTTTGTGAGTGAAGAGCGCGAGATATACCAAACCCCGGCCCTCGAACGCCAGTTGCGCCAAGTCTTATTGGCTTTGGCTCAAGGCCCTCAAAGCCCCAAAGCTGTGCCCAGTCTACCCAAAGGCTGGCAGCTCCTCGAAGTCTTCGCAGCCAAGGACGGGCTTTGCGTCATTGATTTAGACCCTGCCTCGGTGGCCGCCCACCCCGGTGGTACCAGCGCTGAATACATTAGCCTTTACACCTTGACCCGCGCAGTGCTCGATAATTTTCGCGAGTTGCGGGCCGTTCGTTTTTTGGTGGGCGGCCAGCCGTTTGATACGCTCAAAGGCCACCTTGACATCAGCCGGCCACTGACTTTGGCCGATTTTTGAGTATGGCATGACGCTAGAACTTTCAACCCAATACGACCCGCAAGAAGTTGAGCGCCGCTGGTACGAGATTTGGGAAACCAAGGGCTATTTTAAAGCTGACCCTCATTCTAAAGCCCAGGCTTTCAGTTTGGTCATTCCGCCGCCTAATGTGACTGGTTCACTGCACATTGGGCATGCCCTCAACCTTAGTTTGCAGGACCTCTTCGTCCGCCGTGAGCGCATGTTGGGCCACGATGCCCTCTGGGTGCCTGGCTGCGATCATGCTGGCATTGCCACGCAAAACGTGGTGGAACGCGAGATTGCTAAAGAAGGTCTGACGCGCGATCAGCTGGGTCGTGAAAAATTTCTTGAACGAGTTTGGAAGTGGAAGCACGAGAGTGGCTCGACCATCATGCGCCAGTTGCGCCGCCTAGGCGCCTCAGTCGATTGGAGCTACGAACGCTTCACCATGGACGAGGGTCTGAGCCAGGCCGTGCAAGAGGCATTCATTCACCTTTACGAAAAAGACCTTATTTATCAGGGCGATTACATCATTAATTGGTGTCCCCGCTGCGGTACCGCGCTTTCTGATATTGAGGCCCAACATAAAGACAGTGACGGCAAGCTCTATCACATTCGCTATCCCGTATTGGGGCAAGAAGGGCGCTTTGTGGTGGTGGCCACGACTCGCCCCGAGACCTTGATGGGTGACGTGGCTGTCTGCGTGAACCCTAAAGATCCCCGCTATTCAGGCATGGCGGGCGTCAAGCTCAGCCTGCCTCTTTTGAACCGTGAAATACCCCTGATTCAAGACGCCTATGTCGATATGAGTTTTGGCACCGGTGCACTCAAGATTACGCCAGCCCACGATGCTAATGATTTTGAGATTGGCAATCGTTTTGGTTTTGAGCGTATCAAAGTTATGGATCCTAAGGGCGTGATGAACGAGAACGCTGGGCCCTATCAAGGCTTAGATCGCTTCGCAGCTCGCAAGAAAGTGGTGGCAGATCTCGAGGCCCAGGGCCTGCTTGAGAAAATCGAAGACTATAAACATGCAGTGGCGCGTTGTTATCGTTGCGATACCGTGGTTGAAAGTTATCTTTCAAAGCAATGGTTCGTAAAGATGAAACCCTTGGCCGAAAAAGCCTTGCTGGCTTTAGACAAGGGCGAGACCCGCTTTACGCCAGAAAATTGGTCCAAGGTTTACAGTGACTGGCTCAAGGGTATACGCGATTGGTGCATCAGCCGTCAGATCTGGTGGG
>CAZFUM010000128.1:0-6635 GCA_964521965.1 uncultured bacterium | reverse complement strand
AGCTTGGGGCCCTTGGCTCTGCTTTTGAGCTGCTTGTTTTGGCTTATGGGGCTTGTGTTTTTAAGAAAACGGGAATAAATGACGATGTTTAGCGAATAAAGGGCAAGAGATATTCAACTTCTGGAGGTTAGTATGTTTTCATTACGCCGCATGACGATGCTTTTGGCTGTGTTGGGATTCACCCTGCCCATGAGTTCGCTACTGGCAGCTTGCCCTAAATATAAACGTATTTGTATTCCCTGCGAAGGTTGCAACTCTGCTAACAAAATTTGTGACTACATTGAAATTCCTTGCAAGACGCGCGGTGCTGCAGCTAGGACCGAACGCCAAATCGAAGCCGACGCCAAGGCCAATCTCGAAGCCCGCATCAAGGCTGATACGGCCGTGAACAAGGCTCTTAGTTTGCTCGAAGAAGGTAGCGCTGATCAAAAGGCTGTGGCGGCTGACGCCAGGGCTGCGCTCAAGGCTGCTCAGAAGCCATAAGAAATAGTAGGCAAAATTTAGCGGTGATAGTTAGACCTTGGCCGCCTCAGGCATGCCCTCGACAGCTTTCATGACTTCTTCAATTAAATAGTCGGGCGTGCTGGCCCCGGCGGTCACGCCCACGTGCTTTTTGTCATAGAACCACTCGGGCTTCAGCTCTTGGGCCGTCTCGACGTGATGGGTATTTTCTTTGCCAAGGCGTTCCATGGCGACTTCGGCCAATTTATGCGTGTTGCTTGAGTTATAGCCGCCGATGACCACCATGACATCGACTTCTTGTGCCAGGGCACGCGCCGAGGTCTGGCGGTCCTTGGTGGGTTTGCAGATGGTGTTCACGGCCTCGACTTCGCTGCAGCGGGCTTTGAGCAACTCGACAAAGCGGTCGAATTTTTGCAAAAAAAGTGTGCTTTGGCAGATCACCCCCACGCGCGCGCCTTGTGGGACCTGATCCATATCTTCTTCTTTATAGACAATGATTGGGTCTTTCATGCGGCTGGCGATGCCTTTGACTTCTACATGCTTGGGGTCGCCTACGATAACCACGCGCAGGCCCTTTTGTTCCATTTTTAAACCGCTGCGGTAAATATGGGTCACGAGGGGGCAGGTGGTATCGATGATAGACATGTTGCGGGCCTTCATTTCGTCGATTTTTTTGATGTCCAGGCCATGGGCGGTGATGATGACTTCGTTGCCCTTGACGTCGTCAAGGCTAGAGACGATGTGTTTGCCCAGAGAGTCCAGGCGGGCCACTTCTTGGGGGTTGTGAATCAGGCTGCCAAAGATAAAGGCTTCGGCCTGTTCTTCAGCTTTATCAATGGCCTTTTTAACGCCAAAGCAAAAGCCAGCGGCGTTGGCCAGGGTGACTTGACGGGGCATGATTTTCCTAAAAGTGGCCTGTGGCCAAGTTCACGCTTTTCCAAGGCCCACAGAATGCTAAGATTATCCCTGTGGGACCCAGCTTACGTCAACGCCTTGGAGGGCTTATCACCGTGCGCAAATACCTTTGGATTTCAGCTTTGTCCATGATTTTAGCGGCTCAGGGCCGCGCGGCCGCCACCCCTACTGAGGCCTTGGCTGAATATGAGACTTACTTCAAGAGCGCCACAGAAAAGCCTCTGCGCTTTTTAGGCGATGTGATGCAGCGCAACGTCGCTTTTACAACAGGCTCGCACGGGTTTGGCCCGGTGGCGGCTCATAAATTGTTAGGCTTTAATGTCACGCTTTGGGGCGGCGGCGCGGTGACCCCCATCGACAAGAGCGGGGCCAACAGCGGCGTGAGCGACGCGAGCGTTAAGGAACTCATCAACGCCTTGCCGGCCGTAGTCCCCAGCATCTTAGGCGGCCTCAACGCTAAAGTGGGCGTGCCCGCGTTTTTGTTTTTTGAGCACGCCGACGTGGGCTTGCGCTACGGCGGTTTGGGCCTGTCTGACAGCAAGAATAGCATCAATTATACGGATATTGGTTTTGACTTCAGGGGCAACGTGCTTGAAGCCGGCTTGATGACGCCCATTACGCTGACCCTAGGCCTTTCGGCTGACTATTTCAAAGGTGATTTTAAAGTGAGCACGGGCAAGGTGACGGTGAGTGATTCAAGCAGCGTGCCCGGCTACTCGATTACCGGCACCCTGGACGGCGAGATGGGTATCGAGATGCAGAATGTGGGTGTCGCGCTCAAGGCCGTGGTCAGCCGCTCGTTTCTTTTCTTCACTCCTTATTTCGGCCTTGGCGCCCAAATTAACACCGGCTCCGCCATGCCCTATTTTAAGGAAAGCGGCCAAGCCACAGCCACTGGCGGCTCAGCCACTGCCATTAATTGGAAATCGCAGGTCAGCACCCCGGTGCAAGCCATGGATGTGCGTCTGGGTGCGGGCTTTGAGCTGAACCCGGCGGTCTTCTTTATCTCTGCCAATGCTGAATACGGCATTGTGTCCGGAGGCATAGGCGGTTCGGCGCAAATCGGCGTGAACTTCCGCTAAGACGAAAATTGGGCCCTGGGGCCGACGAAAATTGGTTAAAGGCCCCAGGTGAATTAGAAAATCCCCTTGTTTTGAAGGCCTCTTACTTGGCACGCTGCTTGCTCTACTAGGCCTGTGCGGCTATTGAGCCGCTGCCTTTTTGAGACCTGGAGGAACCATGAAAACCCTGCTTATCATCTTGAGCCTCATGCTCAGCGGCTTTGCCAGTTTGCGCGCTGAAGAGACTCGCGCCACCGTGCTGCAAGTAAGCGGCAAGGTACGCTTTGTGGCGCCGGGTGGCTCTGCCACCGATCTCAAGGCTGGCAGCATGCTGGTCCAAGGCACACGCCTGGCCACGGGCGAGGCCGCAGTGGCGGTTCTCATGCTGGCTGACGGCTCGCGCTTGACAGTGGGGCCTAACACCGAGTTGACGCTCAGCGAGCTGACCAAGTCAGACTCGGGCTTTGGCAATGTTTTCAAACTGATTAAAGGCTTTTTACGAGCCACGGTGCAGAAGCTGGCCACGGGCTCAAAGTTTGAGGTGCATGGCGCCAATGCTGTCGCCGCCGTAAAGGGCACTGAGTACGAGGCCGAGGTCAAGGACGATGGTCTCGAAGTCAGGGTCGATGAAGGCAAGGTCTGGCTCTCAGATCTAAAGCGTGAACGAGTTGAAGAAGTGGCTGCGGGACGCGCTGCTCGTTTTATTCGCAATGCCATTGAAAAGTCTCGTGATTTAAGCTCAGACGAAGCAGCTGAGATGAAGCAACGGCGTGAGGCACTTGAGAATTATCTTCGTGGCCAGGCTGGCCAAGGTAATTTGGGCGCTCAAGCCATTTTGGTGGCGGCCTGGGCCAAGGATAGCCTGCCCCAACACCAGCATGAATACAGTCTTTGGGACCGCCTGCGTCCTGAGCAAAAGGTCAAGCTACTGCTGGCCCTACGTGAAAGCATGGGCGACACCTGGGACGATATCACCCTGCTCAAGCATGAACAGCGTCAGGCCAAGTGGCGCGACCGTCTGCGCTCGGCCGATGAGCGCCGCCTAGCTGCCGAAGAAGCCCATATCGATTTTATGCGCGGCAAGAGCATGCTCGATCGCAAGGGACGCCGCGTGCGCTTTGACGAGTTCCTCATGCGCGACCCGGCCCAACCCCATAAGATGCAGTTTCTCAATTATTCGCGTCGTGAAGGCCGTACTGACTTGATCAACGTGGTCAACACCTACAATCAGGCTCTGCCCCGCAGTTTGGCAGATGCGCGTGGGATGAATCAAAAAGTCTGGATCAGCGCGCCTAGCTATTGGGTGGTTCAGAGCATGGTGGCTTTTGCCAATGGCGACAATAATTTCGCAGGTGAGACGGCCTTCTTTGATCCCGTCAAACCCCTCTTGGTTAATATTTGGGAGCTGCCCATCAAGTCGATCGAGTTGCGTCTGAATATGGACAACATCAATTTGCTACAAATGCCTAATTTGGCCGCAGGCAATGGAACTTTGCTTGAGCGCTATGACCGGGCAACCGATGGAACAGGCAATCTCGTGACGGCTGCCGCTAACGCCATTTCTTTCTCTCAGGCCAAGACTTCAAATCTTATTTGGAACGGCGGCATTGGTTTTGTGGGCTACTTAGACCCCAGCAATGTGGCGCCCGTGAATCAAGATCTAAATTCGGTTGCATTGGGCGGCCTGGCGGGCGATTTGGCGGGCGGTTTTAAACGAACCTATGCTGATGGCACATGGATTGGCATGAGTACCTATGCCATTGATGAGAATGGCCGTGTGCGCAACTGGGCTGAATTTGCAGACCGGCCCCTCTTTGACGCTCTCTTAGATCTGGCTTTCCGTTCTTATCAAGAAATCGAGATCACGAGCAGTGCTTTTACAGGGTCGGGGGATATCGACGTGGTCTCACAAATGCTATGGTGGTATACGATCACTAAGCGCGCTGATACGCTCTAATCAAATGCCGGAAGGCGCACTAGCCTTCCGGCATTTTTATGGGGTTTGATGACGGAATTCCGTCTTAAGGAGAGGGTGATGCGAAATAAATGGGGGATGGCCAGTTTACTGTTTTGCTTGAGCTTAAGTTCGGGCCTGGCAGCATTCGAATCAGCCTTAAATTTCGACGCTAGTTTGGCAGGCGTCACGGGCTGGAACCCGGCCCGCCGAGCCGAAGACAATCTCAGATCGCAGGGTGCCGAGGCTTCGCTAGGCTTGTCTCCGGTCTTTGGCTGGCGTGGTTCGCCCTGGTTCATGACTCCGTCTTATGGTGCTGACTATTCCAGTGTCAATAACGTGCTCAAAGTAGATGAAGAGATTTTTATTTTCGCTCAACGTCTTAACCAAGACCTTAACCTAGGCGGCCACTACCGTTTTGCAGGCGGTTCAAAGTTAAAATTGGCGGCTGTAGCTTCCGTTTTTAATGGCATCGAAAGCAAGGACGAGTCTTTAGGCAAAGGGCAATACGATTACTTGGATAGCGGACTGGACACGAGTTGGGACAGCAGCCGGCCTAAGGACGGTTCAGGCTTTCGTTACAGCATGGGCCTGCGGGCCTATCGTCGCCAGTACCCCAACTATGCTTCGCTCGATGTTAGCGCCCGCAAAGAAAAAGATAGCAACGTGGGCAAGTTCTATGCTGACGGTGACTGGGCCTGGACCGCTTCTGGGCGAGCTACCGGCTACCTCTACCTCTCTTTTCAGAGCCTGGCCTTTCCCCAGGCTGTCGTGATTGATGAGACCGGAACCACACTCGCTGGCACGCTGCGTTCAGACCGAGTTATCAATTTTCAATTCGACAACCCGGTGGACTTTGGTGCGAATAAGATTAGCTTTGGTTATAGCCTTGAGACTCGTGACTCAAATGTGGCCTATTACGATTCGCAGGCCGGGGTCTTTTTTGACAATTTTGATGATTACAGCGAACACGGGCTGTCGCTTTCTTATTCTCACTCTTTTGCGGGTCCCTGGGGCTGGTTCGAGGCTCCTGAGCTGACCTTTGACCTTAGCACTAGCTTTAGACTTTATGCCACCCGCTTGGCCAAGAACGAGAAGGGTGAATACTTGCTGGGTAAGGAATACAGCAATCAGTTTAACAGCGAGCTGGGTCTTAACAGCCCCGTGGCCCAGCGTTGGTCAGTCTTTACTAAACTATCCTATTACCGCGCAGGCTCAAATAATTTGGATCAGTCGCTTTCACTCAACAACTACCAGTTTATGAATTTCAAACTGGGTGGCCAGTACAGCTACTGAGCCTGCCGTGTCCTTTCGCGTACGCTTGCTATTAGCCTTTGGCCTGCTTGCCTTGTTGCAGGCAGGTCTTTTCACGCTTCTTTCAGATCAGCTGCTGCGTGATGGGCTTGAAGGCGAGGCCGAGGCTCGCTTAGCTCTGGCGCCGGCTCTTATGCCGCGTGTCGAGCGCAGTCGTTGGATGAGCCGCAGTGGCCGCCTTGAGATCGAGGCTGCTCTCATGAGCCTCAAAGACACTATGGGTCTAGAGCGCGCCACCCTGATCTTTAGTGATGGTCGGGTGATTGATACGCAAGCTTCGTCCATGCCCGGGCCTGATTGGTGGGCGTCAGATGGGCTCAAAGAGCCGCAGGGTTTGGGCCACTTTATGGTCGGCGCTCCGCTCTTTGAGGGCGAGGACGGCTGGCACAAGACGCTTTATGTCATTTGGGATATCAAGCAACGCGTTTGGCTCAGGCTTGAGGCGGGCGCACTTTTTCTCGGCCATGTCTCGAGCGTGCAAAAGCGTCTCTTTAAATTAGCGGGTATCTTATTGCTGCCTTCACTTCTCATGGGCGCCTTTTTTGCTTTTGCGCTGGCCCGACGGGCTAGGAATTTGGGGCGGCAGCTCAGCGGTAGCCCCCAGAGTGTAGCCTTGGCTGGCCACGACGAGTTTGCGGCCTTGGCCGACCAAATCAATGGCCTCTTAACCAGCCTGCGCGAAGAAAAGGCTCATAGCGAACGATTGGCCAGTGAAAAGCTGCAGCAAGCTCGTCACCTGGCTTTTGGCGTTGCGCATGAATTGCGCAATCCGTTGGCTGGCCTTTCGTTGAGCGCCGAATTACTACAACGCAAGAGCCGCGAGGGCGCACCCGCTGCAGAATTAGCCGAGTTGGCAGAGCGGGCTCGTAACGAGGCGCAGCGCTTAGAGCGCACCGTGGCTCGCTTTTTAGATTTTGCCCGCACACCCC
>CAZFUM010000127.1:0-6751 GCA_964521965.1 uncultured bacterium | reverse complement strand
TTAGGTGACAACGCGTGAATTGGGGTCGGCCTCGGTGATCTTGCCTGCCAAGAGGTCGGGCACCAGGGCGTCTAATGACACATTAATCTCAGGCGCGTGCAGGCGCTGAACCGAGAGGCGGCCGATGGACGAGAGCACGTTGATGACGGTCCAGCGCGGACTTTGCGTGTGCTTCACCACATATTTTTGCAGACGCAAGGCATCACCTAGGCGGCCAGATTTGATCTCAAGATGGCTCAAGTCGTGAATGCACTCTAATATTCGAGCGGTGTCACCGGCATAGAAAAAGTGCCTCATGGCGCCGATGGTTTCGGCACGGGCCATATTGAGTTGGCCCAGGTGCTGGTGCGAGACGCCCAGCCAGCGCAATGCCACCGAGGCGCCCTTGGGGTCCTTGAGTGTGTCAAAGATGCTCAGCGATTTTTGGCCCCACTCTACGCTTTTGTTCTGGTCGCCCAGCATGCAATAGCTGCGCTGCAAATTGCGCGAAGCCCAGCCCTGACCTTCGCGACTTTCTAATTCAGTGAAGCTTTCTAAACATTTAAAACTTTCTTCGGCAGCCAAGGCAAAGGCGCTTAAGCCAAAGGCAATGTCAGCGTTGTAAAGGCGGCACCAGACTTGGCCCAATTTGTTGCCAGCCTTGGCAAAGGCTGTGTCGGTTTCAAGGGCCATGCGTCGCGCGCCGTCAAAATCGCCACGTTTGAGCAGACGCTTGATTTCTTCAAGCTCGGCCGAGGCTGAGTTGTAGCGGGTGTCAGAGTTCAATAAGTTCATTGCGGGGGCCTTAAGAACAGGGGGGTCTATTCTAGCAGAATTATCAATTTACTTTGGTTGTAGCTTTTGTGACAAGATAATATATGCCTAAGGGACTGCTTGGAAATATGAAGCTAAATGATCTGTCGGCCCGTCTTGACCCGATTTTTCAGGGCAAGCGCCCCGGCGCTGCGCTGGGCGTCTTTCATCGGGGCAAGGCCATTTACCTGCAGGGCTATGGCCTTGCAAACGTCGAATCCCGCCAGAAGGTCGATGCGCTCACGCTTTTTAATTTGGGATCAGTTAGCAAGCATTTCACAGCCTATCTTATTTACCGTTTGCAGCAGCAGGGCCGCCTGTCTTTGGATGATCGTCTACTGCGTTATTTTCCTGAATTACCTAAGTTGTTCCGGCCCATCACTTTGCGCCAATTAATACAGCACCGCAGTGGCATGCGCTGCATTGATTCGCCCCTCATCATTGAGGGTTTTGCCGGGCGCTGGTCCTGCGCTCCTAAAGATAAGTTGCGCCTGCTGAAGCGCCAGACCGAACTCAACTTCAAACCCGGGACGAGTTGGAACTATTGCAACAGTGGCTACTTCTTGCTGGGACAATTGGTAGAGCGCAGATCGGGCATGAGTTTGCCAGAGTTCGCGAGGCAAGAAATTTTTAAGCCCTTGGGCATGGCTCGCACAAAGATACTTGAGACGCATCAGAATATGCCGAGTGGCGCAGCCACAGGTTATGTCGAAACTTTCAAAGGCTTGCGTCCTGCCTTGGTCGGTCCGGCCAATCCTGGTGCCACCGATGTCTGGACCTGCCTGCATGACATGGCTGCCTGGGAAGCCAATTTTTATTCACCGCGGGCCAGCGACCGCGGCATCGTTCAAGCCATGCAAACGGGCGGCGCGCCTTGCCCCAGTTCGCCGGGCAGCCGCTACAGTGGCGGGCTCTTTTTGTGGAAGATGAACAAGCGGCGCATGGTTGGCCATGGCGGCCTTGATTCGGGATTTGGCACTGAGTATGAACGTTGCCTCGACCTTGGCCTATCGGTGCTCGTGATGCGCAATAGTGAAGACATAGGCGCCGCTGCCCTTTGCCAAAGCGTGTTTAAAGTTCTGCTTGGCAAGACAGGGGCCCAGAAGGCCCCCCGTCCAGCTGCCAAGAAAACATCCCCGAAGGTAAAACGTCGTGCGGCCAGCGCTTTGACTCAGGGATTTGATGGTTTGTGGCAGGTCAAAGCAGACGGACAGTTTTGGACCTTGAGCACGATAAAGGGCGGCCTGCATGTGACGGTGTTTTGGGGTGGCTTCGACATTATCGAAGAACGCGGCGTGCTTCGGGGCCAGGGTGTAGCGGCTACCTCGACCTTTGAATTCAAGAAACGCAAGGGTTTGCCTTTTCAGATGATTGAAAAGAAAAAGGGTCGAGTCTTTAAGACTCTGCAATTTCTAGGTAAATCTCAAAGCAAGATTCCTAACGCTCGCGACTATGCTGGCTATTACTACGCGTCCGAGGCTGGACTCTACCGGGCGCTGATGCCCTATCAGGGCGGCTTGCGAAGCTATCAGGCTCTGAGTCGTGGGCCCCAATTGAAAGTCCTAGGGCCTGATTATTTTGTCGCAGGGGCAGGCACCTTGCTACGCTTTGAGCGCGACCGCAGTGGCAGGGCAAGGTCCATGCTTTGCGAGGATCCCGGCGGACGCACGCGTTGTATACGTTATTTTAGAATGCCAGCAAGTTCCCGCCCTTTTAAATTAGTCGATGAAAGTTGGGCTCGGGAGCACATGGATAAATTTTTGGGGGGCTTGGTGACAAGGCATTTTTGATCTAGGTCTTGACGGCGATTCGCGGGTTGCCTTAAGAACAGGGATGTCGTTGGCCCGCTAAAAATAGCGCCTTGCCAGAATTCTGGCAAGGCGCTTTAACGTGCCTACTAGCGTGACTTCAGACGCTTATGACCACCTTGCCCTGAGCATGCCCGGTCTCAAGATAGGCAATGGCTGCGGGCACGTCGGCTAGGCTGAAGCGTTTATCGATGACCGGGTTTAGCTTGCCAGCTTCGAGCAGTTCACGCAAAAATTCGAGGTCAGCTAATTTGGGTTTCATGTCTACACCCTTGAGTTTGCGCCCTTTTTTTTCTGAGAGCCAAGGCCCTAAGAACAAAGCCTCGGCCATTTGCTTGCCTTTGCCGCCCGCCATGGCATAGCGGCCCTGGGGGTTTAAGGCCCGTTTGTAGGCTTTCAGCGAGTGGTAGCCGTTGGCCGCGACGATGACATCGTAGCGCTGGCCGTTTTGGGTGAAATCTTCTTGGGCATAGTCGATGACATGGTCCGCGCCCAGCTTGCGCGCCTGGTCGAGATTGCGGCTGCTGCATACCGCAGTGACTTCGGCGCCCATAGCTTTGGCGATCTGTAACGCAAACGTGCCCACGCCGCCCGACGCTCCGTTGACCAGAACTTTTTGCCCTGGCTTTAGCTCGCCCACATTGCGCAAGGCCTGCAAGGCCGTCTGACCCGCTAGGGGCACGGCCCCGGCCTCGTCAAAACTCGTTCGGGCCGGTTTTAGGACTAAAAGATTTTCAGGGGCGCAAACCTTTTCGGCAAAGGCGCCCCAGGCATTCAGGGGCAGGGAACCAAAGACTTCATCACCAGCTTTAAAGCGGGTCACGTTCGAGCCCACGGCTTCGACCACCCCAGCCACATCGGCGCCTAAGAATTTACATTTAGGTCTAAAGACACCGCACATGAGGCGTACTAAAAAGGGGTCAGCCCGCATAATGTGCCAGTCAGCAGCGTTTACCGAGCTGGCGCGTACTTTGATTAGGACTTGGTGGGCCTTGGGGCTGGGGTCAGCTAGCTCGCCCAACCTGAGCTCTTCGGGCGGACCGTAGTGATCGAAAATAATTGCTTTCAATGAGATGACCTTTGAAAATGGATGAGGGTTTGTAAATCGATTGGGGGCAAGTTCATAGTTGTAATTCTATTTGAAAGAACCGGGTGTCGTTAACTTTGGCCTTTTCTTGGCGCCGTACTTCTGCCTTTAAGGGCAAGAGATAGGCGCCACGCTTCGAGTCGGGAAAAATAGAAGTTCGCCATTGAGTTTTACCGAGTGTAACCAGCACCGGCAGGGAACCCCAGCCCCGCTTCATACCACCAAAAATCGCCTTAATCTTGGCTGACATGCCCTTAGGTAAGCTTGCGAAATACCAGGCAGCTTTGCCCTCATAGAGCCAGATTTTAGCTTTAAATGAAAATCGAGGGCCCACGGGGTTGCTCTTACGCAGCGGATGAGGCGTCACCAATTTCATTTTAATCGTTTTCCAAAGCTAACAACGGTATCTTCGTGAAAACCGATTTTTTCATAAAATGCCCTGGCCTCTGCGTTGGTGGTTCTGACCTGCAAGTTGACCTTAGGGCAGCCAAGGGCTTTTAAGAGCTGTTCGGCTTTTGCCATAAGGGCCTTTCCAAGGCCCGACTTTTGCCGCTCTGGGGACACGGCCAAATAGTTGACCCAACCGCGGTGACCTTCATAGCCTGCCATCACGGTTCCAATGATCTGATCCCCGTCTACCGCCACAAGGAATAGCTCGGGTTGAATTCGCTTCTTTCTTTGTATATCGAGTTGAGGGTCATTTGCGGGCGTGACAAGGCCGCAGTCCCGCCAAAGTTGAATGACGGCTGTTTCGTCTGGGTCTTCAAAGGATCGGATTAAATTAACTGGGTCCATGGTATTAGCCCTTAGAGTCGCAATTTGGCGCTGGGATAAAACGAAGTACGCCCTGCCGATATTCTAGCAGGGCGTTATAGCTAATTAGGTCATCAGGCTCGAAATTCAAGTGCCATTACGGCGCTGCAGGTGTCGCCGGCTGGCTTTCGGCCGGCGCCGTGACAGGCGTCGCGTCCGCTACCGGCTCTTGGGCGGGCGCGGTTGTCGGAATGACCGTGGGTGCCAAGGTGGGTACCAACGTAGGCGGCGCGGTTGGCGCTGTCGTAGGCTTGGGCGGCAGAGGTGCCAGCGAGAAGTTGATATTCTTGAGGTCCTTGCCGGCGATGGTCAGGCTTTTGCGTGTATTCCATTCCGAATGGAATACCTCGGCCTTGCCGTCGTTATATTCCCCTTGGGCATCGGCGTCGGTGTAATTGTTGTCGCCATCACTATCGCATTTTGCTTCCAGCGCATAAGTGCCATCAGCGATGTTATAGACCTTGTACTTTACCTTGTCGGTGCCGTCCGTGTAGGCGATCAATTGAAACCGGTTGCCCGTATGGCCCGTGTCTAGGCGGATCACATTGAAGTGGACCAGGCGCTCTTTTGGCACGCCCTTCGGCAGCGTCAAGATGCCGGTGAAGGCCCGCTTGCCCGCCATATTCTTGGTGTCGGCGACGTTCATGCCTTTTTTCATTTGCACCAAAAAAGCTTTCTTGGCCTTGGCGATCTCAGCCGCACTGGGCTTCTTGTAATCTTTGCTGCTACCCTTCAAGTCTTTCGCCGCCAAATGATTGTGGCCGGCGGCAAAGAACATCATGGCAAGAAACACCAGACCAAACTTAGACATAAAACCCCCTGTGGACAGGCCAATGAAACGTACGATTACTCTAGAAAAGAAAATGGGCCTAATCAAGCCCGCAACTTTTCTCTGACTAGCAACTTCGAGCTCGATCGATTTTGGGGCTGAGAGTGGGAGCTTCCCCAAGCTTTAGTACTGGGGCGGGTGTGCTTAGCTATATGGAAGTTGGGGCCTTTGGCGTGGGTTCGATCGTGAATACACGGAGTGAAGATTTGCTTAAGAGCAGCCAAGAAGGCCGCGAAACCCTAGTCAAAGTGGGGCAGGAGCTGGCTCGAATCGGCCCGGCGTAGGTTTTTTTGAAAGTTAAGTTGGTTAAGCCCTGTGTTTTTGATCTTTTTGACTTTGGCGCGGCTCGGCCGGCCCTTATTCTATGCGCATGCGTCTCTTGATTCTTCTCAGCCTCTTGGGCTCCGGCCTTAGGGCCAACACCTACTATGTCGATAGCGTCCAGGGCCTCGACACGCAGGATGGCCTGTCTGCGTCGTCGGCCTGGAGCACGCTCACCCGCGTGGCCTCGGCCGGCCTGAGCCCGGGTGACACGGCGCTTTTTCATCGTGGACAGCGATGGCGCGGGCCCCTGAGCCCGGCCAACGGCGCGCCCGGCCAGCCCGTTCGCTACGGGGCCTGGGGCAGCGGTGACAAACCCGCCATTTTAGGCTCGATCAGCGTTTCGTCATCCGCGCTTTGGGTCAACGAAAGCGGCAATATCTGGAAAGGCGCCTCGCCCTTGCCCTATGACGTGGGCAATCTGTATTTTGGCGACCTTCCCACCTGCGGGGTCAAACGCTGGTCATCGGCCCAGCTTTTGGCCCAGGGCGATTTCTACTATGACCGCGCCACGGGCGATCTTTTTATGTGGTCGGCCGTCAACCCGGGCGTTTTTTACGCGGGCATCGAAGCGGCCCTGACCCGCGACGTGATTCAAATCAGCGGCAAGCACGACGTGATCTTTGAGGACCTGGCCATCCGCTACGGCGGGGCCAACGGCGTCAATGGCTCAAACAGCGCGCGCCTGATCTTTCGCCACTTGGATTTCAGCTATTTAGGCGGCGGTGACATGAATCTTGACGGCTCGAACATTCGCTACGGCAATGGCGTTCAGTTTTGGCAGGCGGCCCAGGACCATCTGGTCGAGGCGTGCCGCTTTTGGGAGATCTACGACACGGCCGTTACCAACCAAGGGCACAGCGTGTCGGCTGACATGTCGCGCATTCGTTATCAGAATAATCTCATCTGGAACATGGGCTACGCCGCGCTTGAGATCTGGAACTACGGACCCGCGCCCTCGCGCGTTTCAGACGTGGCTTATGTTCACAACACCAGCCTGAATATGGGCGCGGGCTGGGGCGGCGCGCAAAGGCCTGATCTCAAGGGCATGCACGTTTATCTCGACGCCGTGACCCAGGCCCCCAGCGGGGTGGTGATTCG
>CAZFUM010000126.1:0-6829 GCA_964521965.1 uncultured bacterium | reverse complement strand
CATCAGCTGTGCGGGTAAAGCTGAAAGGGGAACTTGCCCGTGTTCTTCGAGATTGATCAGTATGCGCGCCAAGGCTTTGAGCTCGCCCACATTGCCAGGCAAACCATGATGGGTCAGAGCCTTGGCAACGGCTGGCGCCAACTTGGGTGTCGATTTACCCGCGCTGCGTGCCTCTGACACTAAGAAAGTTTCCAATAACTCCTCGGTGTCATTCTCGCGCTCGCGCAGAGGTGGGCAATCGAGCGTGACACCGCAGAGCTTCCAATAGAGTTCTTCGTTGAAGCGACTTTGCGCGACGTCCTCTCTGAACTTCAGCAACGACGTTGAGATCAACCTGCACTCGAGATTTGGCAGGCGCTTGAGCAAGGCAGCTTGGGCCGCGCTCGAAAGGCGGGGCACATCTCGCAGGATAAGTGTGCCTGTGCCCAAAGCTTCGATCAGGCCTAGGGGCCCAAAGAGCAGGCCTTCGTGGCGCTCAGCTGGCCAAACTCCACACTCAAAAATACCTAAGGGCAAATCAGCGCGGCGCGAACGCGTGTGAATCAAACGGGCCAACAAAGATTTCCCGCTACCCGCCTCGCCCTGCACTAAAACTGTGGCATCATGCGCTGCGATTTTATTGGCGCGATCTAACGTCGCACGCCAAATAGCTGACGAGCCCAGAGGCTTGTCGCCCTCGTATGGATATAATAGATGAAGGACAGATGTCACAGATTGCCTATGAAAGAGTGCAGTTCAATATTTTTGTAAGCTATTTAAGCAGTTTATTCAATAGTTATATGGTGTCTAAGGTCTTTTAAAATAATATTTGACAACCATATCTGTGTATGGTAATTTGCTCTTGCAGGAAAGCTCCTGCACTTTTTTTGACCACCGCCCCATACACTTGTATGAGGCAAGCAAGGAGATAAGCATGGAAAACTTCAATGGCATCGCACTCGCAGTCATGACTCTCGCCAGCGCATTGGCTTGTTTCGTGGCCTACTGGGCTGGCCGCGTCGCGCGCTAAGCCAAGAACAAATCCTGCCTGAATCCCTAGCCCGGTGTTTTCCGGGTAACCAGGTGGGTCCGAGGTGGTCAAGGTCGGCTTTAAGCCGCTGGTGACCGTCTCGGCGAGCAGCCCGGCTTATACCCCAGGCCAGGTCTTCTCAGGTGAGAAAATGAATGAGCAACCCAGGGGTTATTGGACGTCGGTCTTTTACCAAGCCACTCAGCTCATGCGCCAAAAGCGCGGTCTCGACGGCGATTCGGCCTTCTTGATGGCTCGGCAACTAGTGGACCAAAACTTCTTTGAGAGCAGCTTATCGCTGCCTCTCTTTCAAGGCCTGGCGGAACCCCGCGAAGCCCTGGTGCTGGCACCTTAAAGCAGCCCTAGCGCGACGCCCTACGGGCCAGGCCAGCAATCTGGAGGCTCCATGGACGTGAACCTGACAGACCGGCAGCAAGAGATCTTGACCTTCATCAGGACCTTTCATGCCGACAGCGACTACTTCCCTTCGCTGCGTGAGATCGCGGCCCACTTTGAGATATCTCTGGGCACCGTGCAAACGCACATGGACTATCTCAAGCGCAAGGGAGCCCTTAGCTGGGACAAAGGCAAGCCCCGTGCACTGACCATCGCAGCCCACCAGAAGGCCAAGGGTCTACCCACCCTGCGTGAGGCCACGGGCGAGCTACGTCGCATCATCGAAGACTTTGTACGCGTGCCCATCTTAGGCTCGGTTTCAGCCGGCCCAGGCCTGCTCGCCGAAGAGAATGTCGAAGACACTTACAGCTTGCCGCGCAACTTCATGCGCTATGATTCGGGCGAAGTCTTTGGGCTTAAGGTCAAAGGCGACTCAATGATCGGCGCAGGCATTTTTCCGAACGACCTGGTCATGGTGCGCATGCAGCCCGATGCCAACCACGGCGATATTGTGGTGGCCCTGCTAGGCGACGAGGCCTCGGTCAAGTATCTGCACAAACTGCCAGGCCGCCTGCTCTTAGTCTCGGCTAACCCGGCTTATCCACCCCGCGAAGTGGGGCCCGACTTTAGAATCTTAGGCAAGGTCGTTAACCTGATGCGTATTTACTAAGTACCCACCTATCTTCGGAGGCTCATAAAGAGAAGCATACTGAGGCAGCCGGCCTGAACCGGCCCGAACCGCCCTGACGGGCATCTTAAGCATCATACGCTGCGAGCCGGATTCACCGGCTCGGGCACACTCGGGGGACCCCTATGGGAGGCACCCCGCCACGAAAGGATTACTCAGATGACCCAAAATACCATTGCCTCGATTGTTTCTCAGATTCGCGTGAGCCTTTTTAGCAAAGACAATCTGCGCGCCTTGGCTTCAATTAAACTGGCCGAAGTCTTTTTGATCGATGGTGTGCGCATCATCGAAGGCAAGAACGGCCTTTTTATCTCGATGCCATCGCGTAAGACCCAGAATGGTGAATACAAAGACGTGGCCTATCCCATCACCAAAGAGGCGCGTGAAGAGCTGCAAAGCATGGTGCTCGCTGAATATCGGCGCCTGAGCAGCAGCACTTTGGTCGCGGCTTGATCTAACCCCCGCGTCTGCCAAAAACAAAAAACCCCGGGGTCAACCCGGGGTTTTTTGTTTTGGTAGCCTTTTGGTAACTTAGCGGCGCTTAAGCTTGGCGCGTATGGCCTTTTCAACCTGCTGCGGCACAAAACCTGAAATTTCACCACCCAAACGGGCTACCTCTTTAACCACCGAAGATGACACATAGACATAACGCTCATCGGGCATCAAGAAGACCACTTCATAGGCCGAGCGCAACTTTCGATTCATCAACGCCATCTGGAACTCATATTCAAAGTCGGTCAGAGCCCTGAGCCCACGCAACACCACCGGATAGCCCGTGTTCTTGACATGATCGACCAAGAGACCATCAAAGCTCTCTACTTTTACCTTGAGACCCCGCGTTGAAGCACGAATCAGGGCCATACGCTCGTCTATCGAAAAAAGCGGGTCCTTATCTGAATTGCGCACCACGGCAACCGTCACCTCGTCAAACATCGAGAGGCCACGCTTGATCAGATCGAGATGGCCAAAGGTGAGAGGATCAAACGACCCTGGATAGAGTGCCCGTTTTTTCATTAATAACCCATGCGCACAAGCGTACGAATATTCTCTTTAGCGCTAACATGATCTGGTTGCAACTCAAGAACCATGCCCCAAAACTTTTTGGCTTCTTCGTAGCGCTTTAAGTAATAAATGGCTTGTGCCTTGCCATCGAGCGCTTCAGGGCTGTCGCCCTTATTCTCGAGAGCTTTATCAAAAGCCTTCTCGGCCTCGTCATAGCGCTCGAGCTTGATAAGCACCGCACCTAAATTGACAAAGCCCTTGGGCCGCTGAGGCTCAAGATCGGTGTATTTGCGAAAAGCCAGCTCAGCATCATTCATTTGGTCCGTGGCAAAAGCGTCATAGCCATACCATTTCCAGAAGCGGGGCTCTTCAGATTTAAGCTTAGAACAAGCGCGCCAAGCCAAGAAACCCTGCTGGCGGTCTTTAAGCTTTTTGGCGGCCATGCCAATGCCCATCCAGGCTTCGAGATTAGAGTTATCATATTTGACGACTTTGTTCCAAAGCTCTGCGGCCTTGGGCCATTGACTCTTTTCATATTCTTCGAGCGCTTGCTCCATCCAGGCCTTCGCCGCCCCACTGACCGCCATTTTGTAACCAAGAATGCCATCGGCGATCCATTCCGCCGAACGGGCCCGTCCACCTTTTTGATAAAAAGCCGGATCGATTGAGCCTGTGCCCAGAGCTTTTTCCCACGATTCAATCGCTTGTTCGCGAAAGCCACGAGCATAAAGTGCCTCAGCCATGGCATTGTGCACGTGAGGATCATCGGGATCGATCGTCAACGATGCCTGGAACTCTTTGATGGCATCATCACTTTTTCCCTGCTTAAGCAAATAAACTGCCGTGTCAAAGTGTGAGACCTTGCGTGCCGAACCTGCACAGGCGCCTAAGGCAAGGCCCAAAGCTAGAGCCAAACTGGCTTGTATCCATCGGCGGACGTTCATGCGAAAGCCTCCTCGGGTTGCATCAGGCGTGAGCGATATTGAAGCAAAAGTTCTTCGATAGCAGCCATGTCAAGTGTCTGGTTCATGGCTAAGCGCAGTCCGGCGGCATTCGGCAAGCCCTTGAAATAGCCCATCGATTGACGGCGCATCTCTGCCAGGCCACGCGGGCCTTTGTAGGCATAGCTTGCCCGCAAGTGGCCCAAGAGTACATCCACACGCTCTTGGGCCGTGGGCTCAGGCCCAGCCTGGCCCGTGGCCAATAAACGCTCAGCGCGCGAAAAGATCCAGGGATTACCCATGGCGCCCCGGCCTAGCATGACCGCGTCGACCCCGCTCTCACGCATGACGCGAGGTATGTCTTGAGGCTCAAAAATGTCGCCATTGCCAATCACTGGAATTTTTAGCTTTTGCTTCACGTCTGCAATCAGGGACCAATCTGCCTTGCCGCCATAGCCTTGGGCCCGGGTGCGACCATGAATAGCCACGGCAGCCGCGCCCGCGTCTTGGCAACGCAGGGCAATATCTGCGGCGTTGATATTTTGGGCGTCCCAGCCCGTGCGAATTTTTGGCACCACCGGCAGGTCCACGGCATCCACCACAGCTTCGACCACGGCCTGCAGCGTGACCGGCTCTTTGAGCATGGCCGAACCGCCGTTATGCTTGACCACCTTGGGCACGGGGCAGCCAAAATTAATGCTAATCAGATCTGCGCCTTCGTCGGCGGCAATGCGGGCTGCCTCAGCCATCTCAGCGGGGTCGCAGCCAAAGAGCTGCACGCCGACCGGGCTTTCGTGGGGGCCTAGCTCCATATAGCGCATGCTTTTTTCGCGACCCTGGCGGCAGAGGGCTGCACTTGAAATCATTTGCGTGTGGGTCAGCGAGGCCCCATGGGCGCGCGCCAGCGCCCGAAACGGCAAGTCGGTAACCCCACAAAGGGGGGATAAGGTCAGCGGATTTTTAAGTTCTAAGTCGCCGATTTTCACAGTTTACCTTGTAGTGCGAGCGAGGGCTGCACCCCCAAATCAAACCTTGAGCTTTCACCCCGGGCCAAACGCAAACCGCCCACATAGGCAATCATGGCCGCGTTATCAACGCACAGTGGCAGAGACCCCAGAAAGACGCTGAGCTGCCGGCCCGCAGCCTGACGACTGAGCTCTGCTCGCAGATAGCTATTAGCCGCCACCCCGCCACCCAGGACTACCTGAGTATAACCCGTCTTTTCAGCAGCCTCCAAAACCCTTTTCACAAGGGGCCGAACCGCCGCCTCTTGAAAAGACTGGGCCAGCACGGCTTTGGCCAATTCATCCTTGGGCTCTTCACGCTCTATTTTTAGGCGCGTGGCTGTCTTGAGGCCCGAATACGAGAAATCTTGGCTGCCGTCTTTCATTAAAGCCATTGGCAATTCAGGCCCAGAACTTGCTGGGGCCTGGGCCGCCAACTTGTCGAGCGCTGGCCCCCCGGGAAAGCCCAAGCCTAGTAATTTTGCCACCTTGTCAAATGCCTCGCCGGCCGCGTCATCGCGAGTACTCGCCAGGCATTGATAGTCGCCCAGGCCTTTGACAGCATAAAGGCTACTGTGGCCGCCCGAGACCACCAAGCCCAAAAAGGGATAGTCTAAATTTGCATGTTCTAGAAACGCCGCATGCAAATGACCTTCGAGATGGTTCACCCCGATCCATGGCAGGCCCCAACCCAATGCCAGCGCCTTGGCAGCGCTTAAACCAATGCATAACGATCCTGCCAGGCCAGGACCATAGGTCACGGCCAAACCGGCTAAGTCACTTGCCTGAACCTCGGCCTCATCCAAGGCCCGCTGCAGCACGGGCAAAATATTGCGCACATGCTCACGCGAAGCCAGCTCAGGCACAACCCCGCCATATTTGGCATGCGTCTCGTGTTGGCTAGCGATAGCATTCGACAGCGCCTTGCGGCCGGGCACATCGACGACAGCCACCGCCGTCTCGTCGCACGAACTTTCGATGCCCAAAATAAGCCCGGGCTTCATGGCTTGGCTGGCGTGAGCAGATCGCTAAGCGCAACGAGGCTTACACCCGAAGATCGCAACTCGGCCTCAGCTGCTGCGCGCACTTTTAAGGTGGCAGGCCGAGGATGGCCAATCGCAATGCAAGTGCCACGTTTTTTCGCCAATCGAATGGCTTTGCGCAACGCAAGCAAGATGGCCTCGGGATGCTCATCGTGATCTAAAAATACATCACGTGCAGCGTGGACCAAACCAGCTTTGGCCGCTTCTTGCTCAGCCACGCTGGCCGCACTCGTGCGACTGTCGACAAAATAGAGGCCTCGCGCTTTGAGCGCGCCCATCATGGCAGCCATCAAAGACGAATCTTCACTGCCCCTGCTACCCTCATGGTTATTGACCCCAACCGCTTCGGGCAGACTATCCAGGTCAGCGCCCAAGAGCTTCTCGACTTGTTCGCGACTCATACCCACTTTTAAAGTATGGGCTTCTTGGGGTAAAGCCAATTGCGATTCAACGGGCATATGTAAAATCACTTCATGGCCTGCGGCGCGAGCCGCCACGGCCGCACGGCGGCTATATTCTAAACCCGGCAAAACAGCCACGGTCAAACGGCCAGGATAACGTGGCAAGTAATCAAAACCTCGGCCATTGTAGCCCCAGTCATCTAGAACAATGGCTAAGCGTGGGCCAGATAAGCTGCGCGGGGCAGGGCTTAACTCTGGCGTGGCCGAGGCCGCGGGCGCCAAGCGCTCGGCCCGCGACCCCTGGCGATGCATGAGTAGCCAAATCAGCGCCAGGCCCGCCATAGC
>CAZFUM010000125.1:0-6857 GCA_964521965.1 uncultured bacterium | reverse complement strand
GGCGTTGGCTCGACCATGAAGTTCTCAACTGTCAAATGGGGCGTAGCAGAAAACATCGTGTGGGCCTGGGTATTAACCATTCCCGCGGCTGGCATCGTGGCCGCCACCTGCGAATTTATCTTTATGCGAATTTTCTAAGAAATTTTCTCAAAACTATCAATGGGTAGGGGCGCACCGCAGTGCGCCCCTATTTTTTTTACAAATACTCGCTGACTTGACTCATTTGTAGTTTGCCCAAACGCATCGCTCGCCTTTTCACCATAAAAAATAAGAGTGGTGTAATGAATAGCACGTGCAACGCTGAGCTGAGCATGCCCCCAACCAGTGGCGCGGCCACGGACGCTAAGAGGTCGCTGCCCGCGCCTTTTGCCATGAGCAAGGGCAAAAAGCCAATCACATTGGTGGCCACGGTCATGAGCTTTGGCCTGAGGCGCAACACCGCACCCTCGATAACGGCTTGCCGCAGGCCAGCTTCATCCAGAGATCCCTGGGCAAGGCGCCTATTAAGGGCTTCTTGCAAATAAACCACCATCACCACGCCCGTCTGCACCGCCACGGCAAAAAGCGCGATATAGCCAACCCAAACCGAAACCGAAAGCGGGATTTTGAGCAAGTACTGTATCCAAGCACCGCCCATCAGAGCAAAAGGCACCGAGAGCAGCACTAGGCTGGCTTCGCTCCAAGATCCAAAAGCCAAGGTCAAAAGGCCTACGATGATAAGCAGACAAAGCGGCACCAGCCACATAAGGCGTCGCGTGGCACGCTGGTCAGCTTCGTATTGGCCCGAAAATTCATAAGTCACACGCGGCCCCAGCTCTACGGCCTTAGGCAATTGCTTGCTGTGGCGTTGTACCCAGCCCATGTTGTCACGACCCAGCAAATCTAAATAGATCGTGACCACGTAAAAGCCGTTTTCCATGGCCAGCATCTCGGGCTCTTCGCGCAGGCTCACTTTCGCCAGACTGCTTAATAGCCAAACTTTCTTGCCAGACCCAAATATCGGAAAATCTTGCATCTTTCCAAAGCTATTGCTGAATTCTTCAGGATAGACCAGCGCAACCTGGGCTGACTGACTTTCGCCTGCCAAGGCTGCGCCACCTGCATGCGCTAGAACTTGGCCCAAAACTTCAGCGGAGCTAAGCCCAGCCTGACGCGCGGCCTTTTCGTCCACTTGAATATCCAAAGCCGGAGCTCGACCAGCGCGTTCAGCGATGGCGCTTCGCACACCTTCTGTTTTTATTAAGATGGCCTCAAGCTTCTGAGCGGCTAGCTCAGCCTCGGCGAGGCTTGGCGCAAATATCTTCAGACCCAACGGCGTGCGTATGCCCGTGGCTTGCATGTCAATGCGCCCGCGTATGGGCTGGGTCCAGCCATTCGATAGGCCCACAAACTGCAGGGCTTGGTCCATCTCAGCCACCAGGCTGGCCTCATCAACGCCCGCGCGCCACTCATGGCGGGGGCGCAGCAAGATAGTGCTCTCGATCATCGATAAAGGCGCCGGATCTGTGGCGCTTTCGGCGCGGCCAGCCTTGCCAAAGACGCGTTGCACTTCAGGAATGAGCTTGATGCGACGGTCAGCCTCTTTCATCACAGCCCCGATTTGAGCCGTGGGCACGCCGGCCGTGGTCACGGGCATGTAAAGTAGGCTGCCTTCATTTAAGGGTGGCAGAAATTCTCGGGGCAACCAGAGAAAGAGCGGCAAGGTCGCGGCCAGCAAAGCAAAATTCACCGCCAAGCTAAGCTTGGAATGCTTAAGCACTTTTTCAAGACTGGGGCGATAGCTGGCCTGCAGCTTGGCGCCCAAGGCTTGCTCTTCTTCGCGTTTGAACTTGCCTCTCAAATAGCGAGCGCAAAGCGCAGGCACCAGCCAAAGCGTTACAGCTAGAGCCGAAATCATGCTCAATGATTTTGAAGCCACCAAAGGCATGAAGAGCCGACCTTCTTGGCCCTCTAACGCCAAGATGGGCAAGAAAGAAACCACGACTACCAAAATCGTAAAAAAGAGGGGCTTGATCAGCAAGGCAAGCGAGCGAGCCAATATCTTTAAGCGCTCGTCTTCACTGCCCAAGCTGCGGCCTGCCAATGCCCGGTTGCCGTTCTCGACCAAGACAATGCCAGCATCAATGATGTCACCAATGGCAATAGCCAAACCGCCCAGAGTCATAAGATTCATGCTCAACTGAGCCAGGTGTAGGGGCAAAAAATGTAAGCAAATCGTGACGGGCAGAGCCAGGCCCAAAATCAGACTTGAACGCCAATGGCCCAAGAAAACAAGAATGACCAAAGCCACCAGCAGCAGCTCGAGCAGCAGCTCGCTGCGCACGCTACGCAAAGTTGCCTTGATCAGGTCAGAACGGTCGTAAGTGCTGACTAAATCGGCGCCTGGCGGTAAGTGGGCCTTGAGCTGCTCGAGTTCAGCTTTCACGCGGCGGGCCAATTGCAGGGCGTTCACACCCTTCTGGGCAATCACGATGCCGCCCACGCATTCGCCCTGGCCATTGAGGTCAGCGATGCCACGACGCAACTCGGGCGAGCGGCGCACACGGGCGACTTCGCCTAGGCTAAAAACCATGCCGCCCAAGCGCATGGGCAAAGCTTCAATTTCAAAAGCATCGTCTGGCAGCGGTCGGCTCAGCGTGCCCTGCCCCGCAGACCGTAGCGGGTTTGCCCCTCGGTAAGCCAAGAGTACGTCGCGCTCTGAGAGCAGTACTTGCCTGCCTTTGAGTTCGCCGGGCAGAATCGCAAAGCCTTGCAAGAGATCAGCCGGCTTTAGGCCGCGGGCCTGCAGCAAGCCGGGATGAGCCACGATTTCATAGCGCAAGGCATAGCCGCCCACGGGCGCGACTTCTGAAACGCCTTCGAGCTTGGCCAAAGCCGGACCCAAGACCTTGTCTTGCAAACTTCGCAACTCATAAAGATCGAGCTCGCCGCGCGGACTGCTAAGCGCATATTGATAAACCCAACCTACCCCCGAAGCATCACTGGCCACGGTCCAGCTGGCTTCGCTTGACGCGGCCGCCAACTCTTGAATGCGCAGGCGCGTCGCCGGCATGTCGCCTTTACTGTCGAGCAGGACGGTCAAGTAGCTGTAACCCAGGTCTGAAAAACCACGCACCGTACGAACGCCCGCTAAGGACTTCAACTTAGCCATCATGGGGGCCGTAGCAGACTCTGCGATTTGAGACGGGCTGCCGGCCAGACGAGCCGAGAGCAGCACCTGCGGGTCGCTCAGGTCAGGGATGGCATCTAAAGGCGAGCGCCAGGCAGACCAGGCACCTAAAACAGCAAGAAATCCAAAAAGCAATATGACTCTGCCCGAGCGCCGCATCGAGTATTCCATCATGCGTATCAGCATGGTGGCCTCATGGATGCTCCATACGCCACTGGGCATCTAACCAAAACACGCCTGAACCCGCCACGCTCTCGCCCAGCTTGAGGCCCTGCACCGCGGCATATGACTCGCCGCGCAAAGTCACGGTCACCGATCTGGGGGCAAAGCCGCTCTGATTCAGCACAAATACCTGGCTATGTTCGTCGGCCTCGAGCAAGGCTGTCAGTGGCACCGCAAGCTGGGGTGTGCTGGCTACTCGCAGTTCGGCCAGGCCCCAGCCTACGCCAGGCAAGGATCGAACCAAGTTCAAACGGACCTTTTTGCCGGGACCCAATTGACTTATCACGGCTTGCACAGGCCTGGCAAAATATCCCGGTGGCATCACCATGGCGCTGCCACCTAATTTCAATTGATGGCGCAAAGGGCGATTCACTTCAAATTGCATTTCCCTACCCTGCAACTTGCCGCTGGCCCGAATCAAAATCTCAACATCGATCTCACGAACTACATAAGACCGCAAATAGGGCGCTGCCCGTCCCTCGAATTGAGGCCACTGAACACCCAATCCACCAATAATTTGGGGCTCTCGTGGGCCATCAAAATGTTCTTTAAGATTCAAACCGCAAAATGGGCAAGGCCCCGCCTTGTCAAAAACTTTTTTCGACCGGTGCAAGGGACAAATAAAACCCAGGCTCTTGAGCGTCTTTTGCTCGAGCGATTTAAGCTTCATATGGCATACATCGCAGTCGCCCGGGTGAGCATAGACTCGATTGAGGCAGCGCATGGGGCAGACCCAAGCCTTGGCGGCTTCGGCTTTAGGCTGGGCCTTTAAATACGAAAAGGCCTTCCAGCCAATCAAGGCTGAAAGGCCTATCGCAAGGCCAAGAATAATCGTTTTTTTAGATTTCAAGCATCAATGGCAATAATTGTCGGTGCTGCCCATCAGGTGGGTACCCCAGGGGAAATTGCCTACGCCGACGATGGTGCTAACCTTGTCGGTCTTACCGTCAATGACGTAAATAGTATCGTTGTTGGTGCCGCAGGCATAGATTTTTTTGCCTTCGGCATCGGTGGTGGCTGTTGCCAATTCAACGGTTTGATCGAGCAATATTTTGCCTGCTGGGGCCAGCGAAACCAAATCATAGGCGTAAACCATGCCCTCGGTTGAACTGATGACATAAGCCTTTTTGCCACCATTCACAAAATTGATACCTGTGATGTTTTCACCGCTGTCAAATAGTGCCACTTGCTTCTGCTTCTCAATGTCGATGACCGCCACCTGATTGCTTTCGTTGATTGCCACTAACATGTATTTGCCGTCGGATGAGGGATAGGCCTTCCACGGCACACCGCCCAGGGGGATGGTCTTGACGAGCTTATCGGTCTTGGTCTCAATGATAGCCAGCAAGCCCAGATCTGAGTCGGCCGCGAAAATATAGCGGCCATCCAATGACATGCTAGGGGCCGGAACGCCTTGCACGTCACCCAGGTACTTGTCCGTGTTAAGACCGGTCAGTTCGTTCATGCCGCCCACAGATATGCGCTTCACGACTTCGAGGCGCTCAACATCAATGACCGAAACCTCGTGGGCGCCAAAGTTAGCCACGTAGACCTTCTTGCCGTCTGGGGTGACCTCAAAATTATGCGGCTCATTGAAGCCTTCCATCGCTTTAGCTTCCACACCGCCGGGGATATCAACCACCGAAACTATGCCCGAATGCATGTTGCCAATAAAAGCATAGCGGCTGTCTGGCGTGATGACCATGTGCGATGGCTCGCCATAACCCTTAATGCGGGCGCGCACTTTGAGAGTTTCCATGTCGACCAAGTAAAGCATATTGGTGCCCTGGCCCGTTACCACGGTAGTCCTGAAATCAGGCGTGATCATGGCCATATGGGGGTTGGCATACTTATCGAGAAAGACCTTGTTGTGCTTGCCCATCGAAAGCGAATAGAAATTCACGTCTGAACTGTCACGGTTAACAATGACCAAAAAGTCTTTAACCTTGGCTGCCAGATCACCACCGCCCGACATAGTGTGTTGGGCGGCTGAAAGCGGCGACAAGAGCAGCATAGCTGCTATAAAAAGGGGTCTCATATTCTACTCCGTCAGTAGGCGATCACGGTGCGGATGCCCGCAGACCATGCATTGGGAAGCGCGTCATTCACGGCCGGGTTGCCGCCCAGCGTCGGGTCGATAAGAAGTGGATCTGAGGTCATGGGCACAGTGCGGCTAAAAAGGCCTTTGCCAAAAGCGCCCAGCGTAAAATTGGGCGTCAGTTCAGCCTGATAATAAGCCTCGGTGAATTGCTCATGGGTGCCGCCTTGCAGATCGGTGCGGCCATAGGCCAAGCCTGCTTTGTCCTTGATGCGCTTAGGGATAAAATTCACAAACTCAACACCGCCCGAAGCAGTCCAGTCCTGCGTGTTCAGGGCATAACGACTGTCGCTCAGCTCGTCATAGGCTTCGATATAGGATTGCTTGCCGTAGCGGCCAAAAAGCATGACCTTGGGGCTAATGCGGTGGTCATAGCTCAGGCCCAAGGCCTGGTCAGGCTGCTGTGAGCCGCGCGGTTGCTGACGCGCCCAGATACGCAGCTGCAGGTCGCCGACAAAGTGGTAACGAATGCCGGTTTCAGCGATCCAATAGAGATTATCTAAAATGTCCGCTGTGGCGCCCAAGCTATTTTGCGCACCCACCGCGATGTAAGCGCGAGTGAAATCAGCCCTCAAAATAGCGCCCGGGAAATTGCCCGGGTTGCCAAGCAACGCATTGTTGACGAAATCACCGTGGGTAAACTGCGACGAGTCATCGTTGGCGGCGCGATTGGTGTCAAAGCTGCCACCCAAATCCACAATGCCAGCCTGCAGGCTATAGACTTTCTTGGGGCCTTGCACATGCACCCAGGCTTCGCCCAGGGCCACAGTGCCCGACGAAGCGTCAAAATCGGCAAAAAGCAGGGTGTTGCGCATGGGCTTGCCGGAGAGGTTAAACGATGCCCCTCCGCTACCCATCCCTAAATTGGCGCTGCGAGTTACACCCGTGCCATCGACAAAGTCTCCCCGTCCCAGAGCGTTTTCATACATGGCCGATAGTTCCATGCCCACCACGACATGACCGTCCATGGCCGCGTTGATGGCCGAATCGATCTTGTCGTTGACCGACTCGCGGCGGTTGAACTTGAGTTTGCGATAGGTGACCCGCTCTTCGAGACTGGCCTGCTCAGCAACGCTGAGGCTGGCTTTCTTTTCAGCGCTGATAATCTCGCCATCCGGCGAAATAAACTCAGTCACGGGCTTGATGATGTCTACGGGCTCACTACGCTCGTAATTATCACGAATGTACTGAACCTCTTCTTTGAGGTCACTCAGTTGTTTTTGCAGGCTTTCTTCAGCCCAAGCAGCCTGGCTCATAGCCAAACCCAGGGCCCAAATGCATATCCAAACTCTCATCCCGCGCTCCCTAGATGAAAATGATTTTCAATCGAGCAGCGAGTTTAGCAAAATGAAGGCAACTGTCAAATGA
>CAZFUM010000124.1:0-6936 GCA_964521965.1 uncultured bacterium | reverse complement strand
ATCAGCGGTCTTAATATTACGCAGGGGCCCTTGGCCGGCGGCACCCAAGTCACCCTCACCGGCTCGGGATTCACGGGTGTGGGCACAGTGACTCTGGGCGGCTTGGCTGTTTTGGGCCTGACGGTTGTGAACGATACCACGATCACTTTCAACTCGCCTGTGGGCGCTGGCCTAGGCTGGGTTGATCTGCACGTTCAGCGGGGAAGCGTCGGGGCTGACCTGATCAATGCATTTGAGTACAAAGATGTCGATGAAGCTAAATTGCTTGAGGCTCAGGCTGTGCCTAACCCCCAAAGCGGCAGTCTTTTTGGCTTAGGTTTTAAGAGTCAGGGTAAGATTCGCTCTTTGACTCTGAGAATCTATACCAAAGGCATGACTTGTGTGGGCGTTTGGCGCCAAGATGGTCCCTGGAGCGGTCAAGGTTGGCACAGTGTGGTCTTTGACACCGGCAGCATAGCCAATGGTCTCTATTGGTATTCGATGGAAGGCGAAGCTGAGAGCGGTGCCAAACTGAGCCTAGACAAAATTGGGCAGGTCTATCGCCTTAAGTAAGACTAAACATGGGTTATGCAGACACAAAAAAGCCCGGATGGCTCCGGGCTTTTTTATTTCATAAATGCGTTTAAGACTTAGGCGGTCAGATCTTCGATGGCTTCGCGGTTGCTGAGGCGCATCTTGCCACGATTACCGCTGACCCAGCCCTTTTTATCCCAATCGGACAGAACACGAATGCAAGTCTCAACGGTCGTGTTCACCATTTGGGCTAGCTCTTGGCGGGTGAAGGGAATATCGCCACCCTCAAATTGGCGGTCGAGTCGCAAGAGGGTGTGGGCCAGGCGTTTGTCTACGCTTTCAACCGCGAGAGCGCAGTCGCAATGGGCCTCGCAAAATTGGGGCGCCATGTCGGTGAGCAGGCGTTTGGCAAAGCTGGGCAATTTTTCAAAGAGGTTCTTGAAACGGCTATCGGGAATGCTTACCACTGTCGAATCGGTGGCCGCCACGGCTTTGCAGGGATAGGGGTCTTTCATGATTGAGGCAGCCACGCAGAAAGTCTGGCCAGGCTGGTAAAAGGCCACCATCGATTCGGTGCCATCGGCCGAAGATTTGGTCATGTGAATTCGGCCTTCTTTGACCAAATAAATTGACTCGACCTCATCGCCTTCTTCAAACAGGGCATCGCCGCGCTTGTACTTGCGCTCCATGCCGTGCTTGACCAGCTCTTGAAGGTCTGCGCCGGAAAGTTCAAATAGGTTGTCTGAAGGGCTTTTAGCCATCGATGCTGATCCTGATCATGGTTTAAAAATTCATTATGGAGGGTTCTTAGTCAGGGATCAAGTCTAGCTCTGGACCCGGGATGCCCAATAAAAGGCCTTCAATTCATGACGATGCAGGCCGTGTCCAGATTTGGCTAGCTGCGCGGCTAGGTCATGCTTTGAGTTCGGCCATAGCCTCGGCCTTGAGATCTTTGCGCAAGATTTTGCCAACGGGTGTTTTAGGTAGTTCGGTCTTGAAAATGATTTGATGGGGCACTTTGTAAGAGACCAGCTCTTTTTTGCAGTGAGCCTTGATCTCAGCGACGCTTACGCTAGCACCGGGTTTGAGTACGATATAGGCACGCACTGCCTCGCCGCTATTGTCATCGGGCATGCCGATCACACCCGCTTCGACAACGCCTGCCATGCGACCCAGGCATTCTTCCACCTCGTTAGGAAAGACCTTAAAGCCTGACACATTGATCAGTTCTTTCTTACGATCCACGATGGCGAAGTAGCCCGTTTCGTCCATGATCGCGATATCACCCGTGCGCAGCCAGCCGCGCACTAAGACCAGCTCTGTTTCGGCCGGCTGCTGCCAATAACCGCGCATGACTTGGGGTCCTTTGACGCAGAGTTCCCCTGGCTGGCCTAGGGGAACTTCGGCATCGTTTTCATCGAGGCAGGCCACTTCGGTGCCGGGGAAGGGCACACCAATTTTGCCGTCTTTAGCTTTTGGCGTGAAGGGATTAAAGCAAACTACGGGAGAAGCTTCGGTTAGGCCATAACCCTGATATATGGGGGAGCCTGTGGCCGCAGCCCAGGCCTGCGAGACGGCTGGGTGTACGGCGGTGCCGCCGCCTACGGCAACTTTGAGAAACTTGGGTGGATTCTGTTTGAACCACGTTTCGCCCAAGAGGCCATTGAAGAGAGTGTTGACGCCGGTGAGACAGGTGAAGCGGTAACGCTTAAAGGGTTCACGCAAGTTGCTGATGGGTCGGGGGCTCGGCACCATGACGTTGTCGTTACCCATTTGATAAAAAAGTAAGAAATTAACTGTGAAAGCAAAGACGTGGTAAAGGGGCAATGCCGTGAAGACGGTATCTTGGTCAGGCAAGAGCAGATTTGAGATAAAGCGTTGGGCTTGCGCCGCATTGGCCAGCAGGTTGCCGTGAGTCAGTTCAGCGCCTTTGCTCACGCCTGTCGTGCCGCCGGTATATTGCAAGGCAGCCAAGCTGTCGAGATTTTGGTCTGCCACATAGGCATCGAGGTTGACGCCTGCATGGACGCGGCGTTGGCCTGCAGCCAGGGCGTGACTCAAACTGACATGGGGCACCAAGCAAGCTTTGACCTGTTTCTTTACGTATTTCAAAACGGTTTGGATCAGCAAGCGTTTGAAAGGTGAAAAATATTCGATCAAACGCGGGGTAATCACATGCTTCACGGCGCTGCCGGCGACAGCCTCTGCCACTTTGTCGCCAAAGAGATCAATGATGATGAGCACTTTTGCACCGCTGTCCTTGAGCTGCCGGCTCATTTCAGGTGGGGTGTAAAGTGGGTTCATGTTGACGATAACGAGGCCGGCTTTAAAGCAGGCGATGGCCGCTACGGGGTAGCTCAGGCAGTTGGGCATTTGCAGGGCGACACGATCACCCGCTTGCAGCCCCAAGTCTTCGCGCAGATAAGCGGCCAAGGCGTCGCTGCTTTGATCGCAGCGGCTAAAGCTCAGGCTGCCAGCGGCTCCATTGGGCAGGCAAAGGGTGAAGGCGGTTTTTTCACCCCGCGTTTGGGCTACGGCTCGGGCCATATGGCTGAGATTGCGAAAAGCTAAGGGCGGCATCTCGGGGCTTACGCCATCAGGATAGGCATTGCGATAGTCAGGGCGGCTCATAATTCCTCCATAGATCTATGATACACCGCTTGGCTCACGATTTTCTAATCTAAGCTGGCGAGCTCTGCTAAAATGCCCCCCATGCCGCGTAAACTGTCGCAACGCCTTCTTTTAGCTCTGCTCCCGGCCTTGGCCGCGGGCTTCTTACGCCTGCTCGCGATGACTTGGCGGGTGCGCGAGATTCAGCCCCAGGGCAAGGTGCCTCGAAATGCGGGGGACCAACGTTTTATCTATGCTTTTTGGCACGAAGCCATTTTGCCCACCATTGGTACCTATCGGGGTGAGCGTATTCGGGGCTTGGCCAGCCGCAGTTTTGATGGTGACCTCATTGCCGCGGCCCTGAAAAAGCTAGGGTTTCCTGCACCGGCTCGGGGCTCATCATCACGGGGGGGCGCGACCTCGTTGCTTGAATTAGGCCGTTACATGGCCGAGGGTGATTTTGTGGTCATCACAGTAGATGGCCCGCGCGGCCCACGGCGCAAAGCCCAAGAAGGCGCCTTGCTGCTCTCGCAGATGAGCGAAAAGGCTATGGTGCCCTTTGGCTTGGCATCGTCATTTGCATTGCGCTTGCGCAGTTGGGATAGAACCATCATTCCACTACCTTTTGCCAAGGTGGTTTTTGCTTTTGGCGAACCTATGACTGTGCCCAAAGGGGACGATCGTAGAGCTTGGTTGCAACGTCTGCAGAGCTCACTTGAAACGCAAACCTTAGTCGCTGAGGCGGCTTTAAGTCGATCCACCCCTTTTCAAGAGGCAAGCTTATGAAAGACATGGCGTATCTCTTTTTGCGTCTGGCGCTAGGCGTCAACATGATGGCTTGGCATGGCCTGCCAAAGATTATGGGCGGCCCTGAGCGCTGGGCTAAAGTCGGCGCCAATATGAGCCAGTTTGGTTTGAACTTTGCACCCACGTTTTGGGGCTTCAGTGCGGCGTTGTCTGAAACTTTGGGCTCGCTCTTCTTAATATTGGGTCTCTTTTTTAGACCGAGTGCCGCATTCTTGGCGTTCACCATGTTTGTGGCTACCTTTAAACATGGCGTGATGGAAGGTTCATGGAAAGAGGCAGAACATGCCATGCAGTTGATGGCCGTTTATCTTTTCTTTGTAGCGCAAGGCCCAGGCAAGTATGCGCTCAAATCAAGTGGAGAAAAGTAAGGCTCCAGCAGAGCTAGAATGTCGCGCGTTTTGTCAGATACTTTCAGAGTAAATCTTAGGGCTAGGGCTAGTAAACTGAGCCAGTCAGGCTAGAATAATTTTATGCCTTTGAATGATGATGTAAGCGATCAACGCCGTAAGCCACGCCAAACTTTGCAAGTCTATGCTGATTATAAGAAGCTAAATGCTGTCGAGCTTGAGAACATACTCGCTGGCCAAGGCTGCCAAGAGATCGGGCATCATTGTTTTGCGTTGCCTAGCCCGCCCGTAGGTATGTTGCGCGCACAGACGCTCGACTTGAGTGTTAGCGGCCTGCGTTTGGCGGGAGCAGATCTTGAACCGGGTAGTGCCATCTTGCTCGACCTGCACCTGCCCGATGAACGCTCTGTGGTTAAAGCTTTAGTGGAAGTCGTCTGGGCGAGCAAAAAAGCCCCGCTAGCTCCCCAAGTCGGGCTTCGCTTTGCAGCTATGCGAGATGAAGCAGCTAAACGAGTGCGAAATTTCTTAGGTTTTGCCATTGCCTAAGGTTTAGCGCTATTTTTTGTTGGAAACTTGTTAAGTACCGAAAACGTTTAACTTTTAATCTTTAGTGGCTTTTGATAGACTTTTTATGCGTCTGGCAAAGACTTTAAGCGTTACTACCCTCTAGTTGCCGATGCTGAGAGGTTATGCAGGCTGGCCATCCCGAACGACGCATTCAATCTCGCCACCCTATCACCATGCGTGTGGATCTTAGGATTCTTGCGAAGCGTGATGTCGATGCCATTCTCGATGGTGATGGCTATCCTGATTTAGATACGCCAGGCTTGGCTATGTCGCGTCCGCGCTCGGGCATGTTTGGTGCGCATACACTGGATGTGTCGGCTTCGGGCTTGAAAATTTCGCTAGAAAAAGCTGTTGAAGCAGGTGTTTCCGCTATTTTTGATCTACATTTGCCCGGACAAAAAACCGTGGTCAAGGCTCTGGGCGATATCGTTTGGTGCCAAGGGACCCCGCAAGGCGCCCAAGCTGGCGTGCGCCTGGCCGCCCTAGATCACGATGGCGCCCGGCAAATTAAGCATTTTCTGAGCCAACAAGCCTCTTAAGCTGACTTGGCCCCCCAAGCCCTGGGCCCTATAATCATTTTCTTCTTATTTCTTTGTTTCAGGGCTTATGACTAGCAGCGCCATACCTAAAATTCCCGACTTGCTCGACCTAAGCTTGCCGCAGCTGCAAGAGCTTTTTGTTAGCTGGGGCGAGAAGCCTTTTCGCGCCAAGCAGGTTTTTGAATGGTTGCATCGCAAAGCTGCGCGTGATTTTGCGTCGATGAGCAATCTTTCTAACGAATTGCGCGACAAACTCGGTCAGCGTTCGCGCATCGGCGGTTTAGAGATAAATCGCAAGCAGGTTTCACTGCGCGACGGCACGGCAAAATTTCTCTATGCCTGTGCTGACGGCGAGACCATCGAGACTGTTTTCTTGCCCCACGAAGGCAGAAATACGGCCTGCGTTTCGACACAGGTCGGCTGCGCCATGGCCTGTACATTTTGCGCCACGGGCGATTCTGGCTTTGGCAGAAATTTAAGTCCGGGAGAAATTTTGGCCCAAGTTTTTGAAACTGAACGCGAGATGGGTCAGTCGATTGATAATCTTGTTTTTATGGGTATGGGCGAGCCCTTGCATAATTGGGCCCATGTTGAGACAGCACTACGCATACTTTGCGATAGCGCTGGCCGCCATTGGGGACCCCGTCATTTGACACTCTCGACATGTGGCGTGGTGTCGGGCATTGACGCGCTCACAGACTCAGGCTTGAAGGTTCGTTTGGCTGTTTCATTGCACGCTGCAGACGACGAGACGCGCGGTCGCATCATGCCCATTAATCGTCGTTATCCACTCAAAGAATTGATGCGCTCGCTGCGCGACTATCAAAAGAAGACCGGCCTCGAGTTGACCTTTGAATACACTCTTTTTGACGGGGTGAATGATAGCCCCGAGCAGGCACGCGCTGTTGCGCGCCTCATCGGCGGGCTCGAGGCTAAGATTAATCTCATCCCTTATAATCCTGTGGCCGGCTTGCCGTTTCATGTGCCAGATTTCACCAAAATCATGGCCTTTCAAAAGATATTGAAAGACAGCGGTCGCGTGGTCCTCGTGCGCACTGAAAAGGGCGGCGACATTGATGCGGCCTGCGGGCAGCTGCGCCGCAAAGATGCCGAAGGCCGAGATATTCGCAAGGTGGGCGCCTGATGTTGTGGGTCAAGCTCATTGCCCGGGCCGTCTTGCTTGGCCTGATTGTTTTCTATATCACGCTCAATGTGGCGGTCAAGGGCGGCAAGGTATCCATGCCCGATCTTAAGGGCCAATATAAATCTCAGGCCGAGCGCAAACTCGCTCAAGCGGGTTTGAAGCTAGAAGTGCGTGAAGAACGCTTCTCGATTGAGGCGCCCTATGGCGTGGTGCTTTGGCAAGAATACGAACCCGGTATTACGCTCAAGCAGGGCCGTACGGTGCAGCTTATTCTTTCAAAAGGCACCAAGCACGTGGCCGTGCCCGACCTGAGTGGCCAGCTTTCGCAGCGCCAGGGCGTACTATTGCTGGAACAAAATGGATTGCTGCTAGGTCGGCTGAGTCGCGTAAACCATGCCCTGCCCGAGGG